>CAZNFJ010000047.1:0-12387 GCA_964572685.1 uncultured Legionellaceae bacterium
CCTTTCTAATCTTAAATCCCACTTCAATTTATTCAAAAATGGCTAAAGTCGAGTTATTGAGTTTCTTAAAGGCCAAGGCTTCACAGATAAATGCCCTCTGTTTCCAAGAATCATTCCCAGCTTTACTCATGAGGGTCTGCCTTGCTTGGTTTTGGAAAGAGAGTTTATCAAATCTCAAACAACCATTCGAAGTATTTTCAAGCAAGCATTTGAAAACAACGACCTACCGTATCACAAACCACATTCGTTTAGGCATACCCTCACAAGAAAAATGATGCGCAGTGATCGGTCTCCTTTGTTAGTTTCCAATTTATCTCAAAATTTAGGTCATGAAAAAAACCAAGGGGTTATTATTTCGTGCTATGGCACAAGCCCTGAGCACGAAAGAGCTGGGATTTTAAAGAGTTTTGAATTAGAGTAGCCACGGTTTTAGTTTGATTATTTATAAAGCAGTCTAAAGAGGTAATGAATCATGAAAGCTGTAATTTTGGCACGAGTGTCATCAAAAGAGCAGGAAGATGGGCATTCGTTGGATGCGCAAATTCAAAGTTGTTTTAAGTACGCCATTGATAAAAACTTCACAGTGGTTGAGCAATTTAGGATTGTTGAAAGTTCTACCGCCATCGGTAGGCCAGAATTCTCCAAGATGGTTAATTACGTCAAAAAACAAAAAGATAAAATCATTGTTCTTTGTTACTGCGTTGATAGGTTACAACGTGATTTTGACGAGCAATACATCGAATTACAGCGATTACTCAAACAAGATCGTATCGAAATCCATTATGTAAAAAACGGGCTTATCGAGCATCGAGATATGAATAGCACTGATAAATTTATAAAAAACCTTGATGTTATTCTTGCTAACGATTATCGCAATAAAATCTCAGACAATGTGAAACGAAGCGCTCGCAAAAAGCTTGAAGAAGGCACCATTCTAGGTGATTCGCCATTGGGCTATCTCAATGGCAAACGTATGGATAAGAAAAGGGAAAAAGTAGACGTTTATATTGATCCTGTGCGTGGTAGCCTTGTCAAAAAGATGTTTGAAGATTATGCATCAGGTCTGTATTCCATGAGTGAAATTCGCTTGCGGATCACCGAGGAAGGATTGAGAAGTAAGAAGGGCTGTAAAATCTCAAAAAGTCAGGTCGAGAAAATTCTCCAAAATCCGTTTTATTATGGCTATATGCAGTACAACGGCATGTTATACAAACATGTTCATCCCATACTGATTTCTAAAGAATTGTTTGATGAATGCCAACAGATACGAAAAGGTAAAAGAAAAAGCAAGTCTAAACGAACGGCAAAACCTTTTGTTCTAAAGGGATTATTAAAATGCCAGCATTGCGGATGTGGTTATAGCCCTGAACTCAAGAAAGAAAAATATGTTTATATGCGTCCTACGAAAACCAAAGGTGATTGCTCTTACTGCTATCACTTGAGTGAAGAAAAAATATTGACTCAAATAGAGGACGTATTAAAAGGGATGAAAATACCAGACAATATTTTAATCGAGCTAAATACCGAGTTGAAGAAGAGCTCCGCCGCAGAGCATGAACATCAGATTCAAGAAAGCAACAAATTACAAAAACAGTATCAAACCATTCAAATTCGAATAACAAGGGCTAGAGAACTGTTTTTGGATGCTCAAGTCTCAAAAGAAGAGTACGACGAGATAATCACAGGTCTTCAAGCTGAAAGGCACAATGTCGAAGTCAGGTTGCAAAGATTAACCGAGGCAGATGACGGTTTTAATAAATCCCTATCAACCATATTTGCATTAGCGTCCAAAGCCCATGATTTGTTCAAAAGTTCGGAACTAGAAGAAAAGAGGCGAATTATCACAATTTTATTTCCGAACTTGGAAATGAGCGCTGAAAAGCTAGTGTTTAAGCCACGAAAACCCTTTGATGTCTTCCTAAACTTACCACATCGTCCTAATTGGCTCCTCGGACAGGACTCGAACCTGTGACCTAATGATTAACAGTCATCCGCTCTACCGACTGAGCTACCGAGGAATCTGGGGAAATATTAATTCTAAAACCTCGCGGGGTCAAGCATTTTTTAAAAAAAAATCATTTTTTTGTGTCTACAGCAGGCTAAATCACTATAGACACAAAAATCTTGCTTATTCACCCAAAATAAAGGCTTGCATTCGGTCCATGGCTTTTTCTAAAACAGCCCTATTGGTTGCAAAAGAAATACGCACACAGCCTGGTGTACCAAAGGCAGACCCCGGTACCAAAGCCAGTCCCTTTTCCTGAAGCAATCTTTCTGCAAACTCTAAGTCATCTCGCATCCCTAGTTTTTCAATAACTGTTTGAACACAGGGAAATAAGTAAAAAGTGCCATCTGCTGGAACAACATCCACATTAGGCATTGCTTTTAGACGATGATAAACATATTCATGCCTTTCATGAAATGCTTGATTCATCTCGTCTACAACATGTTGATTGCCCATGAGTGCAGCCACAGCCGCTTTTTGTGCAATAGAGCAAGGGTTTGAAGTCGATTGTGACTGCACAGACTTCATTTGTTCAATAACTGCCTTGTCACCTGCGGCATAACCAATACGCCAGCCCGTCATCGCATAAGCTTTAGATACGCCATTGAGTACGATGGTTTGTTTTTTAAGTTCAGGAACTGCATTCACAATATTATAAAATGGTTTTTTCCATAAGATATGTTCATACATATCATCGGTTGCTATCCAAATTTGTGGATGTCTTTTTAAAACTTGACCCAAAGCAAAAAGCTCTTCCTTTGAATAAGCCACACCCGATGGATTGGATGGGCTGTTAATGAAAATCATTTTAGTTTGTGGGGTAATTGCCTCTTCAAGTTGCTTGGGGGTAATTTTAAATTGTTGTTCTGCAGTTGTTGAAATCACCACTGGCACACCGTCTGCCAACATCACCATATCCGGATAAGATACCCAATAAGGAGCAGGAATAATGACCTCATCTCCTGGATTCAACAAAGCCATGCATAAGTTGTAACAACATTGCTTTCCTCCGGTACCCACAATAATTTCATTCAATTCATATTCTAGAGAATTTTCTTCTTTTAACTTATGTTGAATCGCTTTTTTTAAATCTAGGATACCATCAACTGCAGTGTATTTAGTAAACCCTGACTGAATGGCTGCGATGGCTGCATCTTTAACAAACTGAGGTGTGTCAAAATCAGGTTCGCCTGTACCCAATCCGATAATATCCTGTCCTTGGGCTTTTAATTGATTGGCTTTTTCTGCAACCGCAAGGGTTGGAGATGGCTTTATTTTATGCATGCGTTCAGCAAGCCTCATATCCATTTTATTACTCCTGTGCTATAGTCATAGCTATGAAAGAATTGTTCAAAATAAAATCTAGTTTTTCACCTGCTGGCGATCAACCTCAAGCCATCAAAACCCTCGTAGAGGGCGTCGAGGCGGGTCTTGCCAAACAAATATTATTGGGTGTTACTGGCTCTGGTAAAACCTTTAGCATGGCGCATGTCATTCAACAAGTAAAACGTCCTGCATTAATCATGGCACCTAATAAAACTTTAGCCGCACAATTATACAGCGAATTTAAATCGTTTTTTCCAGACAATGCCGTGGAGTATTTTGTCTCGTATTACGATTATTATCAACCTGAGGCTTATGTCCCATCATCCGATACATTCATTGAAAAGGATGCGTCAATTAATGCTCACATTGAACAAATGCGACTTTCTGCAACCAAGGCGTTGATAGAACGACCCGATGCCATCATTGTTGCCACAGTATCGGCCATTTATGGATTAGGTGACCCTCAAGGTTATTTAGGAATGGTCTTACATTTATCCACACATGAAACCTGTTCTCAACGAAAAATCCTAGCACGTCTGGCTGAAATGCAATACATCAGAACCACAGGAAGTTTAAGTCGCGGGCAGTTTCGAGTCAATGGTGATATTATTGATATTTTTCCTGCCGATAGTGAAAAAGAAGCCATACGTATTGAATTATTTGATGATGAAGTTGAGCAAATTACCATTTTTGATCCCTTAACTGGCACCATTGCTAAAAAAGTACCGCGCATGACCATCTTTCCCAAAACACATTACGTTACCCCACGCGAACGTATTTTAGAAACCATTGAGCATGTAAAAGTCGAACTCTGTGAGCGCTTAGAGTTTTACCAACAACATCATAAATTATTAGAATATCAACGTCTGCAACAGCGAACTGCTTTTGATATTGAAATGATGATGGAACTGGGTTATTGCTCAGGTATTGAGAATTATTCTAGATATTTGGCTAATCGAGCACCTGGTGAACCTCCGCCGACATTATTTGATTATTTACCCACTCATGCTTTATTAATCATCGATGAATCCCATGTAACGGTGCCTCAAATTACTGGCATGTATCGAGGCGACCGAGCACGAAAAGAAACCTTGGTTGAATATGGTTTTCGATTACCCTCCGCATTGGATAATCGACCATTACGATTCGAAGAATTTAATGAAAGAGCGCCACAAACCATCTATATTTCAGCGACGCCTGGTCCTTATGAACTAGAACATGCCGATCAAGTTGCTGAACAATTGATACGACCGACTGGTTTACTTGATCCCATAGTGGAGATCCGACCGGTATTAAACCAAGTTGATGATTTGCTTTCTGAAATTCATGTGGCGAAAACCAAAAACCAAAGAGTTCTCGTTACCACTCTCACCAAAAAAATGGCTGAAGATTTGTCCGCCTATCTGCAAGAACAAGGCATTGCTGTTCAATATTTGCATTCTGACATTGATACAGTTGAGCGCGTTGAAATTATTCGTGACTTACGTTTAGGTAAATATGACGTGTTGGTGGGAATTAACTTACTTCGAGAAGGTCTAGATATGCCTGAAGTCTCATTGGTTGCGATTTTAGATGCGGACAAAGAGGGCTTTTTACGTTCTGAACGCTCATTAATACAAACAATTGGGCGAGCAGCACGTCATTTAGAAGGCAAAGCCATCTTATATGCTGACAAGATAACAAACTCCATTCAAAAAGCCCTACAAGAAACCGAAAGACGTCGTTGCAAACAGTTTAATTACAATCAGGAACATGGCATTACCCCAAAAGGTATTGAGAAAAAAATTCATGACCTCATTGAAACTGAAAAAACCATATCACCTCAAGAAGCAGCTATTCAAGGTGAATATATTTTAATGGAACCCCAAATTGTATTTAAGACTATCCAAAAACTTGAAAAACAAATGAATCAATTTGCCCAGCAACTAGAATTCGAAAAAGCCGCTGAAGTTCGTGATAAAATTCTTGAACTCAAAAAACATCTCCTGGATTAAGTTCATCTAGCGTCAAATGCTTACCAATTTGTCAGACATGTCTTACAAGAAGATCAGCCAATCGCTCTAGCGAAAAAAATTGGAAAACGCTATTCTATATTCATAGGGAAAGTAGTTGAAGACACGGAATGTCGGACAGGATGTCACTCATATAAGGCGATGGATGGAACTGCTGCAAGGATGCAGCCTCGTTCTAAATCGCTTTTTTTATTTGGAAAGCTGTTGAAGACAGGAATGTCAGACAAGATGTCACTCATATAAAGCCACGGATATCATCACTGCAAGGATGCAGCTTATGCCCCACCCAAAAGATGGAGCATCCATCTAAATTACACGTCAATAAATCGAGCTGATAAAGCGTTACTCTCAATAAATTCGCGACGAGGATCAACTTGATCACCCATCAAACAGGTAAAAATCTGATCAGCTGCCACCGCATCGTCAACAGTAACCTGAAGCATACGACGTGACAAAGGATCCATCGTGGTTTCCCATAATTGATCCGGATTCATTTCACCGAGACCTTTGTATCGCTGAATATTTTGACCCCGTTTCGCCTCATCCATCAACCAGTTAACCGCTTGTTGAAAATCTTGAATTTCATAAGATTTTTCACCACGACAAATCTTAGCACCTTCGCCAATAATACTACTTAATTCTTCAGAAATAGCACATAGTTCTTTATAGTCTTTGCTCATAAACCATTCTTTTTGGAACGTATAAGCGGTACGTAAACCATGTTGCTCATGATGGGCTCTGGGTAAATAAATATTTAATTCAGCATGATAATACACCTCAACATCATAATTTTGCCAAGCCAAAGGATTTTGAACAAAACTTTGTTTAAGCTTTTCAACCCAATCTTGCACTTTGGCTTCAAGGTGTAAATCTTCTATTTCTAATAAAGGTAGTTTTGACATTTCCCGTAACAAAACTTCAGGATAAGTTAATTGGTGTCTATCAATAAGTTTTTTGAACCGATTGAATTTTTTAACTAAAACTTCTAAAGCCTGAGGCAAAATTGGTGGGGCTCCCAAATGTGGAATTAATGAAGCATCATTTAAAGCCTGTTGTAATAAATAGGCCTCCAATGCATCATCATCTTTTACATATTGCTCTTGCTTACCATTTTTAACTTTGTATAAAGGCGGTTGAGCAATATAAATATAACCACGATTCAACAGTTCGGGCATTTGTCGATAAAAAAAGGTCAATAGTAAGGTGCGAATATGTGAACCATCGACGTCGGCGTCGGTCATGATAATAATACGATGATAACGAATTTTATCCGGATCATAATCTTCTTTGCCTATACCACACCCTAGCGCTGTAATTAAGGTTGCCACTTCTTGAGAAGCCAACATCTTATCAAAACGAGCCTTTTCAACGTTCAAAATTTTACCTTTTAATGGCAAAATAGCCTGATAATGTCTATCTCGACCTTGTTTGGCTGAACCACCCGCAGAATCACCCTCGACAATATACAATTCGCTTTTCGCGGGATCTTTTTCACGACAATCAGCCAGCTTTCCAGGAAGTCCGGCAATATCTAAAGCGCCTTTACGACGTGTCATGTCTCGAGCTCGACGAGCCGCTTCTCGCGCTCGCGCTGCTTCTAGCATTTTATTAACAATTGCTTTCGCAAAAGCAGGGCTTTCCATCAAATAATCATGTAATTTCTCACCAACCACGGATTCCACAACTGATTTTACTTCAGATGAAACCAATTTATCTTTAGTCTGTGATGAAAACTTTGGATCTCGCACTTTTACAGAGAGAACAGCCGTTAAACCTTCACGAGCATCATCCCCGATAGTTGCCACCTTGGCTTTTTTAGCAATACCCTCTTGCTCAATATAGGTATTGAGCGTACGAGTGAGCGCTGCTCTGAAACCCGCCAAGTGAGTACCACCATCTTTTTGCGGAATATTGTTGGTAAAACAATAAAAATTTTCTTGATAAGAATCATTCCATTGAAGAGCCAATTCAACAGCCACTCCATCTTTTTCACCGGCTGAATAAAAAACATTTGGGATGATAGGTGTTTTATTTTTGTTTAAATGCTCAACAAACGCACGAATACCGCCTTCATAACAAAAAATTTCTTGCTTTTGAGTACGCTCATCCAATAAATCAATACTGACACCGGGATTTAAAAAAGATAACTCGCGTAAGCGTTTTGCCAAAATATCATAATGAAATAAAATATTCGTAAATACATCTGAGCTTGCTTGGAACCAAACCGAGGTTCCAGTTGAATCAGAATTTCCAGTTTCTGCAAGCGGCGCATCTGGCACACCATTTCGATAATGTTGTTCATATAAACGACCATTACGATGAATGGTTAAGTGTAATTCAGAGGATAAGGCATTCACCACAGAAACACCCACTCCATGTAAACCACCCGATACTTTATAAGATTGATCGTCAAATTTACCACCAGCATGAAGAATCGTCATGATAACTTCTGCAGCAGAACGACCCTCTTCGGGATGAAGATCAACCGGAATACCTCGACCATCATCAGTGACCGATACAGCATCATCCGAATGGATAACCACCTTGATTTGCCGACAATGACCCGCCAATGCCTCGTCAATCGAGTTATCAACCACTTCAAAGACCATATGATGCAAGCCTGTACCGTCATCGGTATCACCAATATACATACCAGGACGTTTTCGAACTGCATCTAAACCTTTTAAAACCTTAATATTACTTGAATCATAAGTGGTTGTATCAGTCATTTATACCCTCGGGGTTAATCCATGTCATAATCAAAACATTATATCAGATAAACCCTAAACCGAGTAGTGCGGCTAGAGTATACCTCCGAGTCTAAATCAGATCGGAAGTCATCTCTCCTCTTAAATTTCTCAATAAATATTTTCTGACTTGCTGCACATCTTTGTATTTCGACAATAGATACAAAAGTTTGCAATGAGCTGCTTCTGGCGTCATATCATAACCACTAATAAGACCGGCTTTAAGCAAACTAAATCCCGTTGCATATTGCCCCATCTCAACCTGTCCATGCAGACATTGAGTACAGTTAACAATCACAACTCCTTTTTCTGATGCCGCTTTTAATAATTTCAAAAATTCAGGATTATTGTTTTGCGCGTTACCACTTCCATAAGTTTCCAAAACCAAACCCTCTACCGGTTGCTCCAAAATAAATTGTAAAACCTCGGTTGAAAACCCTGGAAACAATCGAAAGTTTGCAATAAAATGTGAAGATATTTTTTGTAAACGTAAGGGCTCGTTTGGTTTTCTTAAACAATAATTTTCTTTGATTTTGATATGAATACCAATATCAGCCAAATAGGGATAATTCGGAGAATCAAATGCAGCTAAAGCTTGCGCACTGATCTTCCGAGTTCGATTTCCTCGCATCAACTGATGATCAAAATACACACAAACTTCATTCAAATCTGTGTTCGCACAAATCCATAACGAGCTGGTCAAATTATCCGCAGCATCATTTCTAACTTCCGTGAGTGGAATTTGAGAACCGGTAATAATGACAGGTTTGGCGAGATTTTCTAACATAAATGATAAAGCGCACGCCGTATAAGCCATGGTATCGGTCCCATGCAATACGACAAAACCATCATAATAAGCGTCATGCTTAAAGATATCCTCTGCGATTAAATTCCATTCATTTAAGCTCATATTGGATGAATCCAATAGAGGTTCATATTCATGAATATGATATTCAGGCATATCAGGATGCTGCAAACTCAACAACTGGGGCAAGGTTTTTGCTAAATGACCTTGGAGGGGGGAAAAGCCCTGAGCTGTTCGCACACTGGAAATGGTACCACCGGTATTAATAATTAATATCTTTTTTTTCATGATGAACCTTTAAAAAAATATCTCATTGTCTCATAGGATTTAGGAGACGCCAATATTATTTAAAATCAAATTCAAACGTTGTTCTACACTTACAACAGGCAGAATAATCGGATGATAGTTTAAAATTTGATATGCTTCTAATATCAATCGACCAATTTTTTTAGCTGCCGCATCGCTTTCTTTACGAACAGCATCATGAATGACAGGCAAACCTTCACAATAAAAGACTTGTTTATAACGTCTAAATTTCGAAGCCTGCATGGCATCCTTAGTGTCAAGATGATTATATTTAAAATAAGCAATGCTATCTGGAATACCTCTATCAAAAAAGATCATTTGATTGGAATCGAGAAAATGCTCCCGGCGACAGGTAATAGCCAACAATTGTCGTTGGAAAATGTCTATGCTTTGAAACGTGTTTGTTTGCGTACATTCGACGATGAGTTCCCGAGCCACCTCTGGGCTAATTAAATAACCTTTGGCTTGCAGGGCCTCAATAAGAGTTGTTTTTCCTGAAGATGGAGGGCCTGTGACAACAACCCACTCTGTGATCTTCACATTAAAACTCCAATATTGTTCTATAATCTAATTATGGATGCTATTCGACAATAAAACCACTATGAAAATTTCTTTTTTAGGTGGCGCTGGTACCGTCACTGGATCAAAGACACTATTGGAATATCACGACCATCGTGTGCTAATCGACTGTGGATTATTTCAAGGTCTTAAAGACTTAAGATTGATGAACTGGCAACCCTTGCCAGTATCTCCGAAAGATATTCAACACGTGATGTTGACACATGCGCATATCGATCATAGTGGTTACATTCCCTTACTAGTCAAAAATGGATTTAAAGGAAAAATTTTTTGTACGCCGGCTACTTATGATTTATGCAAAGTGTTATTGCCTGATTGCGGATTTTTACAAGAAGAAGATGCCAGACGCGCCAATCTTTATCATTACAGCAAACATCATCCAGCCTTACCTCTTTATACTGAAGAGGATGCAGAGAATTGTTTAAAAACTTTTGAAGTGATCGATTTTGATGAACCGCTTCATCTCGATTCCACTCTTCAATTCACTTGGAGAAGTGCGGGGCATATTCTAGGCGCGAGCTTTATCGAAGTTCAAACGCCTAAACAAACCTTAATATTTAGCGGAGACTTAGGTCGACCAAGAGACCCTATCATGAAATGCCCCAGTCAACCAAAGTTTGCAAATACACTGATTATCGAATCGACTTATGGTAACCGTAAACATGATCAAGAAGACAGTTTAGAAATTTTAGCTCAAAGCATAGAGTATACCGCTCATCGTGGAGGGACCATATTAATCCCTGCCTTTGCAGTCGGGCGAACCCAAGCTATTTTATACTATCTTGATAGACTTCTCTGTGCCAAGCGTATTCCTAATATCCCTATTTTTTTAGACAGTCCCATGGCGATAGATGCGACTAAAATTTTACAAAAGTATTTACATGAACATCGATTAAATCCCACCGACTGTCAACGAATATGTCGGCGCGCTCAATATATCCAAACCCCGGATGAATCCAAAGCGATTGATTTGATCACTACTCCGAAAATCATCATTTCAGCCAGTGGCATGATGACAGGTGGCCGAGTACTTCATCACCTGAAAGCATTTGGGCCCGATGAAAAAAGCTGCATTATCATCACCGGTTATCAAGCAACGGGAACCCGAGGTGCTCGACTTTTAAATCATGAAACACATTTAAAAATTCATGGTGAAATGATTCCCATTCATGCAGAAGTGGTTGAACTTACCAGTACATCTGCCCATGCCGATTATGAAGAGATTTTAGAGTGGTTGAGTGGTTTTGAGATATTGCCGAAACAAATATTTATTAATCATGGCGAGATTGAATCGGCAACTGCACTGAAGCAACATATTGAATCAAGGTTTCATATCCATTGCATCATTCCAGAATACTTACAATCGTTCCAACTTAAGTAATGTTTCACGTGAAACATACTTTAGGTGCATTCAGCAACACCACTATCAGCGCAATAACTACCGTTCCATTTACATTGTGTTGCATTTATACCTGAATAACCTGATACTGAAGTACCTCTACAGGCTCAAGCTAGAACCAAATGACTAGACAGACAAATTAAATATTTTTTCATGGCATCCAACTATTAGAAAAAAAGCATCCTAAGCTTTAAATTATAGTCTACTTAATGTTTCACGTGAAACATTAATAAAATTTATTTGCTTGTTGATTCACGCAATACTCACCAATATTAATCAGTGTGACTAAACCACGAATCAGTAAACCTATGAAAGGCAGCATAAAATCCAGAAGTAACAATAAATTACCTGATAAGAATTGTAATCATGTTTTTATTCCAAATTAAATCTCTCAAAAAGCATATCAATGAAAATAGATATGGATAAAATCCACATGGTTTCACAAACTAAACATTTTTAAATTTAAGGGCGTGATCAGTTTCTTTAGCCGCACATAACTTGCACTGGAAAAATGAATAGAAGCATCAAATGACCTCTGCTTGTCTATCAAGAATTGTTCTAAAGACATTTTATAACCATAATGAATTTGCTTGTCAAACTTTAATACACACTGCTTAATTTAACAGTGCACGCAAGAGCAAAAACTTTACATTTCGACCATTGTTTGATATAGTTCTGAAAATTAAAAACATTAAGAGTCTTTTATGCAATCAGCTTCCGACACTCGTATATCAACGATATCTCTCGACTATGACGGATGTGCCTACATATTATTCGAACAGAATAGAGATGGCATTGTTTCATTAATGCTCAATTTACTTGCTTCAAAGCCACAATTGAAAGCATTTGTTGAAGAAAATGAAGCTCAATTAAAATTAAAGATCGATGAATTCATCACGGTGATACAAGGCAAGCTCCAATCATCTATTGATGAATGTTTGAATAGTAGTCAACGACGAATTTTATTAGTCGGTTCCAACCGACAAGATCCTGCGATTGATTTACTAAACTCAATCATCAATAAAACTCACCTATGCTTTCAACTTTTTCGTGAATATTCAGAACAGTATGGCTTTGAATTTTGTGAATTATTGTTAGGGGATATTTATGACCTACAAGGAAATAAACGTGAAATGATGCTACCGATCGGTACTACAATAGACCTCTTGCATAACCCTCTTAAAGTTCGAAATTATAAATACCCGCAA
>CAZNFJ010000048.1:0-12312 GCA_964572685.1 uncultured Legionellaceae bacterium
AAATTTTAATGGATTTTAGCTACGAGGCAAGAGTTGGTGCGTAAGGTGAGTTATTTTGTTAATTTTTTAATAAATAATTTGTTTTAAAGTGAGTCTTTATGTCTTTTTAATAACCTTTGAAGATGCTCGAGAACTATGACATAATGAAGCGAAAATTGAATAGAAAGGGGCAATGATGGATGATAATAAACAAAAAGCGTTATCAGCGGCTTTAAGCCAGATTGAGAGACAGTTTGGTAAAGGTTCTGTGATGCGCATGGGTGATGTACAAGCTGCCCGCGATATTGAAGCGATTTCAACCGGATCTTTAGGTTTAGATATTGCGCTGGGTATTGGTGGATTACCTCGTGGTCGTATCGTTGAAATTTATGGCCCAGAATCCTCAGGTAAAACCACTTTAACTTTACAAGTGATTGCGGAATGTCAGAAATTAGGTGGAACTTGCGCGTTTATTGACGCAGAACATGCTCTTGACCCTGGTTATGCTGAGAAACTGGGCGTAAAAGTGGATGAATTGGTGATTTCGCAACCGGATACCGGTGAACAAGCATTGGAAATTACGGATATGTTGGTTCGTTCCAGTGCGGTGGATGTGATTATCGTTGACTCGGTTGCTGCTTTAACACCTAAAGCTGAAATTGAAGGTGAGATGGGCGATTCGCATGTGGGTTTGCAAGCAAGACTAATGTCACAAGCTTTACGTAAGTTAACCGCAAATATCAAACGTTCTAATACTTTGGTGATTTTTATCAATCAGATTCGTATGAAAATTGGTGTCATGTTTGGTAGCCCTGAAACCACGACAGGTGGTAATGCACTAAAATTTTATGCGTCCGTTCGCTTAGATATTCGTCGGATTGGTTCCATTAAAAAAGGCGAAGATATTTTGGGTAATGAAACCAAAGTGAAAGTGGTTAAAAATAAAGTGGCACCTCCTTTTAGAACAGCAGAATTTGATATTTACTACAACGAAGGTATTTCCCGTGAGAGTGAAATTATTAATCTGGCAGTTCAGTTGGGCTTTATTGAAAAATCAGGCGCTTGGTATAGCTATAAAAATGAAAAAATTGGTCAAGGTAAAGATAATGTTCGGCTTTATTTAAAAGAACATTCTGCAATTGCACAAGAACTTGAACAACAAATTCGAAAAGAATTTTTGACGAATCAAAAAAATATTCCTGTTGAACAAGATGAAGATTTGTTAGCACTTGATGAATAAAGTCATGCATGCTGCGCTGAACTTATTAGCGCGGCGAGAATACAGTCAAAAAGAATTAAAACAACGCCTTATGACGAAATTTCCGCAAACAGATGTTGAAGAGGTGATTGCGCAATGTCTAAGGCAGCGTTTATTAAGTGATGAACGCTTTGTTGAATCACGTATTCGACATCGTGTTCAACAAGGTTATGGTCCAAACTGGATTGAGCAAGAGCTATATCAATGTGGAATTGATAGGGAGCTTATAGAAAATTACTTACCTCAGGACGAGGATTATTGGGTAGAACAGGCTTTGTGCATCATTCAAAAAAAATGGAGCCATCAAGAAAGTCAGTTGCCAAAAATACAACGTTATATGTTTCAGAAGGGCTATCGCACTTCACATATTCGCCAAGCTTTAAACATGATGAATACGAGAGAGATATGAAAAAGATGAATAGTGCGGAAATACGCCGTGCATTTTTAGATTTTTTTGCCAACCAAGGGCATCAGATCGTCCCCAGTAGTTTGTTGGTTCCTGCAGAAGATCCAACCCTTTTATTTACGAATGCGGGCATGGTGCAATTTAAAGATGTCTTTTTAGGTACTGAACAACGTTCTTATTCAAGGGCTGTGAGTGTACAACGTTGCGTTCGAGCCGGTGGTAAACACAATGATTTGGAAAATGTTGGTTTTACTGCACGTCATCATACATTTTTTGAAATGTTGGGCAATTTTAGTTTTGGTGATTATTTTAAAAAAGAAGCCATTTGGATGGCTTGGAATTTTTTAACCGAGATTTTGGGAATTCCGAAAGAAAAGCTTTGGGTGACCGTTTATGAAGAGGATCTGGAATCTGAAACGATTTGGATAGACGAGATGGGCGTGGATGCCAGTCGTGTCACACGTTGTGGTGCCAAAGACAATTTTTGGGCGATGGGTGATACTGGTCCTTGTGGACCATGTACTGAAATTTACTACGATCATGGACCTGAAGTAGCCGGTGGTCCTCCAGGTAGTTCTGAGATGGATGGGGATCGTTATGTTGAAATATGGAATGTGGTGTTCATGCAATATAATCGAGATCCCGCCGGCAACATGCAGCCACTTCCTAAACCCTCTGTTGATACAGGTATGGGCTTAGAGCGTATTGCTGCGGTACTACAAGGTGTTTGTAGCAATTATGATACCGATATTTTTATATATTTGAAACAGGCTATTTCAGTTTTAAAACCAGATTTAGATTTAAGCCAACCCAGTGTTCAGGTGATAGCAGATCATATTCGCTCCTGTACGTTTTTATTGGCTGACGGTGTGATTCCTAGTAATGAAGGACGTGGATATGTTCTTCGTCGAATCATTCGTCGTGCTATTCGACATGGTCAAAAGTTAACATTGCCATCTCCATTTATGCATCAATTGGTGCCTGCTGTGGTGGACATCATGGGAGAGGCTTATCCTCAATTACAAAAACAAAAGCTTTTGGTGCAAGAATGTTTGTTGCAAGAGGAAGAACAATTTATTCGCACATTGCATCAAGGCTTAAAATTACTGCAAGACTCCATGCGAACATGTCAAAATCATCAGTTGTCAGGTGATGTTGTTTTTAAATTATATGATACTTATGGCTTTCCTGTCGATTTGACGGCGGATGCTGCTCGAGAAGTTGGGGTTACTTTAGATATGGCTGGTTTTGATGCTTGCATGCAAGCACAGCGTCAACAATCGAAAGCGAATGGTCAATTTCAAACAGCCTATCTTGATTTGCCTGCGGATTTGGGAGCAAGTTTGTTTCAGGGGTATGCTCATGTGGAATACACTGCTCAAGTAGTCAGTCTTTTGGAAGATGGGCATGTGGTGAATGGTTTGTCAGAAGGTCAGACGGGTATCATGATTTTGGCCGAAACGCCTTTTTATGCGGAAAGCGGCGGTCAAGTGGGTGATGAAGGACGGTTATTCGGACCCCATGGTGAATTTGTCGTGACCGATACTCAAAAAAGGGGAGAGTTAATATTACACATGGGTTATATGGCCATGGGTACAATACATGTACATGAAAAAATTCATGCCAAAGTGGATGAACAAAGACGACAAGCAATTCGTGCCAATCATACGGCAACACACATTTTACATGCAGCCTTAAGAGCATTATTGGGCGATGGGGTAGCACAAAAGGGTTCTTTAGTTGAATCAGGTCGATGTCGTTTTGATTTTTCATTCAATCGAGCACTAACACCAAAAGAGTGTCATGCCCTTGAAGATTGGGTCAATGCTCGAATTCGTGAGAATGCCTTGGTGGATACTGAGTTGCTTTCTTTAGAACAAGCACAGAAAGAGGGCGCCATTGCTCTGTTTGGTGAGAAATATACAGAACAAGTACGCGTTTTAAGCATGGGTGAGTTTTCTAAAGAGTTATGTGGTGGAACACATGCCGAAAGAACCGGCGACATTGGATTTTTTAAACTGTTGTCTGAGACCAGTATTGCCAGTGGTGTGCGTCGTATTGAGTTTGTGAGTGGTGCAAGTGCTCTGCATGAAGCGCAAAAACAAGAATCTTCTTTGATAAATATTGCCAATCTTTTAAAATGCACCCCTGAGCAAATTCAGGAGCGCTTAGCACACATGCAACAACAGCTTCAGCAGTCTCAACATCAATGTTTGCAATGGGAGAAGAAGTGGATGTTACTACAGGCTCGTGAGTGGGTTTCAACTCATTCATCTGATTGGATGGTGCGTGCTGTGGATTATGATGCAAAAGCCATGCGATTATTTTGTGATGCGTTAAAAGATTTAAAACCAGAATGGTTGTTTATTCTTTATAGTATTCAAGGTGAACAATTAAATGTGATGGTGAGTATTCCTAAAGGCATGCAAGCGCGAGTAGGTAGTGCATCAGATTGGGTAAAAATCTTGTGTCCAAGAGGAGGCGGAAGGCCTGATTTTGCACAAGGCGGTGGAAGTGTCCCAGAAGATTTAACACAGAAATTGAAAGTGATAGAAGAAAAAATAGCCGAATTGGTATAGAAAATGGCCCCTTAGGGCCATTGTTTTATTTCATTAAGATATCAATTTCAGATAGTTCTTTTAAAGAATGGGTTTTTTGAATTTGATTGCTGTAAGGTGCAATCCCAGCTAAATTCATCAAGTTCTTTTTGGTGAGCTCTAAGGTCTTGTCGAGTATTTTTTCAACGAGAATATTGCCACTAAATTTTTCATTTTTAATCCATTCGAAAGCAATATATCGTAGATTTGGAGGAATTAAACCTAAAGCCCCTTGTATGGACTGGTGCAGTTTTTCTGGTAAACGCTCTATTCTAAACCATTCCTTAATTTCATAATAATCCAATACTGCTTGTTTGAAGGTTTCTTCAAGAGTAAATATGACTTTTGCAGAATGAGTGTTATCAATTTTTTCACTGATAAAATTAAAAAAACTCATCCAACTGACTTCTTCTTTGGCAAAATCTTTACAAAGATGAAATTGTTGCATCATGCTTTGATTTTTAAGTTCGTGAAGCAATAAAGATTTATAAGTTGACCAATGCATGATGGAGCTAAATACATGAGAGGGTTTAGGTGCATGAAGGCCTTTGATTGAGTGTTCCAAACTTGCGCAATCATCTTTTAAATGTTCAAGTAGAACTTGTTCTTCTTCAATGAGTCTTAATATGACTTGTCCCAGTTGTTTGATGGTATCACAGCCTAAAAGCTTATCTTCACATGTTCTATATGTTGCGGGTAAGCATAATTTAGCTTGGCGAAATTGATTGATAATGCTGTAGCCATATGCCTGCAAATTCGTAAAAATAGTTTTTCGATAATTTTGTAGACTAATTTTAACATCCGTCAATTTTTCAAGTGTCAGGGAGGTGTCATTGAGTGCATGAGTAAAATATTCCTGATAAAGTTTAGGCAGATGATTTTCAAAATGAAAATATTCCATCACTTGACTAATATTGGGATGGCGTTTTAGTTCATCCCAGGCTTTGAGCTCTTCTAAAATAGCCATGCCTTGATCTTTAATGGCTGCAAAACTGACGACCACTAAATTGCGCTTGTGCTCTTCAAATTCAATTTTGGTTTGGATATAAGGGGGGATGACTCGTATTTCCAATTCTAAACCACAGTTTTTGATAAGATCTCCAATGGATAAACAATCATGGCGTAAATTTTCAATGAGAAGAATATCTTTGGCTTTTTCAAGGGTTTCAATATTTTCCGAAGAAGAGGTTTTTTGTAAATTAAATTGAGACAGAATCTGATCGGTTGAGGGTGTTTCTTGAAGTTTTAACAGTTGTAGGGCTTCATCCTTATGCACAATATTCTCCTTTCATCTAAGCTATTAAGATTATAAGGCAAGTGTCGGGTGAGTGTCCAACAATAGATGCTTTTCAAATTGCTGTTGAGAAATTCAAACAGATGATGAGCCCTGACTTTTAAGTTAGAGCTCACCGAGGGAAGTTTAAGCTTCGTCTTGTTGAGAAGCTTGCTTGGATTTATTTGGTTTTCGATTTTGACGTTGATGACTAGAACGTCGTTTTCGATTGGTCGGATGAGTGTGTGAATGCCTTCTTTCTCGTTGAGGATTTGATGTGCGTTCACTGGTTTTGATGGCCGTAGATTTCACAGGCTCTGCTGAAGAAAACCATTTTTGAAATATTCTTTGAATAAAATTCAACTCATCAGTTACTTTAGCGTGCGTTTCAATGGACATTTGAGAAACAGCAGGGCGCTCTATCGGTGTTTCTAAAGGCACGTTGGGCGCTGATACTTCCGGTTGACCAATTAACTCATAGCTGGCTTTTTTTTGTTTTTGCTCAATTTTAATTTTTTGAATTTGATAATGAGGAGCGACAAGATAAGGATTAGGAATGATCACCACTTTGATTTTGTGACGGTCTTGAATATCTTGAATCATGTCTCGTTTTTCATTGACAATATAGCTGGCTAAATCAACAGGCACTTGTACATGAATTTCACAGGTTTTATCTTTTAACGCATCTTCTTCTATTAAACGAATAATCGAAAGGGCTTGAGAAGGAATATTTCGAACAGTCCCTCGTCCTTCACATCGTGAACATACCTCTTGAGCGGTTTCGCCTAAAGATAAACGTAAGCGTTGTCGAGACATTTCTAATAAACCGAAGCGTGAAATACGTCCAACTTGAATACGAGCTCTATCCGCTTTGAGCGCTTCTTTTAAACGATTCTCGACTTCTCTTTGGTGTTTCTGAGCGTTCATATCGATAAAGTCAATGACGACTAATCCACCGAGATCACGTAAACGTAGCTGTCGAGCAATTTCATCTGCAGCTTCTAGGTTGGTGTGATAGGCGGTTGTTTCAATATCTTGACCACTGGTCGATTTGGCAGAGTTGATATCTATGGCAACCAATGCCTCGGTTCTATCAATGACTAATGCACCACCCGAAGGAAGTGGAACTTGTCTTTGAAAAGCGGTCTCAATTTGGCTTTCAATATGATAAAAGTTAAATAAGGGAATATGACTTTTATAAAGCCGAACATGTGGAAGAAATTCTGGCTTAACTTGTTCAATAAATTGTCTGGCTTTCACATAAGCAATATGATCATCAATGATGATTTCACTAATGGATTTTCGCAAATTATCACGAATCGAGCGAATAATGACATCACCTTCTAAATGTATCAAACAAGAACCATTTTGTTGGTGATAGGCAGCATTAATTGCTTGCCATTGTTTCAACAACATCTCTAGGTCATGTTGTAACTCTTCAATGCGTTTACCAAGACCGGCTGTGCGTATGATAAGCCCCATCGGCTCTTCAACTGGTAATTGATTGAGAATGTCTTTCATTTCATCTCGATCTTCGCCTTCAATTCGACGAGAAATACCGCCAGCATGCGGGCTATTGGGCATTAAGACCAAATAACAGCCAGCTAAGGTGATAAATGTGGTTAACGCTGCACCTTTTGTACCACGTTCCTCCTTATCAATTTGAATTAAAAGCTCTTGGCCTTCTCTAATTAATTGATTAACAGGTTGTGGGTTGGCTTCATCAAAGGGTTGACTGAAATATTCAGCTGAAATTTCTTTGAGTGGTAAGAAGCCTTGGCGCTTGGCACCGTATTCAACGAACACAGCATCAAGACTGGGTTCTCTACGAGTAACGATGCCTTTGTAGATATTGCCTTTTTTCTTGACTTCGCTTGCATTTTCAATGTCAAGATCATACAAAACATCGTTTTTAATAAGGGCTACACGAACTTCTTCGTTTTGTGTAGCATTGATTAACATTTTTTCTTTTGATTCTATTGCCATAATGTTTCTCTTTGGGTCATTGTGCCACCCAATCGAGTACAAATATAGTACACTTATTTTTGGATCAAGCCCCGCTAGCTATAACTTAAATATTTTAATGTTATAGCGATTATTTTGTTCTTGTGGTCGTTGTCCAAATGAATACTCATTTTTATAATCTCGATTAAAAAAGCACATCTTTAGTCGATGGCTGATGAAGTGCAGTATATTGCATGGTATGATCAGCTCAGGTGTTATAATGTATTTTATATTTAACACAAGGTGATTCCTGGATGTACATTTTGGGCTGCAGCTCCACAAGCCTAGGTTGTAAAATTCGTTCGGGTTAAAATCTCGACCCTTAGTGGAGATGGTATCAAAAAAATATGTTTGAGGAAATAGTTTAATGGCTCAGGTAACCTATCATTTTATTGAAAAAGAACAAGACATTGGTCAACGCTTAGATAATTTTTTATTGAAAACCCTAAAAGGCGTTCCCAAAAGTTGTATTTATCGACTGATACGGGCTGGTGAAGTGAGAGTTAACAAGAAAAGAGCTAAACCAGATATGCGTTTACAATCGAATGATATGGTTCGGATTCCGCCTGTGCGACAAAGTGAAGAGAAAACGGACATTCGACAGGTGCCGAAAATGCTCAAACAACAATTACTCAATGCCATTATTTATGAAGATGAGAATTTATTGGTTGTGAATAAACCGGCTGGTTTAGCTGTGCATGGTGGAAGTGGTTTAAGTTGGGGGTTGATTGAAGCGTATCGGCGGATTAAATCCGAGCTTGATTATCTGGAATTGGTGCATCGGTTAGATAAAGATACTTCGGGATGTTTATTATTGGCTAAAAAAAGTTCTTTTTTAAAACAATTACAAAAACAATGGCAGGCTCATCAAGTTCAAAAAATGTATTGGGCGATATGTGAAAATCCTTGGCAAGGTAAAAATCAAGTAACGGTACTTGCAAAATTACAAAAAAATATTTTAAAAAGTGGTGAGCGCATGGTACAAGTTCATGCAGAAGGAAAGGAGGCGATATCACACGTTCATTTACTTGAAAACTCCAAAGATTGTTGTTGGTTGAAGGTATTTATTGAAACTGGTAGAACTCATCAAATTCGAGTACATTGCGCACATATTGGTCACCCGGTTTTGGGTGATGTGAAATATGGCAAGTCTTCTATTCATCAAAAATCACCACGTTTATTTTTACATGCAAAAAAAATTAAATTTGAATACTTAGGAAAAATGATGACGATAACTGCACCTGTTGATGCCATTTTTCAAGAGGTCATAGAAGGATTTAGCCATTAACATGATGCAAGCTTATACTTTTTTCTGATAAGATTATGGCTTGTACATGCTTTAGAGAGTGGGTATAATTTTTTAATAGACGTAAAGGGGGCGGGCTTGTCTTATCTGCCAATAAGAATATTGACTAAAAGTCGATGGAGAACAGAACATGAGTTATCCATATTCGTTGGTCGTTTTTGATTGGGAAGGGACAATAGCTGATCCTCTCGGTGCTTTGGTTCATTATTTATGGCAAGAAGCCAATCAACAAGGTTGGGCCGCTTTCTCGCAAAGTCAGGTGCGTCATCATTTGCTAGAAGGAGTGCCTCGAGCAGTCAAAGAATTATTTCCTGGTTTATCGGAGCAACAACTTCATGCCATGGTTGAGCGTGCTGAACGCATGGTTTCGCAAGAACGTGATAAGGTATTTGTGTTTTCGGGTGTCAAAACTTTATTGCAACAGTTACAAATGGCTAATATTGCTTGTGCTATTGCCAGTAATAAAGGACAAATGTCTTTAGAAAAAGCACTTAAAAATAGTGAACTCAATTCTTATATTTCTGTTGTTCGTTGTGCCGGCGTTTGCCCACCGAAGCCACATCCAGCTATGTTACAAGAGATTTTAGATTTTTTTCAAGTTGAGCCTTCCAAGGCAGTTATGATTGGTGATTCTTTTGCTGATGTTGAAATGGCAAGAAGTATACATGTTGATTCTATTGCGGTCGATTGGTACGCTAGTGGTGCTTGGCATCCAGATAGAATGGGTGCAAAAGCTGTGGTGAGTACCATAGAACAACTGTCTGATCTATTGGGGGTGCAATTGTCTGCTTCAGGAGAGAAAGTTGAACAAGGTGTATAATTTGCCCAATATTTTAACGTTAAGTCGTATTGTGATTATTCCCATTCTCATTGTTGTCTTTTATTTACCATGGCATGGTGCTCATATTCTTGCGACAGGACTTTTTATTGTGGCGAGTATTACGGATGGTTTGGATGGTTATTTGGCACGTAAATGGCACCAAACCAGCATGCTAGGTGCTTTTTTAGATCCTGTTGCAGATAAAGTTTTGGTTGCAACCTGCTTATTATTACTGGTTGGTGCGAAAGATATTAACTATATTACCTTACCGTCAATTGTGATTGTTGGTCGTGAAATTGTGATTTCTGCCTTGCGTGAATGGATGGCCGAATGGGGTAAGCGGGCAAGTGTAGCGGTGGGGGTTTTGGGAAAAGTGAAAACCACTTTGCAAATGATCGCTATTATTTTACTTCTTGCATTTCATCCCCAACAAACCTGGTTAGGTTCATTGGGTGTGGTGATGTTATATGTAGCTGCTTTAATGACCATATGGTCTATGGTTGTTTATTTAAAAATTGCCTATGAGGAAATGCTTAAATAGTTTGGCAGCTCTGGGCGTGATAACAATGATGTTGATGATGGGTTTTTGTTTCATCGGGTCTATCTAGAGCGAAGGTTAAACGTACAAATCCACCCGAATGCAGTGATTGATAATTTTGCTGAAAGGTATCATGGCTATACCATGCTTGAATATAAAAATCCTTGAAATAAAAACCCAACAATCCCCCTAATGCAAATTGTTTTTGAATAATTGGAAAATTAAAATCATTGGTAAAATAAGCAATTGGACCAAACTCAATATTTTTGACAATTTTAGTCGCGGTTAGATTAAGGTTCAGAAAATTGGCATCTAATCTTTTTTGAAATTGTTTATCCGGACCTGGAAAGCCAAGAAAAAGTGTTGCACTTAAATCATGATCATGAGGATCATAATGACTTAGTCCTAGGGTATCGACAAAAACCCAACCGTTATAAGCGGTTGTAGCGCCTTGCCAGCGCGTAAATCCACCAACTGAATTTGAAAAACTCCATCCTTGAATTAAATCCCAGGCCACCCCAACAATACCAAAGGGATTGTAAACGCCGGCATGCCAATTTTGGGTATCTGGTCCTTTTTCAAAGACCATGGCCGGAAAAGCGAAATGCAGTTGTAATTGACCGTTTAAAAATTTCCCGGGTTTATTATAGATGAACGTTGATATATTCGAGTAAGTATTTCTAGATAGCGTGTGATTTGCACCAGCCGGGTGATTAAGATAGGCATTTATGCTCATGTATTCAAGACCTGGTTCGTGTTTAGCACCAAATGGATAACCAATTGAAACGCCACGTTCGACTAATGAATAACCAAATGCTTGAAAACTAAAGAATAAAGATAAAGTGAGTTTTCTAAAAAAATGCATAGAATTGTTTTATTTTTTTGTTTTAGTATACATTATAAAAAATAAAGAAGTTCAATTTAATGTAGAAATTTCAAAAAAATAAAAAAAAGTGAAAAAAAGTTAAATTTATTGTTGACATGTTTTCGGAATATTGTAAAATTCCAATCACAAAGGCGATGCGGGAATAGCTCAGTGGTAGAGCACAACCTTGCCAAGGTTGGGGTCGCGAGTTCGAGCCTCGTTTCCCGCTCCAGTTCAAGGCGACACAAAAGCAGTCGCTTTTTTTTTGCGGCTGGGTGGCAGAGTGGTTATGCAGCGGCCTGCAAAGCCGTGAACGCCGGTTCGATTCCGGCCTCAGCCTTTCAGATTATGCCCAGGTGGCGAAACAGGTAGACGCAAGGGACTTAAAATCCCTCGGGACAAAAATCCCGTGCCGGTTCGACTCCGGCCCTGGGCACCATTTCTAAAAATAGAATAACCTCAAATTCTAATACAAAAAATCCATGTATGTTTGAAGACTTCATTTACGTTGAGAACTTAATCTTAATTTAATTGAATGATTATTGAAATTTATGCGTAAAAAAATTCTGTACAATAATGTAATGAAAAATCTCTGATTTCAAGCTGAGATCATTCGGTCTAGGGGTAAGCATTTTTTGTTGGATGACAACGGTAGTAGCAGGTTCTGCGGTGTGGACATTTACACCATTAACGGTATACCCTCGAATAGTTCAGCAACAGTCCAATACCTCGTTACCAATCAGTTTCGTAAAACCCATTCATTGGTCTTAAAGAAAATTCCTGCGGTTCTACAAACGACAGTGGGTTCTGGTATTTGTGATAATCCATTTCTTTTGGGTTATCAGCAGTTATGTGTTTTATCCTTGCAAATCGATGGCGGTTTATTGCAACAGTCTATTAAGGGCGGACCTGTTATTTGTCAGATGGGACCGGGAAATACACCCAATCCAAATGAATGTTATCAGCCAAGCTCTAATGATAGCCTCGATATTACTTTATCACCTACACCTGGTGTGACAACGATTTCAACGACTTTTTCAAACCTTGCTTTATCTGTCAACTGTCAAGTACCTAGTACGGATTGTCCTGCATCAAATGCAGCACTCACAGGTAAACCAAGAACGATTATTATTACAAATGATGGCGTGTCTAAAGCTGTAAATGTAACCTATACCGCCTCAGCCCTACCGACAGGGACGACTATCACATCTACTCGACTTTAGCCATTTTTGAATAAATTGAAGTGGGATTTAAGATTAGAAAGGA
>CAZNFJ010000049.1:0-11999 GCA_964572685.1 uncultured Legionellaceae bacterium
AATCCTGTGAACGACTGATAACGGCAATATTGGTTGAGATAGCAGAAGAATGGCTAGATACAGACCGAGTGTATTTGAAGATGAATGAATAGATTTAAAAAGCATTTTCAAAGGAAGGAAGGAGCCTGCTTTTTTAGATAAAGCAGCAGTCCCGCTTTATCTAAAAAATGCAGGAATGAACGATTTTTAAACTAAAATCAAATATTGCTTGATTTTGAAAAGCGATAATTTAAACTGAAAAGCGAATTAACAATAGTAGTTGATTTTTTAACCAAAAATCGTCGAATATGCATGAAGTAAAACAGTTTTTACAGAAGAAACGTAGCTCTATCAAAGAACTGATGGAAGCGACCTAGCCAGCTCACGAGGCAATCAAGTGGGACTTGGGTCGAATAGAGCCAACGCTATCACTGCGATATCAGAAAGCCGCCTGATGCAGGATTTCTTGACATCTTAATGTCAAAAACTGCGGAAACGAGTTATAGATCTTAAAAGCTTAAACGTGTTTTCAGCGAGGTGCAGTTGGGGGAATAAAATCTTTCTTGATTAATCAAGGTGAATAAACGCCAGGGAAATTCAAAATTTTCTTCTGAAAAAGTAGGAATATTAGAGACCTGTAGAGATCCACTGAGAACTTCATTACGTATGAGCGGGTTTTCCAATTGAAGGCATTGATTTAAAGTTAATTCTATAATTTGCTCAACAGTCAAAATATCATAATAAACCAAATCATATACACCATAAATGCAAAATTTACGCAATGTTTCCATTGAAAAATAGATGATATCGTCTATTTTTAATTTTCCATAAATAATGAGAGAATTGATTCGATTATCTAATTCCAGATGATGTGCTGAGCCTGAAATTGATAACATTTCATCGAGAGTATAAACTCCTGATTGAATAAGACTTGTCAATCTATCAGCGATTTCTGCTTTGTTGGGTGAGTTTTCTTTGGAGTATTGAAATCCTTGGCTATTGGGTAAAAAATGTTCTGCATTCAGTTCGCTTGATTCTGCTAATTTTACCCATAATGATAAATTATATTGTTCTGTTTTTGATAAACCAATGAGTTGTTCAATGGTCAAGAATCGACTCGTTACTAAGAAATCGAATTTTTCAATCACAAGCCAATGATTCGGGTTTTTTAAGATAGCTGTTTCCAAGTTGGGATGTTGACAAATGAGCTGATTAAGAGCTTGAATGGATTTGCTCGGAAACATATCAAAATAAGTAAGATAATTTTTTATTTGTTTTTTGGTGAGCTGTCCAAAGAATGCTGGGATTAATTCTTCAATTAAAATCTGAAATATCAAACTTGCGATAAAATATTGGATGCATAAGCATAGGTCAAATTTATCGGAGGCGTGGTTTATGATTAAATTAAATAAAAAACTCAATAGAAATTTTTTCTTTAATGAAATTAAAATTGAAAAATGGATGATTTTGAACAATTCAGGATTATTTAATAAATCCCATGAGTGAGTTCCTTCTAAAATTAAACCTTGTACAACGCGATTGCCGAAGCAAGAAACTTGCTCGAAAGGTAATGACAGTGCTTCAAATTCAGTGAGAATGCCACTATCAATGGCTTTTTGAATGCCCGAGAACTCTTCGTAAGTACTTTCTTCGCAAAATGAAAACAGAAACATCATCAATCGTTGTTTATTGAGTATAGTGTTGCGAGGGACGCGTTTTAGAAATTTTTGAGTAAAGGGGATGTTAAGGGTTGCTTTTTGTTTTTCTGACAAACTTTGATATTGCTCAAAATTAATGAACTCAGCCAAGCACTCATGATTTATAACATCATTCATATATGAAAGCGCAAAAAAAGAACTTATTTTAAGTAAAAAAAACCTTAAGATCAATAAGTGTTTCGTGCCGTATACTCATTGTAGTGAAATACCTCCCTTCAAACGGCTAAACCATTCCGCCAGGGGCTTCGTCCGACTGTGAGCAATACTTATACTGACCGTAAATTTCACGGGTTCATTCTGCCACCACAGTACAAACGAAAAATAACAAATCGAGGGGTTAAATATGTAAGATTATCCATCCAAATGCTAATGCATCCTGGGTGTAGAATTCCGCTTAAGTGAAGGAAAAGTTAAAATAAAGTTTGTGCTGCGTCTAATATCGTTTAAAATAACTGCATAAGTAATTGTTAATGATTTTTTATGCAAAATTTTTCAGATGAAATAAAAAAAAGACGCACATTTGCGATTATTTCGCATCCTGATGCCGGAAAAACTACTGTCACCGAAAAGCTATTGCTTTTTGGAGGTGCTATTCAAATGGCAGGAACGGTGAAAGGGCGTAAAGCTTCAAAACATGCGACCTCGGACTGGATGGCGATGGAAAAGGAACGGGGTATTTCTGTAACTACCTCGGTGATGCAGTTTTCCCATCGTGGTTGTATTTTCAATTTATTGGATACACCTGGACATGAGGATTTCTCTGAGGATACTTATCGGACTTTAACCGCAGTGGATTCGGCCTTAATGGTCATTGATGCAGCTAAAGGGGTTGAAGATAGAACTATGAAACTCATGGATGTCTGTCGACTGCGTGATACACCCATTCTAACTTTTATCAATAAACTTGACCGGGAAGGCCAAGAACCTATCAATTTGTTGGATGAAATTGAATCAACCCTTAAAATTCAATGCGCACCCATTACCTGGCCGATTGGCATGGGTAAACGTTTTAAAGGCGTTTATCATTTGGTGCTTGATAAAGTCTTTTTGTTTCAAACCGGACAATCTTTGCAAAAACAAGAAGCTCAAATCATTGATGGTTTGTCTAATCTTCAATTGGATGAGATTTTAGGGGACTTAGCTCAGGAATTGCGTGAGGAAGTTGAACTTCTAAAAGGAGCTTCTCATGAGTTTGATGTGCAAGCTTACTTAAATGGTCAACAAACACCTGTTTACTTTGGCTCTGCAATTAATAATTTTGGTATAGAGCTATTTTTAGATGATTTAGCCGCCTATGCGCCGGGTCCTCGTCCCCGAGAAACGGTTCAAAGAGAAGTTTTACCTACTGAAAGTAAACTGACTGGTTTTGTTTTTAAAATTCAGGCAAACATGGATCCTAAGCATCGTGACAGAATTGCTTTTATGCGCATTTGTTCGGGGCAATTTAAACCCGGCATGAAGTTTCGTCATTTGCGTATTCAAAAAGACATCACTATTCATCAGGCCCTAACATTTTTAGCAGCCGATCGCAGTCAGATTCAAGATGCCTATGCCGGTGACATCATCGGCTTGTATAATCATGGTACTATTCGAATTGGTGATACCTTTACTGAAGGTGAAGAACTTAAATTCACAGGGATTCCCAATTTTGCTCCTGAACTTTTTCGTACCGTTCGATTAAAAGATCCTATGAAAAGCAAAGCTTTATTAAAAGGCCTGATGGAATTATCTGAAGAGGGCGCAACGCAAGTCTTTAGACCGTTGATTGGTCAACAATTAATATTAGGGGCAGTAGGGGTTCTACAGTTTGATGTGGTTGCTCATCGTTTAAAAGATGAATACAAAGTCGAGTGTTTTTATGAACCAGCACAAGTCGCTTGTGCAAGATGGGTTACTGGAGAAGAAAAGAAATTGCAAGAATTCAAGAATAAGGTACCAGAATATTTGGCTTTAGATAGTTCTGATACTTTGACTTATCTGGCGCCTACTCGTGTTAATATAACACTTGCTCAAGAACGTTACCCGGATATTCAGTTTTCTGCTACCCGGGAACACTAGACTATTTACAAGTGACCTGGCACATGCTCGTAATTTGCGTGTTGCCAGTGTTGGTCAGTTCTACTCGAGACGCAGGTTTTGCAATAATCGATAGTTTGTCACCTGTTTTAATCTCAACATCCATGGTATCGCCTTTGCTAACCGGTACACCATTTAAAGAACCACCTTTGTTTAAAATGGTAAAATGAATATTATTTGTTGCATCATCTTGACAGGTTGTATCGCACTTGATGTACATGGTGCAGGTAAAAACATTACCAATGATTTTGGTTTCTTGTGGCGACAAATTCATTGCGGTGCCAGAAGACTCTTGCATATACAATTCTTGTGGCGCACTATGTGCATGAATAGCAAATGTGCCAATCATCATACCCAATGATGTCATGATTACTCGAAACATTTTCACTCCTATTTTATTAAAAATATATTGAAATATTTATTCAATCGGTTAAATTCTATTGTAAAGCAAGTCCTCAAGGAAGATCATGCTCTTCGCATTTGTCATCGGATTGATATCCGCAAACTATTACCTTTTTATTCTTTTTTTATTAATACTCTTTTTTATCAAACCATTAAAGAGTTTTTTAATCAATACAATGGTTTTTATTTTGGGTTTTTGTTTGTTTTCAAACCATCAGTCACATATTAAAACACAAGGCCTTCAATTTTACCATAATTTTTTTTCATCATTTTTAATAAAAGTCAAAGATTTTGAACAAAAAAAGAATTGGGGGCGACGTTGGCGAGTTGAAATTTTACAGCCTATTAAGGGGGAAGTATGGTTATCTTGTTATAAAGATTGTCCCTCGATGTTGCCAGGCGAAGCATGGTGGGTGCAAGGTCGATTAAAGAAAATGAGTGGTTTTAATAATCCAGGACAATCTAGTATTTGGTATCGAATGGATTTTCGGCATGTGATAGGGCAGTTATCTGTTTCTCCAGGGCGCTATCAAAAAGAAGAGAATATAGCTAAATGGGACTTACTTCATCGTGTGCGAGTGTGGATTTATCAAAAGGCCAATTTAAAATTTTCTGAACAACAAGGTTTTGCCAAACAGATTTTTTTAACTCTGGTTTTGGGTATTGGCAGCGAGTTAAGCAATGACGATTGGCAAATGTTTAAAGATACTGGTACCGCTCATCTCATGGTGGTCTCGGGTGCGCATTTGTCTTTATTGATGATGTTGATTGAGGGGTTGGTTCAACATACCTATCGATGGATTCCTGTGAGCATACCACTTAAAAGAATAGCTAGTGCTTTAAGTCTTAGCGCTGGCATTTTATACGCGGTATTAAGTGGTTTTGGAGTGCCGGTACAAAGAGCCTTATTGATGAAGTGCGCCATGGATTCAAAGTATTGGTTTGCATATCGTATGACTTCGTTTCAAGCGTTTCAACTGGCTTTGTTTTTGATTTTGTGTTGGGAACCACATGCCATTTGGTATCCGGGAACCTATTTGTCGTTTATCGCTGTGGGTATTCTGATGCTCATTCCTCGAGTCATTTCATCTCAATCATGGTGGATGACGATGGTCACTCAATTTTTTTGTTTAGTAGGGTTAAGCCCTTTGACAGTGCTTTGGTTTTCATCGATCCCATTATCAGGCATGCTTGCAAATTTTTTTGCAATTCCCTGGGTTTCATGGTGTGTTTTACCTTTAGCCTTGAGTATGACTATTTTTTTAAATCAACATATTTTAGATATTTTTTACTGGAGCGTTCGTCTTTTACAAATTTTTTTAAAATATTTACATCACTTCCAAGGTTTAAATCTACATTTATTATGGCCACATCCTTTGATTCCATGGGCATTATTATTATCCATTTTAATTATTGCGATATTACCAAAATGGCGATTGGTATTGGTTTGTTGTGGATTGATTTTCGCTTTGTGGCATTTGCCTGTCAAACCACAAAAGGACGGGGAGTTTATGGTGGATGTTTTGGATGTGGGGCAAGGTTTATCTGTTTTGGTCAGAACAGCTCATCATGCTTTATTATATGATACCGGTGGTCAGTTGGGACAAAAAACCTCAACAAGTCTTGTTGTTTTACCCTATCTGCAATACATTCGATTGAAAAATTTGGATACTTTAGTCCTAAGTCACCCCGATTTGGATCATATCGCCGGGAGGAAGGAGATTTTAACCGCCTATCCTCAAACTCAACTGGTGGTTGATAATCCACAGTTTTATCATACAGGTCGTGATTGTCGACAAATCAAAGATTGGTGTTGGGAGGGTGTCTGCTTTCATTTTTTTAAAAAAATGCGACATGAAAAGAAAAAAAACAATCATTCTTGTGTTTTACAAGTTAATAATATCAAATACGCTATTTTATTGACTGGTGATATTGAAAAAAAAGCTGAAGGTGCTTTGATTTCAGCGTTGAGAAATCGTCCAGAAACCACTGTGCTATTGGTCCCCCATCATGGCAGCCGTACGTCATCGACTGAAGCCTTTTTGAAAGCTGTCAAAGCAAAACTTGCGATAGTATCGGTGGCGCTTTATAACAGCTATCATTTACCTCATCCCACTATTCAGAAGCGTTATCAAGATTTTCAGATTCCTTGGGTGACGACAGCGGAAGAAGGCATGATACAGGTTCGCTTTTTTAATCATTATTGGCGGTATTTGACCTACTCCAAAGAAATTTTTAGGTGAGATATCGAGAGTGCGTTTTTTATCATGAAGATTGATTTTTTATTTGGCAATGGTAAGGTTTTTAGGCAATCATCAATTATCTTGAGGGGACTCGTCATCCAGGTACTTGTCGTTGGACGGTAACAACTGACTCTAATTTGGATGTCGATTTAGAGCTATATGTAGTATCAAAAAATTGATGAAGCATTAAGCAAGGCATTTTCAAATATGGGGGATGGGGGCATTTTAACCAATAGTGAGCAAACCCGCCATGTTTTTATGATTCCATATGATTATTGTATCTTATTGATTTTATTTCATTATTTAAAGAAAAAAGGTGAAGAAAAAGTAATGAATTGATAAATATCATCTGTCGTTTCATTTCAGATAAAGATTTTAAAACAGTTCCAGCTACCTTATTTGAGGAAACCAGTAAGAATAATGAAGATTTAGCAGAATATTACCAAAGCATGAATCAGAACTTTGACGACCTTGTTATTCGCTCTAAACGCCATCAATTTGTCTTGGAATGGAAGGTTTATCTCAGTTCAGGATAGAACACTAAAACTGGCAATCATAATTGTCGCTGAATACTGTTCAAATTATTGTTTTTTTCTGTCAGAGCACAATAACTTGATGAGATAGGGAAAAAGTATTGTGAAAAAAACAGGATAATTTAAATATAAAGTGATTTTTTTTTGTGATATAATTCCTCAAATTTGTTTTTTTGTTGTATGTCATATGAATAATGAAAGAGGGCGTTTATTGTTGTGCGTTGAAGTCGCTTTAGAGCTTTTGCAGGTAATGGAATCTATCGTCAATGAGTATTTGATGGCAGATAAAGAAGAGGCGTTATACAATCCTGACGAGTTATCAGAAACATGGTCACTATTAAAGTCATTATCGAAAAAAAACGATGATCTAGAATTGAATCAGTATTTAAAAACTGCCTTGAATAAATATATTCATCCTCTACCCGTACGTCCATGCGTTTCTCTTTTAATCTCAAAAAGATGGAAAATGATTGCATGTTTCCATGAAAATTTGGAATTAGGTCAGAACCACATTGAAATTGCGGATAAATTGTTTACTGATGCATTCATGAAAGCATTAAAAGAGATACTTTCATCGCATGAAAATTTGAACAATGAACTGATTCAAGAATTAAAATCTTCCTTTGTTATATCACTTCGTCAACGATTGGATTCTGAGTATTCGATCATTTATGAGACTCTGTCATCAACACCAATGCCTGCTTATGATGTCCCTGTCTCTCCCGCAAAATTTGGAGAAACTCCTTCACTATTTCATTCAAAGGGAAATGAATCTTTAGAAATCATTGTTCCCCATTATACTCATGAATCGGTTCATCAAAACGTATCAACACCTTCATTGTTTAGTTCTCATGTATTTAAGACACATACAACATGGGATTCAGAATTACATGAATGGGTGATTGAAACTATTATTCTTTAGGTGATATGCGATGAATATTTTTACATTCATCGTCAATTGAAAAGTTTGCCAATATGTATCAACCGCCTTGGTACGAATCCGTATGCTGGGTGGTATGAGGTGCTGGTACGGGAACTTTGTTCCTCTCCTTCTCGATCATATATGATTACAATTGGACTATAATATATATATGTAAATAAATGTCTAATGGTTTAGAAATGAGCCAAAATAACTCTGAAATATTAATTAAAAAATTGCTTAGTTCTTTATCGAAAAATATAAACCATGAGTTCTATAAAGTTGTTGATGAAAATAAATTTGAAGAAACCAAAGGTTTGTTAAATGAAATTACGGCGTTAGAACAGACAGAGCCCAAAATCATGCCCGCTGCATTTATATGTTTACAAGCTGGACTTTTTAAACTATTACAAAGACCTCCTTATCTTACTAATAATATTGAGATAGAACATAATTTTAAAATACTTGAGCAATTAGTTAGTCTCATGAATGAATTCAATATGAAGGCCTGGTCACAATTAGCTAATCCAGAAGCCTGGTCTTATTCTCAAGAATTCAATCTATTCGTGTATGCAATCAAATTAGATTTACAATATGTGAAATTTTTTGAGGAAAATTTTCCAAATGAATTAACATCAAAACTTGAAAATGAATCTTCCGCTAAACAACTTTATGAAGAAGCGATTCGATGTAACAAGTTATCTATATTCAATTATTTTAGTGAAATTAATTCTACTTATCTAGAACAGCATTTACCTGAATTATTGAATCTTGCCATTGAAGTATCTAATATTGAGTTTGTCCAGGATCTGCTCTATTTGGCGTCTGTAACTTCTACAAATGAGATCATCAAAACAATCCAATCATTAGACAATTTTATTACAAAATATCCATCAAAAGATCAAGCTGAGGATGAAACATTAAAATCATTATTGGGTGATTCCGAGCAAAAAATAAATTTTCCAGGCATCTTTAATCGAGCGAAAAGACTATTAGCAGAACAAATTAAAAAAAATATACAAGAAATACCACAAGTTAAGAGAACGGCCAAATCAGAGATGAAAACTCAATATAATGTTGAAAAAATTCAAGAAAATACTAATAAAAAAGTTAAAAGTTATTTTGAAAATATAGAAAAGTTACTTCAGCTAAGCTCATCCCTACATATACAAATACCTTCTGATATTGATGTTTTTCATCAATCGATTTGTTATGGTGATGAGGAAGTATTAGAATTTTTTATAAATAAATACCCTGACGCTTGGGAGGCTAGGATTCGCGATGAAGAGGCGTTAAAAGTCATGATTGAATTGGCCGTCAGATCTTTTTCATTGAATGTTGTGCAATATTTCAAGAAAAAATTTACGCTTCAATTTGTAGAAAATATTCCTCATTTGATTAAAGTTGCTTTAAAACGTGAAAATAATGAGGTTGTTCTTGCTTATTTAACGATGGAAATAGCACCTAGTCAATCGAAAACGCTGTTGGAAACCCTTAATGATAATGAGAAAATTTCATATTTGAAAGGCCTTCTTTCAAATATTCAAATTAATCAGGGGAAAATTAAGATATTATTATCTGGAATTAGAGATGAAAAACTTGAGCGCTTTGTTGATCAAATAAGAGTTCATTTTAAAGAAATTTTATCCCAAAAACCATACACAGCTCAAACCGTTAAAGAGATACGGGCCTTGTGTGAAATTAAATTATTAAAGTATAAAGATGGAACATCTTTATTTAGCATTCTTACAAATCAACTAGAACATTGGGATCTAGAGTATATCATTCAACATGCTGATTATGATGATTATTTGTTTTTTGGAGATTTATTAAAGCGATATTTTGGTAATTATAACAAATTTTTTCTTCAGGCAGCTGTCATAAATGGAGATATTAATATTTTTTCTGACTTACTCAACAAGTATGATGTTTTCAAAGCAGGTTTAATTAAAGATACAAATCCTATATCTATTGTTGATTTGATGAAAGAGGCTGTTAGATCAGCTCAAATGGATATTATTAAATATTTAGAGCCATTGATGACTCAGGAAGATATGTATCAAGTATTCAATATAAATCGAATGGAGCAAGGTTTTATTGATGATTTATGCCAAAAAGCCGTACAGAAGGGAGATATAGAATTTTTTAGATATTTAGAAAGTCAATGTAATAAATTTAACAAAGGTTTCCAGGCATGGACGTTAATCATTAAACCAAAAATTTCAAAAATTTTAACAAAAAAATATGAAAAAAGAGATTATCCTTTTACTGAACCAAGTAAAGAGATGGTTGAATATTTAGACCCATATATACATGCAGTACTAAAGTCAAAATTACATACATGCACTTATGATAATTTTTTTTCAGCACTTATCATTCATAAATTAAAAAATATTCCTGAAAAATTGAGTATAGAAGATTGTGAAATATATTCCTATTTAAATAAATCAAAAAAAACGAGAAATTATGAATTCTTTGATTTTCCGATAACTAAATCTCAGCAAGAGGATCTTTGTAAGCATCCTGATTTTAAAAAATATCAAACATCATTGCAAGCTTGTAAAGATGGAATTAAAGACATCCTTGAATGCAATATCAAACGAATTGAAAATACTGACTCGTATTGGAATGTATTTTTTTCTAGCGGAGAATGTAAAGTTAGGGCACTAAGATTTCTGGCTAGCCAGGTAGAGGAATCTTTGACGATTCCTGACATTCGAGAGCTTTTAGACAAATCTCTTAACGATTCAATAATTACAAAAGTTCGTTCTATCGATACTTCAAAAATCAAATCCATCCAAGCCATTGAGGACTGCATAAGCATCCTGGATAATATCCATAAAAATGATTCTGATTCATTGACGCCCTCTCGACCCTAAAGAGACGAGGATTCTTCTGGTCATGCGTTCATGACTGAGGTGGTTGCATATTATCGCCTATCGTGAACACTATATGATGGGTTAACGTGAACACTTTGATAGAGCTTCGTTTCTTCTGTAAAAACTGTTTTACTACATGAACGTTCGATGATTGTTGGTTAAAAAAATTAACTATTACTGATTAACTCGCTATTCAGTTTAAATTATCGCTTCTCAAAATCAAGCAATACTTGATTTTAGTTTAAAAATCGTTCTTTCCTGCATTTTTTGAAAAAGCTTTTTAAATCTATTCATTCATCTTCAAATACACTCGGTCTGTATCTAGCCATTCCTCCACCATCTCATGTTATCAGTCGTTCACAGGAGCTGTCTGAAGGGAAAATTGATACAACCTGGGGGCGTCGTTTAATTTCACAATTGACGCGCTCTGCTAAATTCGTGGTTCTTGATGATGTTTGGGCATTTGAAATACTTGGGGCCGTGTGGAAGAACCACCAAAAGTGTTAATTCTGAAATAAGCCGCCTTCTGGTGCAGATGTAAAGCATACATTTGATAGTTCAAATGTATGCCCTAATTCTATATACGTCTATACGCTTACATTGTTGAAACAAAACTCATTTTTATCTGTCTCACAAAAACATTCTATTTCATTGCGGCACACTTCATTTAACTGAGTCATAGCTGTTTGTATGTGTGTTTGAGCTAGTTGAGCAGACATTTTAGGTGAAGCAAAAAAAGAACCAATATAACTCCTAACTGGAGAAAAGTATAATGGAATACCTAAAGGTAACGCAGCAAGTATACCTAAAATCAATCCACAGGCAGCCATCAATACGCGATAAACTTTATTGACAAGTTCTACATGCTCTAGTCTTCTTACTAGATCATGTACTTCAAATGAGAGCACCATATGTATGCCTTTGGGTGTGTTACCTCGATCAAGATCTGGAATAAGCTCTTCCAATTGCTCTATGCATTTGTTCTTAAACGAAATTAATGCTTCTCTTTCTAGACCCGAATTAGAAGGTTCTAAATTAAAGGGTTCGATTAATGATAAGTTATTAACCGCTGTTAATAGAATCGCTTTACAGCCATTCAAAGTATCCGTTTTTTTCCAATGATAGTCATCACCAAATTCGGATCTATGTTTTAAAGTCATAAAATAATTCCTAAATCATAAAGTCTTCAATTATACATAGAAGTTACGCATTGACAAGCGCTCTAAAAATCTGATAATTGTCGGTAATAA
>CAZNFJ010000050.1:0-11508 GCA_964572685.1 uncultured Legionellaceae bacterium
ATCATTCAATTAACGCTATTGAGCTGGCTAAAAAAACTTATGGGTAACGACATGTAAAAGTGAAGTACAGGCACATGCTAAAGTAAATGTTGGAGAAAAATAGGTACTAATCATAAGTAAAGTAACGGCAGGAATGAGTTTAATCCAGCAGTCCATTTTATGATTAAAGTATAAAGAGAATGATTCTGCGCTCATAAGGAATCCCATTGAAAAAAATTTTCCGGATTTTAATAAATAATTCGGATACTAGTCAAATTAAACTGCAATAGGCGCTTTAATTGTTAGATGACATTGATAATTTTTGACTTCAAAGTCTTCGAATTGATAATCAAAAATAGAGTTGGGTTTTCGATGGATGATAAGTTCAGGTAACGCAAATGGTTCTCTGGACAGTTGTAATTGTGCTTGCTCAACGTGATTACTATACAAATGACAATCGCCCCCGGTCCAGATGAATTCACCCACATCAAGATCACATTGTTCAGCAATCATATGGGTTAAGAGCGCATATGAGGCGATGTTAAAAGGAACACCTAAAAATACATCAGCCGAGCGTTGATAGAGTTGACAAGAAAGTTTTTTATCATTGGAAACATAAAATTGAAATAAGGCGTGGCAAGGTGTGAGCGCCATTTGAGATAGCTCACCGACATTCCAACTATTGACAATCAAACGCCTGGAGTCAGGATTACTTTTGATTTCTTGAATGACTTGCTGAATTTGGTCTATGACTTGGCCATCTGGTGCAGTCCAGCTTCGCCATTGCTTGCCATAAACTGGACCTAAATTACCTTGTTCATCGGCCCATTCATTCCAAATACGTACACCATTTTCATTTAAATATTGAATGTTGGTATCCCCTTTCAAAAACCATAAAAGTTCATGAATAACACTTTTTAAATGTATTTTTTTTGTGGTGACTAAAGGAAATCCATCATTAAGATCAAAACGCATTTGATAGCCAAAAACAGATAAAGTGCCAGTGCCAGTTCTATCGCTTTTCTTTTGGCCATTTTCAATGATGTGCTGTAAAAGTTTATGATATATTTTCATGATTTTTTTTGATAAAAGTAAAGGGTCATTCCAATAAATATCATTGGAAGTGACAGCAGTTGTCCCATGGTAAGGGTATTCCATAGATAACCCAATTGTACATCGGGTTCTCTATAAAATTCAATCAGGAATCTAAAAAGCCCATAAAAAATCAAAAACAGTGCGGTGTTATTGCCTTTTGGCCGGCGTTTTTGAGCATATAAAAATAGAATCAAGAATAAAACGATGCCCTCTAAGCCAATTTCATATAATTGCGACGGATGGCGGGGAAGATTATCAATTTGTGGAAAAATCATCCCCCATGCAACATTTGTTGGTTTTCCCCATAACTCTCCATTAATAAAGTTTCCTAGACGGCCGGCTGCCAAACCTAAAGGGACTAAAGGAGCAGTAAAATCCGTAACTTCTAAAAAAGATTTATGATAGCGTTTGGAAAAAAGAGAAAGTCCTAAGATCACGCCAATTAAACCACCATGAAAAGACATGCCGCCTTCCCAAATTTTTAAAACCTGTAGTGGATGGGCCAGCCAGTCTTGAAAACCATAGAAAAGCATATATCCAATGCGACCTCCCAAGATGGTTCCGATGGCTGCATAGAAAATCAAATCCGCAACTTGATCACGGTTCCAATTGAGTTTTAAGTGTTGAATACGATAAAGTGCCAAAAACCATGCCAGGGTAAATCCGAGCAGGTACATGATGCCATACCAGTGTATTTGTAAAGGACCCAGGTGAAGAGCCACTGGGTCAATTTGTGGATGCATTAACATTTAGTTTTTTCCTGCGCGAATTAGGCCGCCAAGGCCTTGGTTTTGAAGAATTTCTTGTAAATATAAACGAATTTCACTAGGATTTTCCATGCCCAAGACATCCGCAAGAATTTGTCGGCTTTCATTGAGACTAAAACTTCGAATCACCCATTTAATACGCAAAAGACTCGCAGAGTTCATGCTTAAAGCATCGAATCCCATCGCCAATAATAATAAAGCAACCACAGGATCTCCCGCCATTTCACCGCAAATACTGACTTTCACGCCTGCTGCATGACCACTTTCAACAATTTTCATGAGCATCCTTAAAATCGCAGGATGTAGGCTTTCATAAAGGTTGGCAACACGCGCATTATTTCTATCGACGGCTAAGAAATATTGTGTTAAATCATTACTCCCCACGGAAAGAAAATCCACTCTCTTAGCAAATTCATGCGCTTGGAAGGCCGCAGCAGGTACTTCAATCATCACACCTATTTGTGGTTTTGGAATATCGCAGCCTTCCTCTAAAAGTTCTTGATAAGCTTGATGAATTAAATAAATTGCTTCATCGACTTCACTTAAGGTGGTGACCATGGGTAGCATAATTCTTAAATTTTTGAGGTCTTCGTTGGCGCGCATCATGGCACGAACTTGCATCAGAAAAACATCGGGATGATCAAGGGTGACTCGAATGCCACGCCATCCTAAATATGGATTCTCTTCTTCAATCGGAAAATAAGGTAATACCTTATCACCGCCAATGTCTAAAGTTCGCATGGTCACTTCATGTGGTGAAAATGCTTTTAAGATTTGTCGATAAATAATGTATTGCTCATCTTCGGAAGGAAAACGATCACGGGTCATAAAGGGTACTTCGGAACGGTAAAGCCCAACCCCTTCTGCCCCAACACTCATGGATAGACCTGCATCCATCGCTAAACCGGTATTGACTTGGAGTTTGATGCGATAATTATCTAAGGTTTCTGCAAGCTTATCTCTTAATGAAAATAAACTCTCATTCAGTTCGTTTTCTTCTTGCCAAAGTTGCTTATATTCAGATACAAGGCTTTTGGGAGGAGATACAAAGATGTCTCCATTATAGCCATCCACAATCAAAGCTCTTTTCGTAATATCTTCAAGCTTTAGTCCCATGACACCCATGACCGTTGGGACATTCATCGCACGAGCTAAAATGGCTACATGTGAATTATTAGAGCCTTTTGCCGACACAATGCCGGCTAAAAATCCTTCCGGAACTTCTGCCAAGTCGGATGCGGTAATGGCCTCTCCAACCAAAATAGTTTTGGGACTATAGACATATTCTTGTTTATGTTCAGACTGAAGTGTGGCTAAAATACGTTGTCCAATATCTTTGATATCGATGGCTCTTTCTTTAAGATAAGGATCGTGAATATCTTCAAAATGGGTTAAATAGCGTCGTATAACATTTGCAAGAGCAGTTTCAGCGGTCACTTGTTCCTGGGTGATTTCTTCAATCACTTCAGTTCCTAAATTTTCCTGATCAAGCATTCCTACATAAACATCAAATAAAGCCTGTTCTTGTTCACCCACACTTAATGCGAGTCGGCGACCTAGGCGCTGGATATGATCACGAGTGGTTTGTAGAGCATGTTTAAATGATTCTATTTCGCCTTTAATATCTTGGGTTGTTTGTCGAGGTACGGCATCGATATTGGCTTGAGGATAAATGACAACGGCTCGCCCGATGGCAACACCTGGGACACTTCCTTGACCTTTGAGGCTCATATCCGGGCTTGCAAATTCAGTTTTATTTTCTGTTTTGGGAAGTGTTAAATCAAATAACTCACCTGTGGCCTCTGCATGCGCAATTAAAGCCCCTAGTTGCGCCGCCAACGTGATTAAAAACGCCTCTTGTTCATCATCAAATGCTTGTTCATCTTGTTGTTGACTGGTCAAAATACCATAAAGTTTACGATGTTGCAGAATAGGTACGCCCAAATAACCTTTCAGGGTTTGTTCAGGAATGAGAGGGTGGTCCATAAAGTGGGGATGTTCATGTGCATTATCAATATTAATCGGTTCTTCCCGCCGACCAACTTGCCCTACAATCCCTTGATGAATTGAAAAACGAACTGGATAGGCTTTATTGATGGCGATACCAGCAGATGCAGCTAAAACATACTCATCGTTTTTATAATCTAATAGGTAAGCATTGACAACGTCGCAGCCAATAGCTTCTTGGACACGTTGAACAAGTATTTGCAGGGACTGTTCCAGTCCTGCTGAATGGCTTACATCTTGAATAATCCTTTTGAGTATTTTAAGCATTTAGCGTGTAATGAGTCGTTTTTTAAATAATCCCAATCCAACCTTTCTTTTTTTGATGAATTGCTCGAGTTCTTTTAGAGCCTGATGATACACGTGTTGTTTAAAAAAGATAACTTGTTTGGCTGGCTCGTCATAATCTATCCAACGCCAACTATCAAACTCCGGTGTGTCACTGAGATCTAAACGAATTTTTTGTTCACTGGTCAACAGTTTTAACAAGAACCATTTTTGTTTTTGCCCGATGACCATTGGTGTTTTACCATGCCGTATATATTGAGGGGGCAGACGATATTTGAGCCAGCGTTTCGTAACCCCTAAAATTTTGACATCTTCTTTTTGTAAACCGACTTCTTCATATAGTTCTCGATACATGGCTTCTATGGCGGTTTCTCCAGTCATAAAGCCACCTTGAGGGAATTGCCAAGCATCATGGCCTTGACGTTTGCCCCAAAAAACCCGACCGGAATCGTTTATCAAAATAATACCTACATTGAGCCGGTAACCGGCACGGTCAATCACCATGATTTTTTGACAACAATATGAAATAATGATCTTGATTGTTTCATAAAAACAACGACTTTGGCAACTGTTTGCAAGGATATTTCTGAAAATTACTTCGCGTCCCAACGGACCTTGGTTTAAGATATTCCAAAATAAATTTGAAAAGGCATTTCTCATGGATAAAATCATTTGTGTGGGCAAGAATTATTTAGAGCACGCTAAAGAACTCGGAGACGCCATTCCGGATAAACCCGTTTTATTTTTAAAACCCCCCAGTGTTTTAAAACAAGTTGCTGAATGGGGTGATTCATTGCAGGCAAGATTTCCTTATCAAGACCATACGGTACAACCTGAATGTGAATTGGTTTTTCGTATCGCAAAAGATATGTATCAACTCGATGGGCCACCAAAATGGGATGTTATTTCTGATGTTACCGTTGGTTTGGATATGACTTTAAGAGAGCATCAAACATTACTTAAAAAGCAAGGTCATCCATGGACAACAGCTAAAGTATTTTTAGACTCTGCTTTAATTGGCCCCTGGGAAAACAATATCTTGAAACATCAGACCTTTCGCTTGTGTATTCAAAATAAGTGTCAACAAAAAGGTGATCTGCGAGAGATGATGACGCAGCCTCTAGAACTTTTGGCTTATATCAGTGCATACTTTCCCATTCTAGCAGGTGATATTCTGTTTACAGGCACACCTGCCGGGGTTTGTTCTATTCAACCATCGGACCGTTTGCAAGTCTTTTTAGGAGAGTCTTACTATTGGGTCAATTTTGTTTGATTATTTTTGATGTTTGTCTAGCCATTTGTTGACGTGCTGACCAAACATTTTTTGTTGTTCGGGGGTGAGTTGTTGATACATGTCCATGCGCTCTTGAAGTTTTAAATTGATCATTTCTTTGATAATTTTTAATTCTGCATCAACATATTCTGATTTTTTTTCCATTGTCATGGTATTGTTTGAAAAATCAGTGTTGATGTTGGATTGAATTTTGTAAAAATCTTCTCGATAATGACTGATATTTCGAGTGGTATCTTCACTGATTTTTTGGATATCTATTTTTTGCTTATCAGTGAGATTTAAATGTTTAGCTACTTTAATCATCCAATCTTTTTTTTGAAAAATGTGATGAAAATCAGCAAAGCTTGAAAAACTTAAAGATAGTCCTAAAGCAACAACCCCTAGGGTTTTAATGTTCATGATGTTCTCCATTAGAATGATACTCTTAGGTTTAGTTCACATTTTTGAAATAAGCAAATGTTTTTTAAAAATTGATCAAAAATAGCCTAAACATCTCTTGGGAAATTCTGTATAATGTTCAATCCTAGTTAAAAAAGAAGTTTATGAGAGGTTTTTGGTGTCTGATACAGTCGCTTTGGATAATCTTTGGTCAAAATGCCTTAACGCGTTGCAAGAAGAGTTTCCTTCTCAACAATTTAATACATGGTTACGACCGTTACAGGCTACTGTGCAAAATCAAAATTTAATTTTATTAGCGCCCAACCGTTTTGTGATTGATTGGGTGAAGAAGAATTTTCTGATGCGAATTCAAGAGTTGGTGGCGCATTATTTTCCTGATACCCCCATACATGTTTGTTTAGAGGTTGGGTCTAAAGCAACCGTGAGTGAAACGACTCAGCCAAAACTTCAAGGTGAGCAAACAGCATCATCCTTGTCATCATCAACAGTAGTGCCGGTTGTGAAAAAAACCGTTGATCATTATAAAAATACCAATTTAAATAAAAAATTTATATTTAATAGTTTTGTTGAAGGAAACTCTAACCAATTGGCTCGAGCCGCTGCTTTGCAAGTCGCAGAAAAACCTGGCGAGGCTTATAATCCTTTGTTTATTTATGGTGGTGTTGGTTTGGGTAAAACCCATTTGATGCACGCCATTGGTAATACCATTTTACAAAATAACCCTGACGCTAAGATTCTATATTTACATTCCGAACGATTTGTTGCTGACATGGTAAAAGCATTGCAAACCAATAGTATCAATGAATTCAAACGATTTTATCGATCATTAAATGCTTTACTCATTGATGATATTCAGTTTTTTGCAGGTAAAGATCGTTCTCAAGAAGAGTTTTTTCACACTTTTAATGCTTTACTAGAAGGACAGCAACAAATCATTTTAACCAGTGATCGTTATCCTAAAGAAATTGAAGGCGTTGAAGAGCGATTGAAATCACGTTTTGGTTGGGGATTAACCGTTGCGGTAGAACCACCTGAGCTTGAAACACGTGTAGCAATTTTGATGAGCAAGGCCGAACTTTCGAATATTGAGTTGCCTTATGAAGTGGCTTTTTTTATTGCCAAACGTATTCGTTCTAATGTTCGTGAATTAGAGGGAGCGCTAAGACGAGTTATTGCTAATGCACAATTCACTGGAAAACAAATTACCATTGAATTTGTGAATGAGGCTTTACGGGATTTATTGGCATTACAGGATAAATTAGTCACGGTTGAAAATATTCAAAAAACGGTCGCTGAGTATTATAAAGTCAAAGTTGCTGATTTGTTATCCAAGCGTCGTAGTCGCTCCATTGCACGTCCCCGACAAATGGCCATGGCCTTATCCAAGGAGTTGACTAATCATAGCTTGCCTGAGATTGGCGATCATTTTGGAGGGCGCGATCATACCACTGTGATACATGCTTGTCGTAAGGTAAAAGAGCTTGTGTTATTGGAAAACGATTTTTCTGAAGATTATAAGAATTTAATGAGAATTTTGTCATCATAAGGGAAGATTTATGTCAAATTTCAGGGTTGGCAAGATGGATTTATTGGCACCACTAGCAATGGTCGCCGGTGTCGTTGATAGAAAGCAATCAAAGCCAGTTTTGGCCAATGTCTGTATGCGTTGGGATAATCATGCCTTGATGTTGACTTGTAGTGATTTAGAAATTCAAACCAGTGTGAAAGTACCTTGTGAAACCAGCATGGCCGGTGGAACAACTGTAGGTGCCAAGAAATTTTTAGAAATTATTCGTAGCCTCGATGATGAGGGTGATATTCTTTTTACCATTCAAGATGATACTTTAAGAATCAAGCAAGGTCGGAGTGCATTCAAGCTGGCAACTTTACCGGTTGAGCAGTTTCCTATGCGAAAAATTGAAGAAACAGGAGAACAGCGTTTCATACAACGCTTACCTTTTGTCAAAGCGTTACAATCGACAGTGTTTTCTATTTCATTACAAGATGTACGTGCTTTTTTAAATGGATTATTACTGTGCGTTGAAAATGAGCATTTGGTGATGGTTGGTATGGATGGGCACCGTATGGCGGTTAATCGCATGGCTTTGGCTGAAAAGTTTAGTGAAAGACGCTTAATTTTACCACGCAAAAGTGTTCACGATTTATTGCGTTTATTGCAACAAATTGATGATGATGAAATCCGCATCACTTTGTACACAGACCATTTTGTTTTGACAACCGCCCAATATCATTGGGATAGTAAATTGATTGATGCACGTTTTCCCGCATATCAGCGTGTTATTCCGCAACAACAAGATAAATTTATTTATGTCGATAGAGATCAATTTAAAAGAGCATTGGCGAGAACCATGATTCTGGCCAATGAACGATTTAAAGCGGTGGTTTTATCCTGGCAGCAGGGCGAGTTGCATCTAGTGGCTTATAATCAAGAGCAAGAAGAAGCCTTAGAGGTTCTTAGTGCCGATGTGACTGGTGAGAACATGAAAATTGGTATCAATGCCAATTATCTATTAGATGGATTAAATCATCTGCCGGAAGGCATGGTTTGTTTATCCTTCGCAACATCTGATAGTAGTATATTGGTGCAGTCTGCCAATGATAAAAATTTCCAATATATTATCATGCCAATGAAATTATGAGATTAGAACGCTTATGGGTGAGAGGTTTAAGAAATATTCAAGACATGAATATTGAACTGCACCCTCGTTGTAATGTTTTTATTGGTGAAAATGGTAGTGGTAAAACCAGTATTCTCGAAGCCATTTATTTATTGTCCCGTGGACAATCCTTTCGTTCTCGCCGAGTCCAACCTTTGATTCAATTCGATCAATCTGAATTAACGGTATTTGGTAAAACGGAGGATGAACATCGTATCTTAATTTCTAAAAATAACAAAGGACATACCAAGGTTTTGCTGAATGATCGTGTATGTCCACGTGTTTCCGAACTGGCAAAATTAATCCCTTGCCAGTTATTTCATCAAGATCTTTTTCAAATTATTGATGCATCACCTCAAATTAGGCGTCGTTTATTGGATTGGGGGCTGTTTTATCTTTATCCGGATTATGCGATTGTATACCGAGATTTTCAACGTGTATTACAACAGCGTAACCTGGTTTTAAAACAAAAAGGTTCTATGCAAGAATTAAGAGCCTGGAATGATACGTTTGTGGATTTGGCTAAAAAACTTGATGGCTATCGTCATCATTATGCAAAACAATTGCATCAGGGGCTACAGATGGCCATTGATAGTGTATCTTCAGTTTTAACCTGTCATTTGGTCTATCAACGAGGCTGGGATGACAAATTTCCTTTAGCTCATGTACTGATTGAGCAAGAGATGTTTGATAGAAAAATGGGTTATACGCATGCAGGACCTCATCATGCTGATTTATCTTTTCTAAGTGAGCATGGAAAGGGGAAATGTGAGTGGTCTCGCGGTCAGCAGAAACTATTATTGATCCTTCTAAAAATAGCTCAAAGCCAAATTTTTCAAGGAGAATGTATTTTTCTTTTTGATGATTTGCATTCGGAACTAGATGAAGCCAGAGTGCAAGCACTTTATCAACAAATTAGACAACTAGCCGGGCAAAGTATATTCACAGCCTTGGATGATTCTGCAAGCCATTTGCCTATTTTTGAAGATAGTCGTTGGTTTTACCTTCATCAAGGCCATATTGAAAAAATCACAGATCTTTAAGTGCTTGATAATATTGTAAGGCTTGTGTCCGGGCCTTATTATGATCAACCATGGGCTTGGGGTAATCGATAGTGCGGATTAATTCTTGAGGTGCATTCCATGGCTGATGTATGTATTTATTGGGTAGTGATGCGACTTCGGGAACCCATTTTCTAACATAGTTTCCTTGCGCATCAAATTTTTCACCTTGTAATATCGGATTGAAAATACGAAAATAAGGTGCCGCATCTGCGCCACTACCTGCAACCCATTGCCAGGATGCATAATTACTTGCGATGTCAGCATCAAGTAGCGTTTTATCGAACCATTTCGCGCCTTCTCGCCAATCAATAAATAAGTCCTTTATTAAAAATGACGCTACAATCATGCGTACACGATTATGCATGCTTCCTGTTTTCCATAGTTCACGCATCCCCGCATCGACAATCGGATAGCCTGTTTGTCCTTGCGTCCAGCGTTTTAACGCCACGTCATCTTGATGCCATGGAAACCCATCAAATGCTGGCCGGAAATTATCCGTTGTTAATCGCGGAAAGTGATACAGTAAATAATAAGAGAATTCTCGCCAACCAAGCTCTGATAGAAAATGTTGCGTTTGCGCTTGATATTCCGGATGTTGTAATTGGTAAGCCATTACCGTACGCATGATTTGCCATGGTCCAATTTCACCAAAATGTAGATGGGGAGATAGTCCGGAAGTTGCTTGTAGGGCTGGTTCATTGCGTGCATCCTTGTAATGATGAAGATGTTCCTCCAAAAAATGCTGCAAACGCGCCTGCGCGCTCTTTTCGCCCGGTTGCCAATATTCATGAAAAGTCGCTGCCCAATTGGGTTGTGTTGGCAGAAGTTCAAGTTCTTCTAAACTGAGTGAGCTGCATTCAATAGGTTTGGGCCAGTTTTCAATGATGAGTTCATCATGCATGGGCATTTGCTTAAGGCATTGTTTCCAGTAGGGGGTAAAGACTTTAAATGAACTTCCTTGTTGGTTAACTACTTCCCAAGGTTCTAATAGACAGCTGGCATTAAAAGATTGGACATTGACGCCATGCGTTTTTAGATTAGCTTTGATGCTTATGTCTCTTTGAATGGCTTGAGGCTCATAACAGCGATTCCAATACACGGTATCAATTTGATATTGCAGGCAGTTATTTAGTAATACATCCTGAGCATCACCCACTTGAATAATCAGTTTGATTTTATCTTGTCCCAGATTTTTTAAGCTATGATATAGCCACCAGCTTTGAGCTTTTTTTCGTAATTCATTTATTGGTGTGTCGATAATGTAAATGCATAGCAGTTCATCATGGTCTTTACAGGCTTGGTATAATCCTGGATTATCGCTTAATCTCAAATCTTGTCTAAACCAAAAAAGTGCTTTACTCATGTGATTCCTTGTTTTCTAGGCAAGGTTTTATTGTAAAAGGGACACACAGAGATAGCAAATGTTTCACGTGAAACATTCATTATTTCTTAAAATTTTTTAAACCTTCGCTTGAGGTGTCGGAATTTCTTCAGCATTATTATTTGCTTTTTTAGATGTAAATAGAGCTGGTGGCATGCTGCTTTCTTCACGATTTCTTTTGAGTGGGTTGGCAGCCATCATGGTTTTCATTTCTTGAAGAATTAGGCTCCCTAACTGTTTAATCGTATCAAAATGAATAGTTTTGAATTCAATATTATCAGGAATAGAGACATTTTTTAGAACATCATCAATTAGTTCCAATCGATCGTCAAAAAATATAAATTGGATTTTTTCATTTTCAGCTGTGTTAAGTTTGGCAATATGATCGATTTGGGTTTGGATGAGCAAACTTTTATAGGGGGATGCAGGGCTGAGACAGAAAGGGTGTAAAATATTTTTCAACATTTCTTTTGATGTGTTTTCAGGAATGACAGGGTAATCAGTTTTCATTAGAGCTCTTGCATAACTTAATAAATTGATTAAACTTGTTGATTTTTGG
>CAZNFJ010000051.1:0-11486 GCA_964572685.1 uncultured Legionellaceae bacterium
GAGGCACTGGAAACGGGTCCTAAAGAGATACCGCGCCAGTTCTTTACCCGACAGCTGACGCTGCGCTCAATCAAGGAAACAATGCACATGGATGTATTGCGGGGGAAAGCCCCAAGCATGGTTCGAAAAGAAATTTGGGCACATGTGCTGGCTTACAACATCATCCGAAAAATTATGGCGCATGCTGCTTGGTTACATGAGAGACCGCCGACAACACTTAGCTTCAAGCTCGCTTTACAACATATACGCGCTTTTCTGCAAGCGGGATTGCTCAATACCGGCGATCCAATTGTGTATCAACATCTTTTTAAAGCCATCACTCATAAAAAAGTCGCAAATCGACCTGGACGAGAAGAGCCGAGATGCAGAAAACGCAGGCCAAAACCGTTTCCTTTATTACAACAGGCAAGAGGATTATACAAAAATGTCGCTTAAGTTAGTGCCATTGATTTTTAGCTAAATTTATTTCATTCTCTTTAGCAGCAATTGCCTAATCCGATTGCTGTTAATCCCCTAATAATCCGTTCCTGCTCATATCAAAAAATATATCCATCAATTGAAATTTCAAGGCCATTTTTTTGGGCAGATATTGGGTACTTTTTCAAAAATTTTGGGCTTTTTTTGGGTGCTTTTTGAGCCAATAAAAGACTACCAAAGACAACTCGATTAAACAAAAAAACCACTTAAACCCCTTGTTCTAGCTGGGTTTTTTGTGGTCTTTGATATTCATTGGTGATTAGAAATATTGGTGGAGGCGGCGGGAATCGAACCCGCTACACCAGATTTAAAGGATGTCCATAGAAGACCATCAAAAACCACCAAAACCCATATAAAGTCAGGTTAAAACTGAGTTTTGCGATAGGCTATCAAATGGTCTTTGATAGCCTATCTTTGTCAGTAAATAAACCCGCAATAACCCCTTTTCTATTCTGAACTTTTAGAAAAAACTTCAGTCCATTAATAAGTTAATAATGAGGCGAATAAGAATATTTTTCTGCTTTGGATTACTCTCTGCAACTAACAACGCCAGTGCAACCAATCCATTTTCATTAAATTTAATAGGTAGATTTTGTGACTTAAGATATAGCAAAAACATAAAGCTAGCGATTCGTTTATTTCCATCAATGAAAGGATGATTCTTAATGATGAAATATAATAAATGAGCAGCCTTTTCTTCGGGTGTTTTATATAAAGCCTCGCCCCCAAAAGTTTGTTCGATATTATTTAGAATACTATCCAACCCACCATGCCGTTCCATACCAAATAATTCAGTTGCTTCATTTCTAAAAGTTAATTCTTGTTTCAATGCGTCAATTGCCGATAAAGCAATTGGATATGTTAAGGTTTGTACGGATGCTTTCTCATTTGTGGGCAGAGCCAATTTATCTTCGTCGTAAGCTAATAGTAAACCCCAAGATTTGGTATAGGTTAAAATAATTTGAATGGCTTCTCTTCCTAAATCATTCACTAAATCGTGGTTAATCAAAGTTTTTTGTAATAATTCAACAGTTTGTTGTAACTCATGAATTCCCTGTTCACTCAAACGCCTTTCATTTATTGTGTAGCCTCGAACCAAGTGCTCTTTTAACACATGACTAGCCCATTTTCTAAATTGAACCCCTTCTTTTGAGTTTACTCTATAGCCAACTGATATAATTGCATCTAAGTTAAAATATTCTACAACACGTTCAATTTCTCTTTCACCTTCTTTTTGAACTGTTGCAAAATTTGCAACAGTTGCTTCTGGCTCCAATTCATTGGATTTAAAAATATTACTCAAGTGTCGTGAAATAACGGATTTATCACGCCCAAACAGTTTGGACATTTGATTTAATGTTAGCCAAACAGTCTCATTGGCTAGATTAACATCTAACTGAATGTGTCCATCCATGGCGGTATATATAACAATTTCAGACACCATTCACTCCTTTTCTTTAAAGCTCGTTAGCTACGTTTCGACCATTTGGATAAATGTAATGCCTAACCCCGCAAAATTGACCTTCAGAATTTTTTAACTTTTCACGTTGTATGTAACCAAAACGGATTAATTCTCTTATTATTCTTAGGGTTGAATCCCTTCGATTTGTCGAGGCATTGATCAAATCATCTGTATTAAAATCATCTGAGTTGTTCACCAATAAGTAACTTAACAACCCCTTTGCATCAAAACTTAATCTACTATCATTTAAAAAATCAGCTTGAATTTTAGCTCTATTCGATGGATTTCCATTTAATTTTTTCATGTTGACTCACTTTTCCATTTATACTAACAGTTTGATTTTTGCGTTTCTCTTTTTTCATGTAGCTTTGCCCTTTTCAATCAATGAAAATATTTAATACTTAAATAAAACGTATATACAGGGCAGAGTTAAAATGAAAAATCCTAAAGCACATAAATTATTTTTTAGATTTTTTCGGGTTTTCTTATGAGCATCTTCTAATGAATCAGATATTATTTTTTTTATAAGTAGCTCAGATTCTTTAACAGACTCTTTCAAAAGATTGGTCATCATTTCCTTATTGGCAGTTAGAGAGATATTCAGCATTTTTTCTGCTTTATCTTTTGCATCAGCTCTCCATTGAGAAGAAATATGTTCTATTTCTTCCCGAAATTGAGCCAACATCACTGCTTGTGCCTTTCTGGATTCTTCAATTAATCTATCGTTCATGGTTTGTAAGATGAGGATTGGATCATCTTTACTTAATACCACCCCATGCTTGACAGCAATTTCCTGAATTACGGCATCAAATTTATTCATTAAATCACCCTAGCATTATCTATTTGTTCGAATAATTGATCACGTACGATTTTTAGTCGTTGACGCGTCATAATACTTTTTTCTCCCATGTTCAAAGCTTCCTCAAAGGTAAGTTTTTGTTGGAGCATCTGCGTGAGATCAAAACCGTAGGTTTCCTTTTTTAAATCGGGGATTTGAATAATTGCCGATATTTTGTCTTTATGATCTCGATAGACTTTGAATTGCTCAAATGATTTGCCCTCATGCTCAATTGCACCCCAATAAGGATTCAGCCAAACAATAAATTGCGCTTCATTTTCAAAATGTTCAATAAGTTGAGCAAAGCCATTAATCGTATCAAACATGGCTTGTCCACCGGTTATCACGGTGTGTATTAGCATTTCATGGCCAAATTGTTGTAGTAATTCTGAAACTTGGTTGCTAATCAAGTAATGAGAAAGTGGTACAAAAGAACTGGCTCCGTTATCAATAACAACATCGTGTGAGGTCGATGCGATTTTTTCTATAAGGGAGTCAAACAATCGAGGATTAATTTCATCACCACTCATGACCTGAATATGGTCAACATTTAAGGCTTTAAAACCATGAAAGGTTGAATTGATAGGATCGGTATCAATACAGAGGGGGAATTGACCTTTGTGACGTTTAAATTGAGCCAATGTTGCTGAAATAAATGATTTACCGACACCGCCCTTACCTTGCAGTGTTAAATGAATTTTTGCCATTACAAGAGTTCCTCCAGGTTGGGTTTTGGATTGAAAGTAAAGCCTCGAATTTCATTTTTTGCTTTACTCTCAGCCTTTTTATCTTCCTTGGTTTCTTCCTGCATTGGTGCCGTTTTTTCTGCAACAATCAAACGCGCAACATAACCACAAAATGTTTTGTATGAAAAGGAGATTTTGCCTTCTTCAACTAAGGTTTCCCAAATGATTTTTATAGACCAGCCGTCAGTTAATGCTGATGAGATATCTTGTTTGAGTGCTAGAAAAGTAGCTTTATTGACGGATTTATCAGAGCTTTTATTTTTTATTTGCTTAGCTGCGATTCGTTCGCTAAGGGAGTTTCCCATTTCATACCATTGAATAACTATAATTTTCTTTGATGTTATTCAATATTGTGTTTCACTGCAATAGTTTGTAACATTTTATTTCTTTTTGGCGTCATTCATCATAACCCTTTAAGTGTTTAAATGTAATTTTTCGTAATTATTAGGTATTTGATGCGATTTATTGTGGTTTTGATCAAATCATCTTGAAATTACATAAAATTACCTGATAGTATGAAGCCTGATGAATTTAAAAATCAGGGCAAGATAGGTGAAGTTAGCTAACCAGCAAGCTTGTTATCCATCTTCACAACCCTTATTCGCACCTTCGGTGCTCAATGGACGTCCTGATATTTAAAAGTTACGATTGTTAATCAAAGGATTGCTAAACCACTTATTTCAAGAGGCAGGCATCCTTTATGGACAATGACATTAAATCTCCTACCCGAAAAAACGGGCGTCATCTTCGTGTACCTGTTTTGCCATCTGAAGAACATCAAATTAAAATTAATGCAGCAAATGCCGGTTTATCTATTGCAGAATACTTAAGACGAGTCAGTCTTGGTTATCCGCTACATAGTGTAATTGATAAAGAACATATTATTCAGCTTTCAAAAATCAATGCCGATATTGGACGCCTTGGCGGTTTATTAAAACTCTGGTTATTTCAAGATAAACGCGTGGCACATTTTGATCATGCAACTGTAAAAACCTTACTGAATAAAATCAGCATGTTGCAAGATGCAATGCTACAGGCCGTGAGGAAATTATGATTATTCGTCATATTCCCATGAAATCAGTTCGTCAAAGCAGTTTTGCAGGGCTTGTAAAATATATCCGAGATCCTCAAGACAAAAAAGAACGTGTCGGCAAAATCCGAATATGTAACTGTTATAGCTCTGACACCTCTTGGGCGGTTGAAGAAGTATTAGCAACTCAGGCAAAAAATAATCGGGCTAAAGCAGATAAAACCTATCATTTGTTAATTTCTTTTGCGCCAGGGGAAGACCTTTCAGATAAAATTTTGGCAGCCATCGAAGAAAAAGTTGTCTCATCAATAGGCTTCAAAGAACATCAACGAATCAGTGCCGTTCATTATGATACTGATAATCTTCATATCCATATTGCCATTAATAAAATTCATCCAAAAACTTTAAATATGGTTGAGCCTTACAGGGCTTATAAGACATTTGCCGATGTTGCATCAAAACTTGAAATAGAATTTGGATTAACAGTAACCAATCATCAAAGTCGAAAAAGTCACTCTGCAAATCTAGCAGATAATATGGAAAAGCACTCTGGTATTGAAAGCCTGCTCAGTTGGATAAAACGCAACTGTAAAGATAACATTGAATCAGCTAAAAGCTGGAGTGAGGTGCATCAAATACTAGCCGAGCATGGTCTTGTAATTCAATTACGAGGCAATGGATTTGTGTTTGCTAATAATAAAGGATTGATGGTGAAAGCAAGCTCTGTTTCTAGAAACCTTTCAAAACAAAATTTACTTTCTAAATTGGGAGAATTTCAAGCTTTTGAAACGAATGGGGGCGTGCATTTAAAAAACACGTACTCTTATGAACCCCTACATAAAAGTATTTCAAATGCCAGGCTTTATGCTCGCTATCTTGAGGAACAAAAAAGCAATAAAACAAGACTGGCTGATAAACTCAAAATTCTTAAAGAAGCAAAAAAAAGAAGTATCGAAAGAGTCAAAAGAAATGCCAAAATGAAAAGAACGACTCTGAAATTAATTAAAATTTCAAAGATTCAAAAAAAATATCTTTATCAACATATCGGTAAAACTTTACTTGAAGAAATAGCGCGTATTCAAAAAAATCATTTTAAAGAACGTCAACATCATTTCAAAGAATATCAACATCAAACTTGGTTTGATTGGCTAAGAGATAAGGCTCAAGAGGGTGACCAGGACGCCTTAACCGCACTTCGTTTTCAGAATCGCAAGAATAGAGGTAACTATTCTTTATCTGGAATTGGTCATCCATTTTTTTCACCAGATATTAAAAAGATTGATTCCATCACTAAGGAAGGTACTGAAATTTACAAAATAGAGCAAGGTGTTATTAGAAATGATGGCCGCGAAATCAGAATTTCTAAAGGTGGCTCAACCAATACTCTAATAAAAGCCTTAGAAATGGCCAAGCAACAATATGGTCATTGCATTCGCGTTAATGGTACGCCGCTTTTTAAAAAAATTATTTTGCAATTGGTGATTCAGAACAATATTTCCATACACTTTGCTGATGTTGATATGGAAGCCCAACATAAAAAATTAAAACAGGAGACGAATGATGAATATTCAAGAAGAAATCGACCCAATCATGGAAGAGGAGTTATTGGAAACGATAAAACTTTTAGAACAAACCGAGCAATGCAAAACAGAAAATCCAGTTCAAAGTCCAACCCTTTCTATGCTACCGATGACGCGCCGTCCAAAAATCAAAACAGCCTGCGAAGCTTGTCCCAATTCAATATGGTTCAGTTCCCCAGAGGAAGTCAAATGCTACTGTCGATTAATGCACATGCTAAGTTGGAGCAGCAAAGAATCAAGTCTAATCACCATGTGTGACGGTAGTTTTTAGAATTCGCCATTTATTTTAATAAGCCAATGATACACCTACAAAAACTTCATGCATAATCACAAAAATTTAATAAAACACAGTGAGAAGTACATTATGGTAATGACACAAATTGATTTGATTAAAAATTTAGTTAACCAAAACCTAGATCACAAAAAATATTACACTGATTTATTTGTTTTTTCTGTTGTGGACAGAGCATTAAAATTAAATCGAGGTTTTGAGGCTTTAATTGATACCAAAAACATTCAATGTACATGGATTATTTCTCGAGCACAAATAGATAATCTAGCTCGATTACATGGAATGAGCTTAGATCCAGAAAGAGCCTCTGAGTATGTAAAAATATTTTTAGATCCTTCACAAAAGTTAACTAGTTTTAAGTTTGAAAAAAATAAAAAAATGTCGGACTATTACCTGGTACAAATGCTTGATAAAACATATCCAAAAAGGAGAATATTAGATAACTATAAAGAGTTTTGTGCATATGCGCACTTGTCTGAAAAACACTTCTTGGGGGCTATTCTTTCCAAGGAAAATTATAATGATTATATTGAATTCAACCTGAGTTTCTCTGAAGATGACATTACAATAGATCCAATCACCTATTGTAACGCACAAAAATATCAAGTTGAAATTTTACTTGTTTTGATGGAAGAATTAGAAAAATATTTTTTAAATAGAGAAAAATTGCATCAGGAGTACGTCGTTTTTAATACCATAGAAGAAATATGAGCTGTCAGCCCACAGTTTTTCAGAAATATTTGTTAGTTCATAAATTAAGTTTTAGAAATGAATATATTTGATAATAACGCAATGTTATTTTAAATGTTTTAGCGGACTCCAATGGGTACCACACTTAATAGTGTGGTATTTTTTTAGTTTGTGTTGTAAAATTGCCGACATTGATCAAAAAACGGCAGGCAAACCTAGTAATCTCTCACCTTTTTGCATGAATAATAGCATATCAATTTTTCATAATAACAATAAAACCACATGGACTAGTGTCAACTAAAATCAGCTTTTTTAATAAGCTGTTATGTCTCAATCTTATAAACGAGGTTTGAAATGAAAAAAATCATTATGCTTATAATAAACTTGACAGGGCTTTCTATATCTTCTTTTGCAACTGCAAGTTCAGTTGAGGGTAACAAGTCCCTTGCTTTTGAAGTGTCTTACGGTTCAACCCATTACGTTAAACCCTATATAAGACGTGATGGAACATATGTACAAGGCCATCGTTCTGGAAACCCTGGCTCTGGAGTTCATTGCCAAAACAATGTTTGTTATTAATTAACAAGTGCATCATAGCGCTTCATTAAATTTGAGCGCTATGATGATACAATCAATATTTTAATGCCAATCCAAAGCTTAAAAATTAAGCAATAAAATTTGCCCGTTGTCGCATGACGAACAAAGCTGCGGCCAATTTCCCAAACACATGCACCATTAAACCTTGATAAGATCTAACTTTGCTTGCAATTTGAATACCGGTTTTCTCGTTAACCCAATTAAACAGTGATTCGATAGGTTGCCGAACTTGCGAAATTGCAGTAGATAGCCATTGATCTGCGGTATCAAGAAAATTTTGTCCCTTTTCTTTTTTTACAGGGGTCAATAAAATGACGTGCTGCTCCTGATGAATGGGTTCTGCTTTTACTTGATAAGCTTTATCAGCGTAACACTCGAGCATGTTCTGTGGTAGTTCAGGTAAAATTTGCTCAAATGCTTTTCGGTCATGCATCCCTGCATCGGTTAATCCAAGACAGACAGGAATTGGCAAAGAACCTTTTATTCGGTTGGCAACCACATGTAATTTGACGCCGTAATAGTGCAATTTTTTAGTCGCACAATATCCATTTTTTGTTGCGATTTCTGGGGCTACTTTCGCATGAAATCGTCTTCCTCGTTGCGCCATAATGATAGGCATAGAATCTGTGAGACCAGTGAGCTGTTGAGGATTGTTGGTGCAAAGTAATTCGTCACAAAGCAAATGGACAAATGGTACAAAAATATCGTGCAATTGATTCATTCGGTGATTAAACGCTTTGTACCCAGGCAAATGAGGAAACCACCGTTTCAGATGCTTATTCGCATATCGATGGATAGTCTGTAGAGTGCGATGGCCCTCAATCACACCATATAAGTAGAGAGTAATGACCTCTTCATCGCTAAACCTTAAATCAGCGAAACGCGTCATTCTAGCGCAATAATTTGAAAGACCTGCTTCATAGTGTTTGCAGACAAACAGATATAATGATATTAATTCAACTTCCCAGTCCATTTCGAGTCATTCCTTAACTTGGCGGTTAAAATGTTTCGATTATAGTCGGGCTGGGCTATCTCACAATAGAATAGTGACTGTTTAATGCTTTGCATTTTAGGTACAAAATGAAGCGATGGAATGCAGCAGAGATGATCGAGGTGGGAAAAAAACTGTTTGCGACCATTCACAAACGGAAAGTTCACGCCCATCATAATCACGAGATTCATTGGCTGGCACGAGAAATCAATGATTGGCTTCCACAAGGCGCGCAAGCGATGGTAGAAGGTCATTATACTCCGCGCCATTTGAGACGCATTCACTTCAAAGATGAAACCATAGACCAGCTTCATTTATCAGACCGTATTTTCCAGCATATTCTGCTTAAGCAATTAAAGACAACGTTTCCCCATGTGATGAATCGAAATTGTTATCATTTATCTGGACCTACAGGAGTAAAATACGCTACCCAACGTATCAGGCAGGTGCTCTCTGATGAAAAGCCAGCCTATGTGATTCGTGCCGACATTAAATCCTTTTACAAATCCATTCCTCATCACAAGCTGATACAAGATGTTAAAACCTATTATGATGATCCGAAAGTACAAGCAATGTTGACAAACATTATCACCAATCCCATTGAAACGCCGAGAGGCTATCAAAATCCAAGGACTGGTATTGCACTTCGTGGTCCTTTATCACAATTTTTCAGTGGTCTTTATTTAAAACCGCTCGATGATGCATTTGACAACAAGGATGTGACTTATCTGCGCTATCAGGATGATATCGTTATCTTGTGTAAAACAAAGCGGCAGATGAACCGTTGTCGTCAACGCATGATGCGGATATTGCATGAAAGACAGTTGCGTCTTTCGCGCAAGAAATCACGCATGGGCAGCATCGAAAAAGGCTTTCATTTTCTTGGTATCGACTATCTGCCGACGCAACCGGTAGATAACACCAACAGGACACAGGCGAAGAATGCGTTTTCAGAACTTTCTTGTTCTGGCCAATTATCACCCACAATGGGGGGGGGGAGACCATTTTTTCGCATTCGCCGCCTGAGCCAATACGCATTGTTCCGCACCCAAGAACATTTCGGAAAGCACGCGAGCAAATCAAGCAGATGGTCCACGATGGATTCTCTATCCAATCGATTAGACGCTACTTGCATCGCTTTGTCCTTTGGTGGGTAAATACTTCAGACACTTGGACTTATGAGGAACTCTTAATCCTGTATCAGGAGACGTGCTGGGATAAACGTCTTGTGACGTTTGCCCAAGATCTACTTGAGCAGTATGCTATTAAGAAATCGTACACCACGACCGTGATGTCAGCGTATCGTTGTCCGTAATGGACTCTCCGGCACCCTGCACGCGGCACTCAAGTCGACGTAGTTCTGATGTATTTGCTCTACATAGTTTGTCAAAGCAACGCGCGACCACGGCGTCCCGACCCGGTCCGCCCTACCCCCACGGCGCCGCATGCCCCCATAGCAAAATCAAAACCGAGGCCAGATGAATCAACCAACGGGAAATAAGAGCCACTATCATATTTGAACTTTAATGAACGCCCGACCGGCTGTTGTTCTTCGACAATAGAGTAGAGACCCTGAACAACCGCTTGTGCAAGGCACGCCGGGAGGAAGCGTTGGGTATAACCGATAACCTGCCGCCAGAATAAATCACGTTTCGCCCACGACCAGTTATCAAACTGCTCATTATAGACCTTGAGTGCCCTAATTAAGTGTAATGGATTAAAAAACGTTTCTTGCATTGCCAAAGCTTTAAAGTCGCCTCTGAAGTGATTAAGCGCATTGCATATCGCTGTGTCATTTTGTGTCTTTTCAAGGGCTGCATCAATATCGGCCGCTGAACTAGTGGTAATGGTTTGAATCAGGACGCTAAAATCATAAGGTGTTCCCTGAGGTATGCCTTCTGGAAATAGTTCGTTAAATTGTTTTGCCTTTTCTGTTTGTCCATCAGGTAGGCCATCAAAGTAAGGTTCCATCTTTTTCCACAACCTGACATCGTGGCAAAGCAAAGCAGCTTGAAAAGGTGTGTAGCCCCTGTAGGTGCGGTTTGAGTAGTCGGTGGCTCCAGAGGTATGAAGCAAAAATTTTAGATTAGCACGAATCATTTTAAGTGCTAGTGCTTCTTCAGCTCTCACGACGTAAAATAAAAGTTTTTTCATTGCTCTTTCTTGTAAGGGCGCTTTACACTCAGCATACATTGCAGGTGATGTCTGTGAAAGACGATATAAATCTTCGTCTGGAAGGTGGTTGAATATGGTGTAATGATGAAGCTCAGTGGGTAATTTTTCAATAGGTGATAATATTTTTTTACCTGTACCTTTACCTGTACTCACTTCTATAAGTTCATTCATCAAATCCATCCTAGCTGTTTAAACAATTAAAGTAGTATATCAGAAATCTAAGTGTATTTAAATTATACATCAAAAGGCTTAAGAAAAGATTAAGTGTTTGAACAATGAATTAGAAAGCTAGCACGCATCTACTTTTGTGTTATTAGGGAAACAACACTAGTTGCTTTAATTTTAAGCTTTGGATTGGCATTTTAATATTTATTCATAAAATATATTTTAGATTTCATGAATATTCTGCGATGTAATAAAAAAAACCATGAGTGATTAATTTATTCGCAGGTTAAAATTAGGCACCCATAAATTTTACTATAGAGCCTCTTGCAAAATTCAAAAAAGCGCATGATTTTATGAGGTGCTGAACCTTTTAAAAAAAGATCGACAATCTTTGTAATTTATGATCAAATTTGCTTGCGACGGCGAATTGAATCAATAAATAA
>CAZNFJ010000052.1:0-11367 GCA_964572685.1 uncultured Legionellaceae bacterium
TTTTTTTCAAGTACTTTTTTAGATATTTACCGAAAACTCATTGGCGAGACGTATACATCTAATAAAACACCTGTCGTATAATCAATCAAAGCAACGATGCGCATGATAGGAAAGCCAACGCCTGCTTTTTGTGATTTCATTTGAGGATAAGCCGCTTGATTTTCTTGAGTATCAGGCATGGTTAAGGTTGAACCATCTACCAATTTAACAGGATACTTGTTTTTCCATAACCATGCTTGTGGTGCAAGAGAGGCGATATTTTTTGCATGAGTTTGAGCTATAGAGCGCAAACCTTTTTCGGGTATACGCGAGCGCGCTTTGCTATAAGCAGACGTGTTTGCTGATGGAATGTGCTCTTTTTGCACAATCTTGGCTGCAATAACGCGTGAAACGGCCGCTTGTTGCGATTGATCATCATCCAAAACTTGAGACAAAAATGTCCATAATGTTACAGCAGGAGTGAAAACTCGTTTTCGTTCTTTCGGGCGACTTAGGTGTTGATGGATATCCTCCACTGGCAACATCTGCTTGAATGGTAAATCAACTGTATTTTTTATCTGAGAAATGATGCTTGTCTGATGACTTTGACTCAAAAAACTGGTACAAATATTCACAACGCGGATCCTTTGCATTTATTATTTTTTTGGAAAATCAATATTAAACACAATAGGTGACGCGTTCAACACAACCGTATGATTATATTACGAAAAATTTCTTAAGTTAGTGCCATTGACGCTAGACGTTACATTTCGAGAAGATGAGTCTAGAATTCGAAAAGAGGCCGCTCCTGAGAATTACGCCATTTTCAGACATATTGCACTTAACATTATTCGTCGTAATACTTCTATTGATGCAAGTGTCAAACGTAAGAGACATATGGCTGCGCTTAATGATGATGTACGCACAACCCTCATAAAAGGTTTAAATTAAGATGCGGTTGCCCTGTTGCACGTCTTAGTTTGACACTTCCATATACACGGACAAGTTCTGCAACTTTATGACCAGACAGGTAGCATTCCAGTCGGTCCTGATAAAGATGCACTTGAAGATTTGATATTGAAGCACCACCAACCCAAATAAAATTTGAACATTTGACTTTAAAATGATAAAATTATAAACAATTTATCAATTTTTATAGTCTGAGTGTATGTTATGAATCCAAAAGAACTTGAGTTGCGACCCACAAAACATGTCGTTACCCTTGACGAAAGTCCAAAATCAATGACCGATGAAACCATAACCACCGCGTCAACAACTCCAGCATCTAGCCCCGAAGCTGACACCTCAGATATCATCGTGACTGAAAATCCACTTCATCAATCTAGAGCAGTGAATCTTTTAGAATCCTTTAATGAAGCAGCAATACCCCAAAACAACTCCATTGCCGATAGAATTCGTCCAACATTTGAAATTCATTTGTCTCCCGAAGAAGAGATTACTCATTGTATTATTCATGATATTAACTGGAGCTTTATCACCCCTATTGGCTTACAACAATATGATTATGAACTAAAAAAAATAACAGTTGTTTTATCCATTGATGAACTACAAAACCTAGGCCTTGGGGAATTCATTGAAGAAGCAAGAAACCTCAGATTTGATGAAGAAGCACATCTTTCTTATGATGAACTAGTCGACGCCAAGAAAAAAACCAATATCAATGATAGGCTTTCCATTGAACAATGGCGAAACCTAGAAATAGCATTAATTAAATCCCCTTATGGTAGAACTGTCATTGGCTACTCCATTAATGAAGAAGTCTATTTGAAATTCTGGGGACATGTTTTTCAACTCTACTATAAACCATTAAAAAATTTAGGATACCCATCCAGAGACTATCAGTACCCGCCTAGAAAAGATGATACTGAAAAGCTGATGCTAGAGTTTTTTCAAAAAAAAATTATTAAAGATATAAGAATTGCTTCTCAAATAGCCGGGTATACAAACTGGTGTTCACAATTATTAGTTTATTATTTGTATTCTTTTTTTGAAAAAAACAATAGTCTCAGTTATGCTGATATTTATTATAAATTCATAAATTATTTGTTAATTTTTTCAGTTTCTTTGATGTTTTCATCTTTTTTAATTCTGCAATTACCAATACTTGAACATAAGTTTGTAAGCAATATTCTCCAAAAATATTGTAATGTGCTCCATAAATTCGTAGGCAACATCTATCGACTTTACAACTATTCAATTCTTTTAGTACCTAATATGTCAATAGATACAACAATTAATTTAATGATATATTCCGGTCCAATATTAATAATTACTTCATTATATTTTGGATTAAAAGAACAAAAAAAATCACATCATAATGATTACATAAATATTAATAGTTTTTCGTACCTAAAACATTTTTACCATGCTTTTAGTTGGACGTCGTTCAACCAGAATCTATTATCAGTAGGCTCTTCGTTTTTAACTAACATACCTTTTTATTTTAACAATGACGATCAAGCTGCTCAAGAATATATTTCAATTATGAATGCTTTTTTTTGGCTAGATTTTAGTATTTTATTTTCTGCGCAAATATTATTGAACCCATTTAATTCTCCGAATATTAAACTAATCGGCCAATATATTTCAAATATATCAAATGGAATAACATATTCAATTTTTGATGCATGGATTTTTTTTAACTCTATTTATATGCCGTTGTCATTCATCATGTTTCGAAATCTCACGCCCTCAAAAACTGATTATTTAAATAACTCATGTTATTTTATCATTTTGATTTTAACGAATATATTGGCTTTCCATTCAAGTTTTATCAATGAAAACAGTGTCTCAAATTATTCGATAAGACGCCTTAATTTTACTGATAAAAATTGTTTAAAAAGTAAATTTTTGAATTTTTTTAATCGCAGAAATAATGAAAATATGCAACAAGAATCAACAATAACTAATCATAATTCTTAAAGCATTCTCATATTACACAAGAATGCTTTAATTAAAAATTAGCAGGGTTTTCCTGGGGTGCATGTCGTACTAGACTGCTGACCTTGCATTTTCATATAGCTATTAATGCCATTTGATGCAAAGCAAGACACGGAAAAAATTAAAGATAACACAATTACTAGATAGTTACACATAAATCATCTCCTAACAAATTATTTACAATTTAAGTGTAGGCCATGTTTAATTAATTATCAAATTGATTCAGATAAATCTTTTTGGATAGGTATAAAAATCATAGATTAGTACAAAATCGCTTAGTACTTACTCTAGCAGATTACCTCGGTGATCACAGTAATTTATCTAAATAAAATTTTTAAACCTATAACAAAAAATTTTCCTCCAAGTACCGATCCATTCGCTCTCGAAAGGCCCTGGATTCTTTTAATTTATTGGATTCTCCAGCACCTTTGTCAAAGAGCCCTTTCATCTTTTTTTCAGTTGATGCGACTTGCTCTGAAAACTGACGAGCCCTTTCAGATAGGTTTGTCTTCATGTCTCTCATCTCAGAAACCAATGCTTGAATTTCATGGGTGGAATCAGAAAAAACCCCCTTACTCTTTTCAATCACCTGCTCTTTTTCAAAAATTTGTTCACGTAAACGCACCACTTCTTCTTTGATTTCGCCCAATTCATCGCCTGCTTCTTGGTTTTTTTGCAAAGCACTTGATAACTGACTTTCTAAATCTGCATTTTGAACAAACGCCTCTTGAAGTTGTTTCTCCGAAACATTTAAATCTTCGGATAACTGAGAAAATCGTGTCTCCATCAGTTCAAAATGCTCTTCCAGAAAAAAAAGCAAGGCCGTAAAAATTATCATGCCCAATGAGACAGTCGCACCCAAACAAAAAAAAGATAAAACACTGAATCCAATTGAAAAATATTTTAACAAAAGCTTAAAAATCTCATGTTGCTCCCCATAAAATCTCGCTAACTTATCTAAAAACGTGGTTTGCTGATAGTATCGAACCTTTAATTTATCTACCTGCGTCATTGTAGGCTTAGATAAACTAAAAATATTTTTCAGTTGCTTCAAACCCAATATCTTAAAAATTTCATAATCATTTATCATGCCTATCTACCTGTTTGATAATGTCGGCGGTGTTAAACTCGAAAGTTTATCTTTTAAAATTTGATTCATCTCAAAAAAATTTTGAATGCTTGTATCTTTTGCCTTCAGTTCTTCTTCAAGTTCTTCAATTTTTTCTAATGATTGAGATTGAACGACCTCTAAGGTTTTTTCAAGGACTTTGATTTGCATGACTGTTTGAGAAAATGCAATACCATCCTGCGCTGAAACCGCCTTTAGTTCTTGGAATAATTGACGAATCGAATCCATACTGCTTCCAATATCTTTTAAATGAAGGCGAATATGTTGGCATACCTCATCTGTCACTTTGTCATCAGCACATATCTGGTGAGTATGCTCTTTCACCTCACTTAAGATTTTACAAAGTTGTAAAACACTTTCATTGGTTCGAAGAATCGCATTTTGAATGGACAAAGAAACTTGCTGTAAAGGTGTTTCATCGATTTGAAGCGGGGTAAATCTCTGCGGCTTATTAAAAGCACCTGCATAGTAAAGAATTCCGGCGGTTCCAACCGAACCGACAGCACAGTACTCTAAAATCAGCCACCCACTCACCTCTGCGGTGGTTTTGGCTAATAAAGGAATAATCATTGCAGCGGGAATGAAAAAAGGCACGATACAACTCCTTGTAAATGATGTTTAAGATCTTACATGAAACAAATTATAACCTCAATCATCGAAAAACATCTATTAAAAAACAATATGTTTCTAAAAATAATCCCTCTGAATTTACGAGCTAGTCTTGTCTTTGAGTCAAAATTAATAGCTAACATCAGAAAAAATCTAAACGTCTACACTTTATTTATTCATGAAATGCATTATTTCATTTTGATTCTTCATCGTTTTTATGAAAAAATACCTTTTTCTTCATTTCAATGAATATCCTATGTCATATACTAGTTTAGAAGAACTCATACCCCTTCATTCCGAAAAAAAAGGTCCCAACAATACCGAAACGGGCACCATTTCAGAATATTCCTCTCAATCAAGCTTATATATCTCCACACTCACCCCATCGGTTGATAATTTTATTTGTTCGGATTCAGATTCGGATGAGGATACCAATAGCTTTGAGAGCGAAAACTTTTTGAGCCCTGAAGAAGATGAATTTTTTTTAAAGTATCTTTTTAAGAAAAAGGCAGAGGCAGAGGCAGAGACAAGCATTCACTCATACCAATCTGACAGTTTTTTCTCATCAACCAAGGTCAACCCACCAGAAAGTGAAAAAAATGATGCAAAAGAAAAAGAAATAGAAATTGAAATAGAGGAAAGCACCAGCTGCTGCCCAGGCATGACCCTATTTAGGTTGTGGTAAGCTTAACCCCAATTGATATGGATCATAACCACAACTGTCCATGAGTTGTAATAAATTTTGACCATGGGCAGTCTGTCGATTGACATCACAATAAACATCCAAATAAGATTGCAGTACATACACATATTCAGAGCTTAGAATCGTATTGAGTATTTTTTCTGCTCTTGGTACATCGCGTATTTTATCCGACTCGAGATGTTGGAATAAAACTCCACACAGCATTGAAATCATACTCGCTTTTCTCAGTTTATCTGCTGTTTGATAAGCCGCAATCAATTCTTCAATGCTTCTATCTTGGTCCCATCGTAACCACGCCATATAAAAAGCGCCGGTTTCTCTTTGTTCTAAATTGGGTTCTGGATACACACTAAGCATCCAATGAGAAACAGCAATACATGCTTCCATGTTAGCCCATGAGCAATTGCCTGTGATTTGTGAGGACATCGGCAAAGTAGCTATTTTTTTTAAGCCAAGAATATGATTAATGATTTCATGAAAATAGTTTCTAGGCTGTCTCCTAAAAATAAAATCATCTAAAAATTGTGCATTGATCACGTGCGTATTATGAATTTCATAAATATTAATACTCCCTTCTCTCAAACTATTTTCGCCCCGATCAATTTTTGCAAACCAATTTTGATAACGTATAAAGCCCATGGCATGTCCTGAGCTTGCTGCAGGTAAAATCCACAGTGGTGCTTCACTGATTTGAGCCAACTCATCATGATATCGACGATTGCTTTGAACCATGCGTTGTAAGGTAAGCAATTGATCGGCGTGTTGAAAAGCCTCTAAAATTTTTTTTGCCAAGGGTAACTCTGATTTCCAACGACGTGCTGCAAAATGTTGCATAAAACGTCCGAGGGAATTTTCTAAGGTGGCCACTGTAAACTCTAATACAAAACCCTCATAAAAAACTTCCATCATTTCACCAAGCGGTGTCACGACATCGACGGTTCCTTTTAAAGAAAAACGGTGACCCAATAATTTAGCAGCAATAAAATCTTGCGCAAAAACAATACTTGCCCCATGTTGAATCAGCAATCTTTTAAATTTTTCATCATGACGCAATATGGGATACACCAAAGCACTAAAGCCTTGACGCGTAAATGCATTGGGATTTGCGCCATGCTCGAGTAAAAATTCGGACATCTCAAACAATTGGTTATCAACTGCCCATTGTAAAGCGGTGCGCCCTGCCATATCAGGCTTGTTGACATTCACACCAAACTCAACCAGTTGTTTCATGATATCCAGTCGTTGCGCCAATACGGACTCGATGAGCGGTGTGAAACCATATTCATCAATATCATCCAGTGACTCACCCGATTGAAGATAGGCAGCAAATGCAGGTATCCGTCCGTGAATGATATCATTGGCAATCGTCATGGTTTAACGTCTCTCTGGTCTTGGATTAAATTGTCGACCCATTTGTGGCATATTACCTAAACGCAATTGCTTTTCTAACTCCTGCTCGCGCCGTTCATTATCAAATTCTCTTCTGGCATCGGTATTCAACGCAGGTTCTGGATTGACCGTCGGATCGATACCATCAAATCGCTGATTATCGGCCAATAAAGGATTTATTTCGATAGTGCTTTGCACCTCAAGACCCGCTTCAGCTGAAGGTTGTTCATCAGCGATTCGTTCGAGCGCATGCACTTTCACGCCCAATTTACGATGTCCAGATTGCTCTAAATCGCGTCTGGCATTGTCCATAGAACGTGTCTCTTGTGCATATCGAGATGGCGGCGTCTTCCATCCCATTTTTGTTGGGAGGCTGGTAACAGCCTCTATCATGGATTGGGACGTTTGCGTTGTTTTCTCTTTTAATATACTCATCATTTTAGCTAATGATGATAAATGACTGGGCGTATTTTTAGACATAAGCATCCATTTCAACACGAGTGCATAATTCTATTATACATCACAAATGATTTTGATGCAGAATTTCTGCAATTTGTACGGCATTTGTCGCAGCACCTTTTCGAGTATTATCTGCAACCACCCATAAGTTCAAGCCTCGAGGATGAGAAATATCTTGTCGAATGCGCCCTACATAAACTTCATCATGCCCTGTGGCATGCACCAAAGGCATGGGGTATTGTTTCTTTTCTGGCTCGTCAAATACAATCACACCGGGGGCTTTTTCTAATAATGCTTTGGCATCAGCGACTTGAAGTGGCGCTTTGAGCTCCAAATGAATGGCTTCAGAATGCCCATAAATAACCGGTACCCTGACAGCAGTTGGATTAACTAGAATAGTATCATCCTCGAAAATTTTTCTGGTTTCCCAAACCATTTTCATTTCTTCTTTGGTATAGCCATTTTCCTGAAATTCATCAATTTGAGGAATCACATTAAAGGCAATTTGATGTGGATAAACTTCTGGAGGAATCGAACGACCATTTAAAAGTGCCGACAACTGATCAATCAGCTCTCGAATGGCTTTTTGACCCGTACCGGAAACAGCTTGATAAGTCGCAACATTAATTCGTTCAATACCCACTGCATCATAAATAGGCTTTAAAGCCACAACCATTTGAATGGTTGAACAGTTGGGATTGGCAATAATGCCTCGTTTTTTGTATTGGGCGATCGCATGTGGATTGACTTCAGGAACGACCAAAGGAATATCGTCTTCATAGCGAAAACAAGATGTATTATCAATCACCACACACCCTGCTTGTGCTGCAATGGGAGCATATTGTTTAGAGATTTCACCGCCAGCAGAAAATAAAGCAATATCAATGCCTTTAAAATCAAACTTAGCCAAATCCTCAACCTCTAATTCCTCAAAACCATAGGAGACCATTTTGCCTACTGATTTTGCACTGGCTAAGGGAATCACTTCTTTGGCAGGAAATTTTCTTTCATGCATCACTTGCAAGATGGTTTGTCCAACTACTCCTGTTGCACCTACAACAGCAACTCGTCTTCTTTCTCTCACGATGGCTCCTTCAAACAATCACTTTTTTCACTGTATCAAAGATTATAATAAGCTTGCAAATTTTCTGCGGTTAATAAGAACACTCCATGCCCGCCTCGCTCAAATTCAAGCCAAATAAAAGGCATATCGGGATATCTATCCATCAGTTGAGGATAACTATTTCCAACCTCAACGACTAAAATGCCACCTGGCTTTAAACGATGGGCTGAGTCTTTTAAAATACGATGAACCAAAGCAAGTCCTTTATCATCAGCCTCTAACGCATGTTTAGGCTCATGAAGATATTCTTTGGGAAGCGTTTGCATTTCTTCGTAACTGACATACGGTGGATTGCTGACAATCAGATCATATTTCGCATCATCGAGATTATCCATGCCATCCGATTGAAATAAAAAGACGCAGTCTTCCAAATCCAAATCAATAATATTTTTTTGGGCTATTTCAAGTGCCTTTTCGTCAATATCGACCGCATCGACCGTTGCATCTGGAAAAGCCACACTCAAAGCGGCAGCAATACAACCACTTCCAGTACATAAATCAAGGATCATGTGCACCCGCTCAGCCTCAATCCAGGGGGAAAAACGATTTTCAATCAATTCTGCAATTGGTGAACGAGGAATTAGAACGTTTTCATCGACATAAAATGGTAGACCACAAAAATACGCTTTTTGAATCAAGTAAGGAACTGGAATCTGCTGCTCCATTCTTTTATAAAGTTGACTCGCCAACATATCTTTTTCACAAGTAGTCAATGAAGCGCCCCATAGATTTTCTGGAAAATCACAAGACAAACCGAGAGAGCCCAAAATTAAAAAAGAACACTCATCTGCAGCATTATCCGTTCCATGTCCAAAATAAATATCCTTGTGCGCGGCCAATGAAACAGAAAATCTATAAATATCCAAGATCGTTGATAACTCTCGACAAGCGGCTTGATAATCTTCTAAAGCGACGATTTCTTGATAAGGCGTTATTCTTTTCTTCATAAAAAACCATTAGAATAAATTAAGTTGCATACTGATATCACAATCGTCAACAATTTACTAGCATTGATTTATTTTTTTTCACATTACAAGGGGCTTGAACATGTCCAACAATAAAAATGATACCTTGTTTCGAAGCTTGATGTGTGATGTGAAGCCCCTCAAAAAAAGAAAAACCATCACACCCGTTATCCCAAAAATCACTTCAACGACGCCAGTTAAAGTCATTGAAACACAGGCCCCTGCTGCACAAGATAATCTCGATAAAGAGTCTCTTTCGCTAATAAGGAAACAAAAATCCTATAAACCTTTTCAAGTGGGTGTTAGCATTCACTATAGTGAAGATTTAGATACACCAATAACCAGTGAATCGGTTCTACAATATCAAATGGAGCATTTGTCACTAGAGCATCAACAAAGACTTAAAAAAGGACAAATTAAAATTGATTCACGCATTGACTTACATGGCGTGGAACGATTTGAAGCACAAGACCGATTGCATCGCTATTTAGAACATGCCAAATGCCATGGTTTAAGAAATTTACTCATCATTCATGGTAAGGGCAGCAAGCACGGTGAAGCGCCTATTTTAAAAACACATCTTTACCTTTGGTTACGTCATTACCCTGCTATTTTAGCCATGCACTCGGCGCATGCCAAACATGGCGGCACGGGTGCACTCTATGTTCTACTCAAAAAATCAAAAAATCATGCAAAATAATATTGAAAAAAGAGTAAAAAACAATTACTATCTGAACAAATAATTTATTGTGATCATTATGCAAAACAATACCATCATTCTTGGCATCGCCGGCCCCTCTGCATCTGGAAAAAGTCTTCTAGCGAATACCATTGTCAATGAACTCGGTTCTGATCAAGTGGTTGTGATTTCAGAAGATGCTTATTACAAAGATAATAGTCATCTATCAATGAATGAAAGAGAAAAAATCAACTATGACCATCCTGATGCATTTGATCATGAGTTACTTTGTCAACATTTGAGTGACTTGTCTCAAGGTAAAAGTATTGAAGTTCCCATTTACTCCTACTCAAAACACATTCGATTACAAGAAACCAAAACCATTGGTGCGCATCGTATTATTGTTTTAGAAGGCATTTTATTATTTACAGAATCCAAGCTACGTGAATTGATGGATATTCGTATTTTTATGTCAACTCCATTGGATATCTGTTTATCTCGTCGTTTAATGCGAGATGTGGTGGAAAGACAACGCTCTTTCGAATCCGTGCTTCGTCAATATGAAACCACCGTTCGTCCCATGTACCTACAATTCATTGAACCATCCAGCCGTTATGCCGATATCATCGTCCCTCGCGGTGGTGAAAATCGTATTGCCATTGATATGATTCAAGCGAAAATGCGTGAATTATTAGGTTTGTCTCGACATCGTTAAAAAAAGCACTCTAATGAGTGCTCATTTATTTATGCATTCTCAACACACCCTTGTCTTTTGTTTCTATTTCTTGGGTGTTTGCTTTTCGATAAACATATACCTGGGTATTTTTTTGATCATCCCAAAAAGCCAATTGCTTACCCTGATTAACGCGGCGAATTTCAATAACTTGACCGCTTTCATCATGAACGATGGCTGCAATTTTTTTATGTTGATGTTCCCAACATAGTCTTCTTGAACTTTTTTCAATTCGAGTGTTTGGTTCTTCATTCGTCTGCTGATAAAGCTGATTTTCTATTGGAGCAACGGCTTCTTCTTTTGTCGGTTGATACAGCTGAGGTTCAATTTGCACATGCGTCACAGAAGCTTCCACAGCATCCCCCTCTTCACTGCTATAATCAAAATCAGGGATATCAATCACAAGAAAACCGGCATCATCCAACTCTTCAATAGATATTGGTGCGGTACTAGATTCAGGCTTCATTGTGGTCGTGTTATTAAAGAAACGAAGTAACATCGTATTCCTTTTATAGTGAATGATTAAAACGAAAATATAACTTATATATATGATTTATTCAATGCGTTAATGTTTAAGACACGCTCATGTGAGTAGACCCACCAGGTTACCCCAGTGGACCCCTCTTAGAACCGTACGT
>CAZNFJ010000053.1:0-11003 GCA_964572685.1 uncultured Legionellaceae bacterium
TATACCTTTGGTGGCATATGCTATGACTTTTGATTTTTTGGGGAGTTTTCAGTAGTTGGTGGATGGGTTATTTATTTTCGAGTTGGCAACTCTAGCCGTGCATTTAGCGAAGTGCGAGATTATCTAGAAATGAAGATACGCACGTTGCTCACGCGACGTAAGCGCAGAAGAAAGACGAGTGTTGGGTGGCGGAGATGGAGTAATGAATACCTCTACGATGTACTCGGGTTATATTGGGACTGGAAAATCCACCCACTACCTGGTCTAGGCAAGGGATCATGAAAGTGGCTGCCAGCTCAACAGGATACATAACCCTTTTGAAGAAAACTACTGGGTGAGCTGCTTGATGGAAAACATCACGAGCAGTTCTTAAGGGGAGGCACTGGAAACGGGTCCTAAAGAGATACCGCGCCAGTTCTTTACCCGACAGGTGTTTTTCTCAGACTGGAAGCAGTATGAGGGGTGGTGCCAAATGGCCAAGCAGCCCGGTATTGACGGGTCGAACCGAGGTTTGATCTTGAGCCTGCTGACTGACTATGGTTTGCTCTTTCATCCTGAACAGAAAGCCTTATTAAATCACAACCTCCCTGCATTGACTGTGGGGAGCCTACGAGATCATATTTGTTTTGACGCGATTATGATTTTTATTGAGCAAATTATCAAATCAGATAACCCTGTAAAAAATCTGTCAGAATGTCGAGAACAAATAAAAAATGTTGTTCCTCTTGTTCCCTCAAAAAAACACCTTAATCATCGAAATCTTGGCCGGCTTGAGCCAACGAGTTCATTAAAGTACAGAAAAGCGGGATAGATCAGAATGCGGCTGATTTTGCAAATTTAAAAACTTGATCATCGAGTATAAATTATTTTTTAATTTACAGGAGTCAATGGTTGTTAATTTGTTTAAAATATTGTACCTTTGATTGAATTTGATGTTTATATATGAAAAATTATTTTTTAGTTAAATAAGCTCGTATCTATTTTTATAAAAATTAGAAAATGCTTCTCTCGAATAATCGCCTTTATTTTTTTGATTATGTCGATGATTAAGTGATAATGCCATCCAATATTGATTGTATATTTTATGTTTTCAGAATCGTCTTGTATATTAAATTACCACCTAACGCCCAAAAAATTGGGTAGCGGTAGTTATGGTATCGTTCATGAAGCGATTGATCCTCTTACGCAAAAAAAAGCGGCTATAAAAAAAATGTCTTTTGTGGAATCTGATGCAGATTTTTTGAGTTTGTACAGAGAGATTTCCATATTGCGAGTGCTCAAGGGGCATTCTAATATTGTCACATTGGACCATGTTGAGATTTCAAATCATCATATTTATTTGGTTTTTGAATGCTATGATACTGATTTGCATAAGGTTATCCGTTCTCAACAACGGCTGACTATTGAACATATACGTTATTTTATACATCAAATCTTGTATGGTATTGAGCATATTCATTCGGCAAAACTTGTGCATCGTGATTTAAAACCAAGTAATATTTTAGTAAATCGTGATTGTCATATTAAAATTTGTGATTTTGGATTGGCTCGGGCCATTGTTGATTGTGAAACAACCCAGGGTGCACAAGCAGAAAATAATTTAACAAATTACGTGGTAACTCGCTGGTATCGCAGTCCTGAGGTTATTCTGATATCCCCAAGAGGCGGGGAAGCGCCGACAGATATTTGGAGTATTGGGTGTATATTGGCAGAGTTATTATTAGGTCGACCTGTTTTTCCGGGACACAACCAAAAAGAGGTATTATCCTTAATTTTTAAATTAATGGGATTTCCTCGTCTAGAAGAAAATACCTGGCTGGATGATTGTAAAAATAAGTTGAAACTTAAAAGTACCACAAATGGAGAGGGGGAATTTCCTAAAATATTTGAAACATTGGATATGGGTTTCTTTATTCTACTCCGCCAACTACTAGAATTTAATCCCTTTAAACGAATTAGTGCCGAGCAAGCGTTAAAGAACGCTATATTTCGAGAATTTGACAAAAAAGAAGGAGAGACCAATACCTTCTTGCTTGAATCGTGCTCAGGTTTGGAGCAAGAGTCTTTCATGAACTACATTCAATTTGAACGTCAATTCAGTCATTCGTTATTTAAGCGTGAATCTCTTGCTATCACTCAACAAATTCAATCTTTGATTCAAACTGAGGTCAGGCGGTATCAAAGCGCTGAAAGCACCACTTCATTAGCAGAGCAAGATGTCAGTGAGGCACTAATTCCTGCCGATATCAGCACTTCAACGAGCCTGCCTGCATCGATATCTGCCTCATCATCCTTAGCTGAACAAAGTTTTTTTTCTTCTTCAAATACAGGGCATCAGATATCATGTTCTCAAAGCGTGATTCAAAACGGACCTCACTAAACTGTATTGAGGTCTTGGATATACTCAATGAATTAAGGCAGCATGAATGTCATCGGAAATCGAGGCATGAGTCATGTTGGTTGGATGCTTAATTACCAAGGTGCAGCCAATCATCTATGAGGAGATTCATCCACTATTCTATGGCTTATTTTTAACCTAACACGACCAAATAATTGACGTATTGAAAAAAAATGATATAATTAGTTTTTTTTATGATTTTGGAGTCAGTGATGATTGATTTTAAACAAATTGAAAACTTTGATGATTGTAGTATGAGTCATTATATATACTCTTTATCTTATTTTTCTAGCGATATTTTTAATTTTTATTATTTTAAATCTTTTGTATTTCATGCAACAAAATTATTAATTACGCCCATTGCATCCCCATCCGTTGACACATATAGGGATAACTTGAAACAATTTTTTAATAATTCTATCCGGATTGTTTCACTCCTGATTCCTTTTTTATCTTCAAGAAGATCAAATGATGCTTTACTTGGACAGGCCCTAGATTGGATTAGCCATTTATTTGAATTATGTTTGTATGTTATACATTTTAGTTTATTATTGTCGTTGACTTTGATTTCCTTACCGACACGTTTATTAAGTACCTTCATTTTTGGAATGATTGCAAGCCATAACTGGATGACGAATTCTTCAACGGATGTTCATCATTCATACAATGTTTAATGGCTCTAACAGAGCCTATTTTAAGTCATTTTATCAAATGCTTGTGTTAAATCGTCTTTAAGATCATCAATATGCTCGACACCAACGGATAAACGAATCAATGCATCATGGATGCCATTTTTTCGTCGGATGTCATCGGGAATCGAGGCATGGGTCATGCTTGCAGGATGCTCAATTAAACTCTCAACACCACCTAAACTTTCAGCTAGGGTAAACAGCTGACAGTCACAAAGAAATTGTTTGCTTTGTTCAAGTGTGCCTTTGAGAATAAGGCTTATCATCCCTCCAAAATCACGCATTTGATTTTTAGCCAAGTGATGTTGAGGGTGGCTTTCTAATCCAGGGTAAATAACTTTTTCAACCTGAGGGTGGTTTTCAAGCCAATGAGCAAGATGGTTGGCGTTTTCGCAATGTCTTTGCATGCGAAGAGGAAGGGTTTTAAGGCTTCTTAAAACCATATAGCTATCAAAAGGACTAGCAATTGCACCACAGCTTTTTTGTAAAAAATAGATACTTTCAATCAGTTCTGCATTATCACCGACAATCACAACTCCTCCAATCACATCTGAATGGCCATTCAGATATTTGGTGGCAGAATGCATCACAATATCACATCCCATCATCAGTGGGTTTTGAATCCAAGGGGAGGCAAAAGTGTTATCAACGACACATAAAATATTATTCTTTTTTGCCCAATGGGCAATTTCTTCAATGGGACTTAATTGTAAAAGCGGATTTGAAGGGGATTCTAACCAAATCATTTTGGTTTCAGGACGAAGAGCTTGTTGAATATGGCTGAGGGAGGAAGTATCAACTGGCGTGAAGCTTAAGTTGGTTTTCACTTTGCTGAATAATCGATAAGTGCCCCCATAGAGATCGTGTCCTGTAATGATATGATCACCTGCTTTTAATAACTCAGTAAGAGTATGAATCGCAGCCATACCTGAAGCAAAGGCAAAACCTGCTTTTCCGCCTTCTAAATCTGCAATGCATTTTTCATAGACTAAACGTGTCGGATTGCCAGCTCTGGAGTAATCAAAACCCAAATGCTTGGCAGGGGATTCTTGTTTGTAGGTCGATGTAGTGTAAATTGGGGGCATGACGGCGCCAGTTATGGGGCATGGTTCTTGTCCTGCATGAATACAACGAGTGTCAAAATGAGGTTTGATCGACACAATGGCGTCCTTAAAAAAAAGAATTCTAAGGACTATCCTACAATATTTTGATTATTTTGCAAAAACTTGAGTGTAATAAGGTTTATGCTGGGTATCATAGGCAATCGCGATACCTGTTAGTCGATAAGAGCCCAAAATATTTCGTTTGTGTCCTGGACTATGTGTCCAGCCATCAATGACATCATCAAGGTTTTTATAACCAGCGGCGACATTTTCAGCGGCTTGTTTAATACCAGGTATTTTGCTTCTCATGTTTGAAAAGCGTTTTTGAAAGCCATCATGCCCTACAGGAATTTGATGATGGGCCATATGCGTGCTATGTTGCATGGCAATTAGATTTAAACGTTCATCTAATTTTAATGGCAGCAGGAAATGTCGCATGCGATAATGGTTGATACCTTTAAGAATATATTGTACATCATCATGCGCATAAGCCATGACGGAAATACTTGATGTTAGGCATAAAAAAGCGAATAATTGAGAGATGAAAGACATGAGATTGAAATCCAAAAATTAAACAGAGTGTTTATTATACCCATGAAAATAATAAGATCAATCCTTGAACGATACCAGCATTTTGCCTCAAGTCCTTATTTTAAAGATATTGAGTTGCGATGGCAGCAGGCTTATGTTTCATCACAATCTGTTTTTTTGATGGGAGTCATTATTTTTTGGTTGTTGACTTCCAGCTTATGGTGGAGTCTAGAGCGTATCAATGAGACATTACAACTTAGTGATTTCCAAAAACAAGTGGCAAATATGCCAATGCTTGCTCATGAGCCTCTACAATTAGGTGCTAAGCGTTTAATGGGGACCCCTCCTCTGAAAGCCACTATGGCCGAACATGTGGTGATTCAAGCGATTTTATTCGATAATAACCCGGATCAGCGTGAAGTATTATTATTAAATGAGCGTGGACAGGTTCAAATTTATAAATTAGGAGAACATTTGCCAGGAGGGAGCAAAATCATTGCCATTGAACCTCAGTTCATGGTCATTGAGCGTTACGGTGTCAAGCAAGAATTTCGCATGAATCAATATCCGGCAAATTTTATTTCAAATCAACCACTGCAACAAACAAATAGTATTCTACAATAAAAGTGTGGTCATTCTGGAGGTATGATGGTGTTAAAAAAATGGGTTCTGATTGCAGGTTTTGCATGTTTACAAGCATGTATGACACATACTTATAATTTAAAGCATGGTATTGAAAGTTTTCGTGTTCAAGATTATCGACAAGCTTTTATTCGTCTATTACCAGAGGCCAAAGCCGGGCAGCCCGATGCGCAATATGCTGTCGGCTATATGTACTATTATGGACAAGGTGTGATTGAAAATCGAAAAAAAGCCTGGTATTGGATTGAGAGGGCAGCCAATACTGGACAAGCCGATGCAGTATCTGCACTTAAGATTCTAAGGCAAGGAAAACCTTTGTAATGAGTTTGGTGAGTGGTTTGGGGAGTGCCAGCTGTGAAAGTTCCCAAGCACTAACCCATCGCCCCTCTCTATTGAGCAAGCAAACCTTCTTTAAACTCACGTGAATATCCATGCGCATATGTGTCAAATCATGATAGCAATGCGCAATGACCTCACTTGGGCATTCTTCAGGCAAACACCAAAGCTTTGGCCAAATTCCTTCATTAGGTCGTTGTTCTAACCAGATTTCATGTTGAGGATTGATAAAAGCAGTGAAATCCCAACGAACTATTTTTCGAGTCAATTTTTTTTCTTTTAAAGGAATAGTTTCCACCTTTTGATGCTGAAAGGCATAGCATTGTTGATGAAGAGGACAATCACCACATTTGGGGTTTTTGGGTTTACAGCAAGTAGCACCCATGTCCATGATGGCTTGGGTGTAAGCTTGACATTGTGTATGGGGCATACAATTATTGGCCAGTGTTTGTAAGCTTTTTTTTGTTGTCGGGAGATGAATAGAAGCCTCTATGCCAAAAAATCGTGAAAGCACTCGCATGACATTCCCATCCAAAATAGCATAAGGTAAATTAAAAGCTTGGCTGGCAATGGCTGCAGCTGTAGAAGGGCCAATACCTGGTAAGGCCATTAATGCTTCCAAATGTTGTGGAAAGCGTCCTTGGTGTTCTTGCACAATTATTTGCGCACAGCGATAAAGATTTTTTGCACGATGGTAATAGCCAAGACCTGCCCAATGGAGTAGAACATCATCAAGTGACGCATTGGCGAGATCGAAAACGTTTTCAAATTTAGAAATAAAGCGCTCAAAATAAGGAATAACAGTCGCGACCTGGGTTTGTTGTAACATGATTTCTGACAGCCAAACGTGATAGGGGCTTTGATGTTGCCAGGGTAAATCATGACGACCGTGTTGCAAATACCAAGATAAAAGTGTTGTTTGGAAAAAAATTTCAGATTTCATCAAATAGAGAAATATTGAATAATTGTTTGATGATACCACAGGCCTCTATGTTGATAAACAGTGCAGTTGTCTGGTTTGGCTAGCAATTTCGTGACCAATCTTGCCAAAGAAAAAAAGAAGTGCAGTGCTGCTGCAAATTAGCGCAATACCTATCACGGGATGGGCTATTAATGCACTAAAACATAAGATTTTTAAACTGGCTAGCCAATATAAACCAAGACTTATTCCAAGACCAAGACCCAACCCCCATTTGATTGGAAAAGTATAATGTCTTTTAAAATATAAATATGATTTTTTGATGGGGAAAGATTTGGTGAGTAGTTGAACTTGTTTTTCAATTTCAGGGGTTAGAATTTGTTTGAGCGTTTCTTTATTCAATAGCTTGCAATCGTTTAATTGAAGACACGCGACATATACTTTTGGAAACTCTTTAAACTTAATAATTTGAACAAGAGTGGCCTCGTCAAAACTATTTTGGGACACCAATAGTTCAATCACTGATTTAAAGTAATGTTGAGCTTGCTCCTCGTTAAGGATTTTTGAAACATCTTGAAGAAGTTCGATTTGATGAATATTGTTTTCCAGTAAAATTTGAAATATATCAGTTGAATCATAACAACCAGATTCCTGGATGTTGTTCAATAGAATATTATCGTCAATTTCATGGTCTTTGAGTAGGTCTTTGATGTTAAAATAACGGGGCATGGACATTTCCTTGATGATAAGCAAGTTATTATACAATTTATTTATTATTTGTCATCTATTTTTGCTTATTTTTATTTCAATTTGTGAGTTGGAGTGTTAAAATCGTTTTTATTTGTGAATTGAACCTATGTCAACTTTTTGCGGTTATATTGCGCTCGTTGGGCGCCCAAATGTGGGTAAATCGACGTTACTCAACCAACTCATGGCTTGTAAAATGAGTATTACCTCACGAAAGCCTCAAACCACAAGACATCGTGTATTGGGTATTTTAACTGAAGATACTTATCAATACGTATTTGTCGACACACCTGGTCTTCATGGGCAGGATAAGCAAATGCTTAATAAAATGATGAATAAAGCTGCGCGTGAGGCGATTGCTGATGTGGATGTCATTGTATGGCTTTTGGATGCAACTCGCTGGACTGCAGATGATGATTTGGTGTTAAAAGCCATCAAAGCACATCCTCAAGTGCCTTGTATTCTTGTGGTCAATAAAATTGATAAAATCAAAGACAAGGATGAATTATTGCCAAAATTACAAGACTGGCAAAATTTGCATAACTTTCATGCGATGATTCCATTATCAGCTAAAACAGGCGCACAAGTGAAGCACTTATTAGAAGTCATTCAACCGATGATGCCTGAAAGTCCACATTTCTTTTATGCAGATCAACAAACTGATCGTGACGTAAAATTTCAGTTATCCGAAATTTTACGTGAAAAAGTTTTTCGCTACTCTGGGGATGAGTTGCCTTATTCGACCTCAGTTGAAATTGAATCTATTAAAGAAGAAAATAAAATGTGGCGTATTCACGCTTTAATTTGGGTGGATAAAGAAAGTCATAAACGCATGTTGATTGGTACCAAAGGCGAAAGAATGAAATTGATGGCTACCGAAGCACGCAAGGATATGGAAAAACGCTTGGCTAAAAAAGTGTTTTTACAATGCTATTGTAAAGTCAAATCCGGATGGGCAGAGGATGTTCGATTTTTAAAAGAGATGGGGATGGATGATTGAGTCTGAGCAAGCGTATTTGATTCATCAGTATCCTATACGCGATCACTTACTATTGGTGTATATCTTGACACCAACTCGGTATTTCAAGGGCTTTTATCGTATGCCTAAAAAAAAGTCCTTGGTACAAAAACCTTTTTCTTTTTGCCCTTATTGGAGCGCTTGGAAGAAAAATAAACAAGCTATCAATGTACAATCTCTGGAATTTTCGGCAACTCCTTGGATGCCCAAGGGACTAAAGCTCATTGTTGGTTTATATCTTAATGAGCTGATTTATCACTTGTGTGGTGGTTTTGATGAACAAGTTGAACTCAGTATTTATTCTCTTTATGAAGCTATTTTACAGCATTCCGAAGATTGTCCACTGCATTTGATTCGTGAATTTGAATGGCAACTTCTAGCCGATTGTGGCTATGCCATTGATTTTACCAGAGCTATTGATAATACACCGCTTCAGGAAAATGTTTATTATAATTTTTCGCCCGATAGTGGTTTTTTTGTAGCCCATGAAGGATGGTTAGGTGCTGAAATTCAAAATCAGCATCAAAATAGCGCAATAGTCAAATATGTCTTGCGAAAAACCATTGATTATGTTCTGGATGGTAAGATATTACAGAGTCGTGCTTTATTGATGGAATGGTTGCAACAATCTAACTCAAAATGACTCTATTTGTACTATAATGGTTTCATTAGATGATGTTATTAAAAGTAGATAGATGATGACTCTAACGTTGGTTAAGGAATTAAAATATCAAGGTATACCCAATGCTAATCAATTTTTGGTCTTAATGCGATAAGGATCTAGAAGTTTTTAGTCAATAATTTTTTTAATTTACCTAAGCAAATACTTTAAATTGCGGTTACTTTAAAATTTAGGTGCCTTTAATGATGTTAAACATCACAGGATAAGGCAATAAGATCTTAATAACACCAAAAAACTGCAACACATAAATTAACAGTAAAACAAATACGAGGATATTTAACAAACTTTTAATCATAGACGCCATGGGAATATAAACATTAATTAATCCGAGTACAGCGCCCGCTAAAACAATGAGGATAATTAAATTTAATAGAGTCATAATCAATTCTCTGTTTATATAACACGCCACATTAACCAAGCATCGCGAAAATATTCAACATATCTTCTAAATACCTATCGATATGCGCCCAAGCAGTACTAGTATTAAATAAATAACTAAAATCGTTCCAATAATACCTGCTGGTGTATATCCCCAGTTCCTGCTATGTGGCCAAGTTGGTAAGCCACCGATCAAAAATAATATTAACAAAACAAGAAATATAGTACCTAACATGATTTTTCCTTAAAAGTAGGTTCACTCTTTGGATTATAGACTACTATTCTGAGTTGTATATCCAATATTAATCAATTTTTATCTTTATACCCCAATAACCTGAAATTTTTTAGTCAATAATGTACTTAATTTATCATTGTATTGAGCGATGTTTTCAAAAAACTGCATGACGACAACTTTGAAGTCAGCAAATTTTTCGTAATACTTATTATACAAAATCGTTTTACGCATGAACTTCCATAAACGTTCAATTAAATTAAGATTGGGTGAGTACGGTGGCATAAAAAGTAGCCTAATTTTGGATGTTTTCAAATATTCGTAAACTAATCCATTTTTGTAATATTTTGCATTATCCAATGTGATAAAAATTGACTCTGCATTGGGATGCTTTTGCTCCAAAGTCTCAAATAATTTCAAAGTAGATTGGGTGTTAATCGTATCATCTGTGCGAATAATTACTTCCAATGTATCCGCATTTAATGCGCCGTTAATATTGATTCGTTGCCGTCCTGAATTCGATTTCACTACTTTATCTTGGCCCTTTTTAATCCAGCCATACGCCAGTTGTGTATTATGCTGAGGATGGACTCCGTCCAGATAATAGTGAGCATCATGTTCGCCTTTATCTTTTACTATCTCTTCTAACATCATCAAATAAGCCTTTTGCAATTCGGTATTAGCCTTACCTGGTATGGTCTTTGCTTTTTTATAAACAAAATTGAGGCGATGCAGTAATTGTCTCATTCCGCTAATAGAGTAGTGAACGTTATAAACTTGTTTAACATGCTCAACGATAGCTTCGACTGTCAAATACGTTTGTGTTTCTAAATGAGCTGAAAACTCTTCGATTTCGGCACAGCTCAGCATCGGTTCGCTGCCAAAATAATTATTCTTCAATAAACCAAAAACACCATCTGCTTCATAGCGCTTTCGATAATTACCTATCGTGTCTGTATCAAGCATCAATACGTCAGCTATTTCTTGAGGAGTTTTGCCACGCGACAGTAAATAAACCGCTTTAATTTTATCAGCGTCTTTTTTATTTTTAGCGGCACGATGGGCTCGTCTAAGCTCATTCGTTTGTGCTTCTGTAAGAATCAATGTTTTCATGCTCCATAGCATGATCCAATTAAAAAATTTTTCAAGTACTTTTTTGGATATTTACCGAAAACTCATTGGCGAGGCGTATATTCAGAATCCAGAGGTTTTAAAGGCAATAGCCAAAGTCCCTCGAGCTCATTTTACACCCATGGAATATCGGTCACAGGCTGAAGTTAATACTGCGCTTCCCATTAGTTGCGGACAAACCATTTCGCAACCGTATA
>CAZNFJ010000054.1:0-2449 GCA_964572685.1 uncultured Legionellaceae bacterium
AAAAGTCCGGTTGCGCAAGCTGCAACGCGCATATTACCGCAAGTTCCCGCCCGTTCATTGCCTGGAATACCGGGGCCGATCCCTTGTGACTACGTGCGGTGTGTCCATTGCCAACAATACGCTGCCGCTGTTCCTGTTCGCTGTTGTTGCAACCGAATGGGTCCACGAATTTCAGCGCACAACGCGGCCGTGTTCGCGTTGCCTTCGCATCTTGAACAAAGCGCATAGTTCGCCGCCGGGCCGGACGGAATAGGTAGGACATGCGCGCCCGGTGTGGTAGCTACATGCCGGGCAAAAGAAGGGGCGCCGTGTGTGCCCCTTCGCTTTTGGTGTATACTTGTCCCATCGTTAGGCGGACGGGATCGGTAGGCATACCCCCCGAAGGACCGAAACGACGCGACAAGCTGGACGGCAATAGCCGCCTGTGCTGGCAGCACAAAGGGAATCGGCGCTCTACGGGGCGCCGTTTCTCGTTTGGCACGGTGTTGGTTTGTCATCAATCAAACACCTCTCACAAATGGAAACCCCGACCTTCCCACCGACATTCAAGAAACAACGCTACTACAACGAACAAGGCGTTACTCTTGGTTGGAAGTACAGTGCTACCACCAAGGAATACGAAGAAGCCCCTTCATGGGCCTCTGAGTTTCCTAAATCTTGCCGCGTATATGCAGCGCAGTTGTACGGAAACCCAGATGCTAATGGGATAATCACATTCGAGATCATGTATCCGGTCACAAATGCGGGCATGGGTGTCGCAAACGAAGCCGGTGAAGCTCGGCTACGCTCTTTCCTGCGCCATGTAAAGCGCCTTGGACTTCGGGTAAAAGAAGATACCTCCGCCTAACTGTGAGAGGTGAACGCGGAAGTGAACGGCGCTCTACGGGGCGCCGTTTCTCGTTTGGCACGGTGTTGGTTTGTCATCAATCAAACACCTCTCACAAATGGAAACCCCGACCTTCCCACCGACATTCAAGAAACAACGCTACTACAACGAACAAGGCGTTACTCTTGGTTGGAAGTACAGTGCTACCACCAAGGAATACGAAGAAGCCCCTTCATGGGCCTCTGAGTTTCCTAAATCTTGCCGCGTATATGCAGCGCAGTTGTACGGAAACCCAGATGCTAATGGGATAATCACATTCGAGATCATGTATCCGGTCACAAATGCGGGCATGGGTGTCGCAAACGAAGCCGGTGAAGCTCGGCTACGCTCTTTCCTGCGCCATGTAAAGCGCCTTGGACTTCGGGTAAAAGAAGATACCTCCGCCTAACTGTGAGAGGTGAACGCGGAAGTGAACGGCGCTCTACGGGGTGCCGTTTCTCGTTTGGCACGGCGCTTGTATTACATGCCCAAACAAACACCTCTCACACATGAATACCTCCCCAGAATACGCCCGCATTCTCGCCTACTTTCGCGCTCACCAAGGCTTAGAAACAAGGCTTCTCTACGTTGACGCCCAAGGCCGTACCGAAAAGGGGCTGCGGATAGATCACGCCAAGGCCCACGGCTTCGGGGAGCAGGCCGAAGCATTCTACGCCGTGGCTCGTTCGCTGAAGCACGGCCTGCCTTTGCCCGATGGCATAGAACTAATAGACACCTCCGCCTAGCTGTGAGAGGTGAACGCGGAGCGGGGCGGGCCATTGAGCTCGCCCCTTTTCGTTATACTTGCCACGTGTTTGCGCCCCCTGACCGGCGGCGTGCAATGTGGTGTGAACGGGTCGCTTCGGCGGCCCGTTCTTTTTTCCGAACAAGTCATTGTTGAAACCCTAAGCGGTGGCCCAACGGCTACCGCTTGCCGCTTGCCGTAGCGTTGCGCCATGACGCTGCCAAGCACAAACCACCGCCCCCCGTTCGCCCCCCCGCCCCCGCTCCACCCCGGTATAAGTAGTACCGGGGTGCAAAAGCCAAAACACGCACAACGCGGGGTGCCATGCCTAGGCCGGTAGACTCCCGCCCCGGTACTTTCGCCCCCCTGGTATTGGCGCCCGGTATGGTGTCGCTTGACTGGTTGACGCTCAACCTATTGGCGCCGGAAACCTTGGGCTTTGCTTCGCTGCCGTGGGAAGCACCGGAGCCGCGCCGGTGGGATTACGAACTGGACCCGAACCCGGTGAACTGGTGCGCCTACCTGACGTGCGCAAGCGAACTACGGACCGCGCAATTTGCCCGCGTGTCCTACCTCACCGACATGCAAGGCGAAAAGCTGGTGACGGTTTGCAGCGCGCCGCACAACCCGAAATTGCACGATGCCCGGTGGATTCAGGTAACGTTCAGCAATCGCACGTTGTACAGCGGCGAATGGGTCAACCTGTTCCGCATGTTCCGCGCCATTGGTTGCGAATACACGTCGATTGGCCGCGTGGACGTTGCGTGCGACGGTATCGAAGGCGACGGCGGCGAATGGCCCGCCGTGCTGCAAATGGCGCAACGCGGCGAAGCGAAGTA
>CAZNFJ010000054.1:2549-10762 GCA_964572685.1 uncultured Legionellaceae bacterium
AAGCTGGCCGACGTTCACCAACGCGTAGACGTGTTCGCGTCAATGGCGCCGGGCATGTTCGATTTCCGTATTCCCGCCGAACGCGCACGCGACGCCGTGCCGGTGGCGGTGTGGGACTGGAGCCGCGTGGACGCTTCGCCCATCCTAGCCGCACGCGCTGAAAAGAACCTAGCACTGTCCGAACACCGAATAAAGACGGGCATTAGTTCCATGTGGATGCTGGCCCACGTTACCGGCGACCCGTCGGGAATGGCGGCGTGCGAGATGTACGCCCGCGCCGCCGGGCAAGCGTTCGTTGATTGGTACGAACGCAAGCGCACGGAATGGGTCCGCGAATTCCAACGGATAGAGAACGCGAAAGACCCGCGAACGTTGGACGTATTGCAACGCCTTCGCGAAGCCGGTAAGATGCCCGATGCATAGTCGGTTTGCGTTCGTGCGTGCTTGCGCATAGATTCGCACACAATGTCGAACGGATACATTCAGGATGCGCCATACGCGCGCGCGTTGGTGTGGCAACGCAACGCCGACAATAGCGACTTGGTACGGCTCACCACACGCGCAACACGCACCGCATGGCCGCGCATCGTGTGGCCGAACGAATTGCCCAAAAAAGACGCCGCCCGCATCGCCCATGCCTACGCGCAAGGCGTGGTGCAATACGAGAGGGAAGATGCCGACCAACTTATCCGCATGCCGTGGCGCACGGTTGCCGACGGTCGCGGCGATTGCAAGTCGTTGGCCGTGCTGGTGGCGTCGTTGTGCGCCGCTGCCGGTCGGTCGGTGTCGCTGCGGTTCGTGGCCTACCCTGGGGAAGATTGGTACGGACACGTCTACGCCGTGGTGGACGGCGTGCCGGTTGACCCGGAATTGGATTTTGGAAAGGAAGTGCTATATTGCGCCGCGATTGAACGCCGCATTCGATGACAAACCAACAAACGGAACGCGCATGTTCGGCCCATGCGTTCGCCCCCGAAAAAGGGCGCGTTGTGTTGGAGATTCAACAGGTAGGCGTGCAAGCCGAATCGTGGGTAATGTCAACGGACGCCGCGCGCGAATTGGCCGAAGAACTGTTGAAAGCGTCCGGAATCAAGTTCACGTTGAAATTCTGACCGCATGCGCGCCGCCGTTCTGAACAACGCTCAATTGCCGACGCTGAACGCCGGGCCGGAAAACGACCCGCGCGGCAATCCGTTGGACGCGGTGCAAATACCCGTGGAAGGTGGCGTTGTGGAAGTTCGCCCGCCGGTGCAAGCGCCGGACGGTTTCGACTTGGCGAAGGCGGAGCAGTATTGGAAAACCGGTGAAAAGTTGTACAATGCGGGCAAGGCGACCGGGATGCAAATAAACCCCGGCGACGTGCTCACCGCCGCTGCCAGTGGTGCTGCCGCCGGTGCCGCTATCGCGGGCCTTGGTGCCGTGGCCGGTGCCGTTATCGCGGTCGGCATCTACCTTGTCGGCAAGCTGTTCGGCGGCAACCGGCCTTCGCAATGGGACAACGCGGGGCCGAACGTCCATTGGTGGTTCACCAATCGCGCGCCGCAATCGTACCTTACCTGGATAGAAGAAACCGACAACCGGGGCGTGTTCGCTTCGGTTCAGGATAGCGCAAGGGGCCTGATTGCGTTCTGGTTGACGCAAGAAGGCTATGTGATAATGCCGCCGCCCGGTGCCAACTATTCGGGCCGCTTGGACTTCGACTATGTGTGGGACGCAACCGGCCTCACCGACTTTGAAGCGAAAAAGCAGTGGTGCCGCGACTTCTATGCGAACTTCGGCATCGATTGGGATGCGACCGTTGAACTTGTCCAGCAGTCCGGGCGGGCTGCCGGTGTAATGATGAAGAATCGCGTGTTCATTTCGGACGCGCCATCGGAACCGGGGGAGGACGGGTCCGAGCAACCGACAAGCAACGCAACCGCCGGTGTCGTGCTGGGCGCTGCCGCGCTAGGTTACTTCCTGCTCAATTCCAACACCTCCAACAATGGCTAAAAAGCAAAAGCGCCGCCGCGCAAGTGGTTACACTGTCGGACCGGCTCGTATTCGTCGCCGTCGCCTGAATGGCGCACAAACCACCCGCCGTCGTTCTTCACGGCGCATGAATGGCGCCATGACGTCGCAAGCAAAGGACGTGCTCGGATTGGCCGTCGGTGCCATCGCGGGCGGCTTCGCCATCGGTGCCGCCGAAAAGCTGACCGCGAACCCCTATTTGCGCGCCGGTGGCGTCGCCTTGGTGGGCTTGGTCATCGCGAACAAGGTGCCGTCCATGCGCACCGTCGGCCAAGGCATGGCCGTCGCCGGTGTGGTGCGTATCGGCCAGGAAGTAATGGCCAAGAGCGGTATCATGCCCGGCACGCTCAACCGTGCGCGGCTGATGCCCCCCGGCACCAATGCCCGCATCACTCGCAGTTTGCAGAACGCACAACTGCCGGTGTTGAACGGCTCCGAACCCGCCATGTTGAACGGCGCCGCCTCTGATGCGGTGGTCATCTACTAAGGCGCAACGAACCAACGTCCGCAACCCCTGTAAACCCTCGCAAAATGCGATTCCCCAAGTTTTTGTTGTTCGTGGTGGTGGCCTTCGCGCACGCCATCGTTGCCGCCTTCGTTGGTGGCCTGTTGTTCACCCTGTTGGGCGCTGACGGCGCCCTTGGTTTTAAGGCTGTCGGTGCAACGCACCTGTGCGTGTCCGCTTTCCGCGCCTTCGTGCCGGGCCTGTCGTTGCCGTCGGTAGCGTTCAATACGCTGATGCCCCCGGCGATGAACGTTCCAGGCATGACCATCTTTAGCCCACGCCGGGCGCAATTGGACGCCATCACCCGCGACTTGTTGGGTGCTGGTTTGTCGAATGTGATACCGACGCCGGGCTACTTGCGTTCTGAAGTGGTGCTAGGTGCCGCGCAAAATCAAGTCACGTTCGAAATGGCGGCAAACCAACAGAACCCGAACGGGCAAGCCATCGCCGCAACGGAGAACCGTTTGAAAGTGAACGATGCGTTCTATCCGACGGATTACGGCGTGTTCTTCTACAAGTACACCACGGCCACCGTGCGCACGCGTCTACTGGCGCAACTGCAAAGTTTCGGCAACGATGCCGTGTTCGGTGCCAATGCCGCCGAAGTGAATGGCGCTTACAACGGGTTCCTGTCCCTCCGCGTGAACGATCGCGTGTACTTCGATAGCGTGGACCTGTTGCGGTTCAAGTACGTAACGCCCGCGCAAGAGGGCCTTGCAGTAAGCACCGCTGCAAGCAACAACGCCTATTTCGAAAGCGGCTGGAGCGGCGACGTGTTGGCGTCGATGTCCGACCCCCTCGTTCGCCTGAACGGTCAGTTCAGCAACAAGTTCACGGCCAATTTCCCCGATTCGCTGGACTTCACGAAGGTCGGAACCGAAACCGTGGTCGCTGTGATGTTCGTGCGCGGTTGGCTGGCACAGAACGCTGGCACGGCCAACTGGACCAAGCGGTAAGCCATACAGAAACGAATGGGCGCGGCCCGCGCTGCCTAGCGCGGGCCGCTTCACTTCAAACCCCTACCCAACGCATGAAACCTATAACCGCTTACCGGTTGGTGACCGTTACCGTGAACACTGGCACGGGTGACGCTGAAGTACCCTTCCAGGACGTTTCCGAACTGCGTTCGCGCGGCGCGCGTGTGGTCGGTATCGAAACGTTCAACGCCGACCAAATGGCGTTTACGCCGGACGGATTGCCCGTCATTAGCGCGGTCGATTCGCTGAAATGCACGGTGACGTTCAAAGACCCGTCATCGTTGGAACGCCTCAAAGACGTTCCGTTGATCACGCTGAACCCTGTTGAAATGGGCGGGATATACAAGCAGTTCTTGCCGTTCGAAGCGAATTGGCAAAGCTGCTTCGTGAAGTTCACGGGCGGCTTTGTTGCGGCTGCGCAACAGAACGTGCCGTTCGGTATCATTTGGGAACTGCCGGGCTAGATGAACGCGTTGTGGTGGATAGTCGGCGGGGCTGTGCTGCTGGTGGTGGCTGGTAGCCGCATGCCGTGGCCCGTCGTGGGCGCCATCACAAGCGGCTTTCGTTCCGCCGAACGTCCCGAACACAACGGCGTGGACATTCGCGCCGCTGTTGGTACGCCCGTGCGTGCAAGTGCGCCGGGCGTAGTTGCTGAACAGTACTGGCACGAACGCGGCGGACGCTCCATGCTGGTGGACTACGCGAACGGCATGCGCGCCGGATTTGCGCACCTGAGCGCGTACAATGTGGCCGATGGTGAATCGTTCGAACGTGGGCAAGTCATCGCCTACACGGGCGACACGGGCGCCACCACAGGGCCGCATCTACACTACACGTTGCGCAACACGGAAGGCGAATACGTCAACCCCGGACACTACCACGCATGAACATCCCCGTTGACGCATCCCAAGCGCTCGGTTCCATGTACCGGGATTCCTTCACCCTGGGTTGGTCCCTTGGCGTTGCCGTGCCGCTGAAAGCTGGCGTGCGCGTCTACTTCCCCCTGAATAAGCGGCCCGCGTCGCTGTTTACGCAATTGCGCGTGTGGACGAACAAGCAGGTAGAACAAGAACCGCAACCGTTTAGCAGCAGCGACATTCGGAAAATGACGGTTACCTTGGTGGATGCTGACGGCGTGGCGTTCGTTGACAACGCGCCGTTGTTCCGGTTCATCGATTCTTCGAAGTCCGTTTGGTCGCCCCGTCGTGGATTCATATTCGAACCGCGTCCGCTGGACACGCGTTCGTGTTACGTGATGTGGAACGACAACGGCACGCCGCCGACTTCGCTAAGTGTTGTGTTGGGCCTGTTCTATCAAACCCCGTAGCCGTGAAAGTATCCGCCGCATACGTCAAGGCCAAGATTGAGCAGAACCCGAAGCACACGGTTCTGATTGCTGAGGACATCGGCCCCGGCAATGCGCGCATTGCCTACGTAGTCGGCAACGCTGAAACGCTATGCGCCGAAGTTGACTTGCTGGAAGAAAGCAGTGAAACCGCATACCGCGTTCGGTTGTGTACCCCGCCGCGCAAAGGCGTTCGGGGCGACAAGTCCACTGAAGAGAAAGAACTCGTGTGGATTCTTCCGGGCCGTAGCGCGCAACCGGCAGCCGCTGCCGCTGCGCCGGTGCAATATGCCGGGCCTGCCAATGCGCCAACGCTGGCAATGGCCGAAGCCAAGGGCCGCGCCGAAGCGGAAGCAATCGCCGCACGCGACCGGATTGCGGCGCTGGAAGCCCGTTTGCAGGCGTTGGAAGAACAGGAAGACGAAGACGGCGACGAAGACGAAGCGGACGAACCCGTGAACGCCGCGCCGCCGCCTTTGAAATGGTGGGAAACCGAAGCGGCCGGAAAGGAATTGCTCGGTATCGGCCGCGCGATAGCTTCCAAGATATTGGGGCCGAGCGCACCCGCCGCACCGGTGAACGCCGCGCCATTGCCAGCGCCCGCCGCTTCCGACCTTACCGATGAGGATATGCGCATCCTCATCGCCGTGAAACAGTGGAAGCAACACGACCCCGAACAATTCAACCAATACGGCCAGGCGTTGATTGATACCTACGCCCCCAAAACGTCCGCCCATGGCGAAGCGTGACTTCGATTTCCGTGACCTGTTGCCGCTGGTGTATATCGGCGCCGGTTTGGTGGTGCTGAACAAGGTCGATTCATGGTTCACCGACGGCAACGGCGACGGACAAACCGACCCCGGCGAAGTGCCTTATGAAACGACTTCGCCCGTAACCATGACCGACGCGCAATTGCGCGTGTTGGTTGACCGCATCTACGGCGCCATATATGGCGACGGATCGTTTTGGTCGGGGCGTACCGGTGAAAATGAATCCGACGTTTTCGCCGCGATGCTCGTTCCGCGCACCGAAGGCGACGTGGTGCGCCTTATCAATACCTGGGGTGTTCGCGGTGGTTCGTGGGCGTTGGTCGGTCCCATGAATCTGCCGGCAACCTTGCGGCACTACTTGTCCGCTGACATGCTCAACCGCTTGAATGCGGATTACGTGTCGCGTGGTATCAATATCCGTTTCTAACATGGCGAACTACCGCTACCGCTTCCAGGTCTTTCCGCTTGCGTCGCTAGGCGTGAACAGTAAAATTCAACTGAACACGAAAGGCGCGTGGCGCGTTCAGTTCACGCTTAACGGTGGGCAAGTGCCGTTCTACATCAACGGGCAAACGGTCTTCGGCAACACGCTGGACGACCTGAACGGCGAACAGGTCGGCTTCATCCAGTACACGGTGGGCGGCGTCATTATCATGGACCGGCCCGTTTTGATTGCCGAAGACACCTTTGTGACCGCGCAACCGAACACGAACGCAAAGGGCGTTATTGTGGTCGAATGGCTGGACCCAATCCAATGAACCGCACCCTACGCGTCATCGACATGGTTAGCCGGGAATTCGTCCCGGACGCCAACGTGTACGCGTTGGAAGGTGGGCAACGCCTATACCTGGGGCCGACCGATGCCGCCGGAACGTTCGCGACGAACGTCCTTTCGCCGTTGCAAGTGTCGCATGTGGGCTATGAACTGGCCGACGTTGCCGCCGGTGTGGAGGGAACGGTAGAACTGGTGCCGGAAACCCTGCCGGAATTCACGGTGGAAGATGAACGCGGCTTCAATTGGGGCGCGCTGTTTCTGTTGCTTGGTGCCGGTTACGCGCTGAACAAGTGAGCGAATACGTAACACTAGCGATTGCATGCTACATAGCGGGCGCGTTGTGCGGTATGGCAATCGGTTGGGCAATGCGTGGCGCCCCGAACGACCCCGACGAATCCGAATCCAGCTAGCTCGCCTCCTGCCCTCCATGCCAAGGGCGAAGCGTCTTCGCGTAGCCCTTCGCCCCATCCCCGCCGCCGCCCTACCTTTGTACCCCTTGCCGGTCGTTCGGCTTCGCATCCACGACCGCGCATGAACGCCGCCCCCTCGCCGGGCGGCGTTCTTCATTGTGGCACGCCTTTCGTATACTTGGGCCACAAATGCGAAGCCATGAAACCCACGCGCTATCTAGTGCGGTTGCCCGATGATAGTTGGGCGCTGCAAGTCGCCACCAAAGCGGCCGAACCTAACGACCCCTATAAGGTCACGCAAATAACCACGCTACGCGGCGCCGCCCGTTCGTGGATGTACAACACGGCCCTTGCCATTGCTAACCGCAACCACGGCGTGTTGGTGGCCGACCGCGCCGCCGTAACGCACCACGGCACTACCTGCCAGGTGGAGCGCGACGAATCGAAGCCGCGCGAATGGCTTGAACACTACCAAACAAAACCGCAACGATGAACAATCCTCGCATATACGCACGCCCTTCGCGCGAATGGGCGCGCTACCAACGCAACGCGCATAAACTCATTCGTTCCGGCGCGTCGTTCGCGGCGACGTTATACAAACGCGCGGGCCGCTATTCAATGCCGCCCTACCTGTTACGCTAAACCCTCAACACACATGCACAAGTTGAACTACATTCTTTGCGCCGTGCTGCTCGCTGCATGCACCACCACGCGCCCACTTACCGCACACGTGCGGCCCAACGGCACACGCGTAGGCGTGTCAAAGCAAGTCGTGTTCCTTCGCGCGTACGATAGCAACGAAGCGTTGCACGTCGCCCAGGACAACGCCGGAATCACTGTCGTGGATTCCCTCACTGTAAAGCGTCGCGCTCGCGCGTTCGGTTCGTCGTTCATCACAACAGTTACCGGCAAATGAGCGCGCTAGACCTTGGCTACTTCCTGCTCGTTTGTTTGATGGGGTCTATCCTCGTTGCCTTCGTGCTCTACATGTTACACACGTTCGGGTTCCGCTTCGTTGTGGCATGGGGCAAACGCGGCGTTCCGATTCTGTTTGGTGTATTGGTAACACCTGGACGGCTATTGAATGGCGGCGCCTGGACTGTGATTGTTTCTATGGCAATCCTTACGGTGAAGGTCACGTTCCCACATAAGTAACCGATGAGCACACACGAACAACCCTTTCTTGAATTGGACGCGGATACGGCTACGCTCCGCATCTATTCCCCCGGCGGTATCATTCAACACGAACTTTCGTTGGTGGAACAAGCGTTGGTTTTCCGCGAACTATACAACGCGCACATGGATATTGCCACCAACAACGGCCGCATTCCGCCGGGCGCTACCTACCGCATAGCGCGCCTACGCGCACAACCGTTGCAAGTGGTGCAACCCATAACCGACCCGACCAAATGAAGCCGCGA
>CAZNFJ010000055.1:0-10516 GCA_964572685.1 uncultured Legionellaceae bacterium
GAATCAACCATAATTTAATAGCTTAATGATTTATCTATTGATGTTAATGAACGTTTTGTTAAGCGAGAAACTATAGCATATTGGTGCATTATAAACGATAATAAAATCTATGGTGTTATGTATAAAAATAGCCTTAATACAAAAATGATAAAAACTGGATGAAATTTGCATGATTTATGGATATGTTCGGGTGAGTACCCAAGATCAAAGTGTTGATAGTCAGAAAAACAGCATCAGCCGATATTGCATTGATCAAAAGATAATGGTCGATGAGTGGATAGAAATGGAAATGTCTTCGCGTAAATCGACTGCGCATCGTCGGATTGATGAATTGCTAAATAAATTAGCACCGGGTGATATTGTGATTTCTTCCGAACTATCGCGCCTTGGGCGATCTATCAAGGAAACACTCAATACAATAGAAACAATCATCCAGGATAAACAGACGCGACTTATTCTCATCAAGCAAAACCTTGATTTAAATCCTACAGCAAAAAGCAATGTAGCCAATAAAGTGCTGATTACTATTTTTTCAATGCTTGCCGAGCTGGAAAGGGATTTTATTTCGGAAAGAACCAAAGAGGGATTAAAGGCACGTGCTGCCAAAGGAATTAAACTTGGAAAGCCAAAGGGAGTAATCCAGGCTTCCATGTATGACCCAGAAAGGGAAAAAATTCTGCATCTTTATCAGCTAGGGGTACCGATACAAAAAATTATTTCAACGCATCTTGGTTATGGTAAATACCTATCACTTAAAGCCTGGCTTAAGAAGGTGTCGGCATGAAAGAATATACGATGACTAATGATCCTGTACTTCAGGCGATTGTTGAAGAACTAATCTCCCTATACCAGTGTCACACTATTATATTATATGGTTCGCGTGCACGAGGAGATTTTACATCAAGTAGTGATTATGATGTTGCAGGGATTGCGAAAACAGGCGAAAAAAAACGCATTGCACGCCTTGAAAAAATACATGGCGTTTATCATGACCTTTTTGTCTATCCGGAAAGTGCTTTTGATACGATTGCCGATGAACATTTATGCATGTCCGATGGTATCGTTATTATAGAAAGAGAAAATTTTGGTACAAAGCTATTAAAAAAACTGTCTGCTGCCATAAAATTACCTGAATCCATTACTCCGGATGAAATTTCAGTACGTAAAGTTTGGTATCAAAAAATGTTAGCAAGGGCATCTATCAGAGATCTGGAAGGAAAATACCGTCAAATATGGGCAATCTACACAATTCTTGAAGATTATTTTGTCTTTAGAAAATTGCGATATCAAGGACCAAAAAAAGCATTCCAGTATCTGGAAATTCATGATCCTGAAACCTTGGCACTTTTCGATGAGGTTCTCTCTAATATCAATAATGTTGATATTCTGAAAAAATTGTTCAAAAAGATCACTCAGTAGATCTCATTGCCAGTTTGGGCTGGATATGCGGTAAAACCCTAAATATAATTCAGATACAGCCCCTTTGAATATTTACTCCAAAAATTGGGATGAAATTAAAAAAGAAATGAAAAAAAATGTGGGATATACTTGTCAAAATGAACATTGCAAAATCACCTTGAAAGGAAGGTATCAAAAGTTTTTAGATACCCATCATATTGATGGTCAAAAAAATAATAATCATGAAAATAATTTGAAAGTATTATGTGTAAAATGCCATTCAGAGGAGCCAATGCATGCGCATATGAGACAAGATTCTAGATACAAAGAATTCATTCAAATTTTTCATAAACGATAGAGAGATTTAAATTATGAAGGTAGCAAAAATATTTTCTTAAACGAGGAAAGTATTAAATGAAGTTATACAAGCCAACATTCTCCATAAGGATTGATAAAGACTTTTTGTATTTTCATGTTAACACTCCACAATGGTTGCTTATTATACAGCATTTAAGCAACGTTGTGGACGGCTAGCATTATATGCCTGATTATTGTGATAACCAAACATATATTTGATATTGTGTTGAGCGGATTCAACTGGTAAATGCAATCCATTATTTTTGCATCACAGCGCAAGTTTCGGAGCGAAAGGCCTAATAGTGTCTTGAATTTTACATTTTACCCCGAGCTTTTTGTTCCACTTCTACTTTTGTTTGAGAATTATTTTTAGAAAAAAAATGACTAGAATGGATAAAAGTATCTTTTCTTCCTCCTGATTTATTTTTATATCCGCTTTTTGAAACTTCTCTTCCAAAAAGAGATTCTGTTGCTTGATGACAAGGATCACAAGAATGCGAAGGACTCCCATAATCATTTTTAATAGATTTTGTCAAAGGGAACTCTCCTCCTACAATTAAACTGCCTCTCTTGTGCATCTCTAATATCGTTGGAAAACTATTATCTAAAGCACAGCTGTGTTTTTTATTTGCTCTTTTATAAGGTTGTTCCATTGTTTGAATATTTTCAATTAAATTATTTACCTTTTCTTTATTAAAACATCGCAGTTGATCGCGCTTAAACTGAGCGCGTAAGCTTTCTTTATATTTAGCAACTGTTTCAGGTTGAATCATACTCTCGCCTGATGTAAAAATAGCAATCCTTAAAATGTCTTTATTATTATTCATTTCAATTAAAGTTTGCACCATGCCCGCTTTTATATTTTCATTATCATATAAGCCCTGCAAAATTGCGTTGGATGCATCTCTTAATAAGATGGCTTTTTGAAGCTTGCTATCATCAGCACTAACAATGATTTTTAAATCTGGACCTACTTGATGACAAATCATTTCAAAACCTTTGCTACCTTCTTTTACTAGTGGTGCACCAAATTTTTCACCCTCATTTTGACCGACTAGTAATAGCCGCTGTTCAGATTTATTTTTGGCAATTTGAATAGCCCTTGCTTGGTGTTTTGCATAGGAATTCTTATTGGCCCCTTGTACACCAGTAACTCTTGCTCCAATAAATTCATGCTGACTTCTATTTATATAATTCGTCAAAGGAATTGATTTTCCATTTTCAATTACATGGGGAATTCCATGCTCATTATTCCGAACCAATACAGTATGACCTAATTGTCCTTTATTTCTATTTAAAGACAATATACATTGATCTGAATTTTTAATTCTCATGAAATCTTTGATTTTTTCACAATTCAGAGTAATTTTTTGAGTTACTATATTTTTATGACCTGCTCTTTTTAACGCATTTTCCATATCTCTGATATTAGAACCATTTTCAGAAGCAAGCCCCATCAAAACCGCTATTTGCTCAAAGTCAATGCCCAAAAAATTTGCTAGTACCTCAATTGCACATTTTTTTCCAATTGCTTTTTTATTTGCTTCGCTAACCAATCGTTTATTGTGTTCTAATTGCTTATTTTTGTTTTCTTGATATCGAGTATAAAAAATAGTTAGCAATGTATTGGTTACCTTGCTTAATAAAGACACAATTCGCTGATATATCATTGAAGATATTTGCGCTTTTAAATACGTAAAATCTTGATTTTCAAGGTCAGGACGATGCGCTACCTTCACTTCACCTGTTAATTTTTCTAAAGAAATCAAAAGTTCATCACAAATATAATGGGTATATTGATAGATAAAATAAGACTCAAGACAAGTTTCTAGAGCAATAGCAGCTAATTCAACTTTCCAATTCCCCACTCGTTTGATTGCACCAAAACCAATATCATGTCCTGCTTTTAATAATTTTTGTTTTGTTGTTGTGTTAAAGATATGATTGATTTCATTTGTTAGAATGCTTGTGTTGATCTTTGATAAAATTAAATCATTTTTCTCTAGAGAAAATTTTTTATTAACTATATCTTTAACATTCTCTTCAATGATAGGCTTCATTCCTTGTAAGCTCTTCATAAAAATAAAATTCAATGCTTTTTCAGTTACTATAGAAATAGCTATTCCTCTAGCTGTTGACATCAATAGTTTACTTGTAGTCTTGCCCGCAAATGAAACAGCTTTGAATAATTTTCCAAAATAACCTATTTTATTCAATCCCATTGCTAAAAGACTAATACTATAACTCGTCAGTTTATCCCATACATAATCCTCCCATTTCAACACCTCTTGACCTTTATAATCGATGAGAATGGTAGCCAAATCAGAAAGTCCTTCAGATATCATGGCATTGCCAATCGGTGCGCCATAAAACGTGGGATATAGTTCGGCCCCCACTAACAACTGAATTTTTATGCTCTCTAATAAAAAGGGAGGAACATCATAAACTTTCTTGAGCTGATACGCATTATCTAGGCCGATATTACGGAAATCAACAATATCTCTGTGAAAAATCTTTTGCTCAACTATAGAAGCTGATTCATGATATTTTCCTAAAAAATTATAAGTTTTCGCATCAATCACTAAGCCATAATGTTGAACTTGATTTTTCCTGGCCGCATCCAAAGTTTCTTTTAAAGATCGAATCATTTTTATATAAATTTCTAATGCAAAATATCGGGAGTTAATGTGCTCAATAAAATCGTTCGAGGAATAAATATTCGACTTCTTTTTTGACTCTTGTATTAAAGCATGGTCATCTATATTTGAAGATAAGTATTGTAACGCATGTTTTTCGAATTCTGCTTTTATGAAAGTCGCATGAGAATTAAAATCACCTTTAGAATCTTTATATAGTATTCTTAATTTACCTTTATAATTCACTACACATATTGCTATCCAATGAATACCAGAATCTTGATTTGCTTTTCCTCCTATATTGTATGCAATGAATATCGGTACATTTTCTTGCTGTAACTCCTTCTTATGTTTCATAAAGTCTTGAATAACATCATAAGTCATGGATTCATAAACTTGTTTATCAAGATCTATGTCTGGTTGGTCTTTGAATTGATGCTTCAAAATCATCTGCATATTGCTATCTGAGTACCAGTTCGATTCGGATAACTCTTGTACAATAGTATGATGATATTGTCTTAATAGTTGCACTTGCTCTTGAGTTGTAAAATTAATATTTTTTTTCTTAAAATTCTCAATAAATTGCTCTAATCCAAATGTTTGAATTTGTTGGTACATCACGAATAAATTTTGAATGGTCATTGGGCCACAGGAATCACCATCTTGTTGTTCCACAGTATCATATACAATCAACTCAACGGGAGTATTCTCAATGGTTTCATCAACAGAAGATGAACTATGCTCAAGATTATCAAATAATATTGAACTAATCGTGTCTGGATAATCCAAAGCAAGATTAAATTTTCTAATATCTTCGATAAAAATATCCTTGGCAAACTTTAAATATTTATTGATAAATAATGTGGTTAATTGTTTAGTATCATCATTATTGATCATAAGACTTAAATTTGTTACGGCTAATAAACCACTATCGCGAGAAATCACTTCAGTTTCCATATCATAAGCATGCAATTCAACCGAAGGTAAGGATAATTTTAATTTTTCTTCAACACGATTGAGTTCAAGATTTCGAAATTTAAGATAGTAAATCTGCTTTTGAGTATTTTTCTTAATAAAAAATCCTGGAACCCAGATTAAAGTATCATCTTGGTTTTTTACACCAATACAAAAGTAAAGAGGGTTATTATCTAAAGACTCCAAGATTAAAGACTCATCAATCTCTTCTAGCATTAAAACCTCGATTTTAATGCCATAACTTTGATTATGAGATAGTATTTTTTTAATGTCTTCCTGACTGTTAGGAATCATAGCTCCATAGATAGATTGACTAAAATAATCTAATTCATTTTCCATAGATTTTTCAGCTAATTTTATAAATTTAACTGCTTGATTCAAATAGTTTTCATCATGTGATTCAATAGAACCTATTAATAAAGATAAGATCGGGCTCATAAAACCACCCAATGCTTTCATAAATCTATAGAGATATTGATTACCTCTATTGATGGCAATTTCTGCAAGTTTTAAATATGCTCCATAAAGAATAGGATGCAAACAATCTTCAGGATTTTCCTCATTGATTTCAAGCGCATTGAGTAATTCTAATAACGCATCCTCATCTTGATTATCTCTTAAATATTCTTCAGCTAAAGCAATTCCATAATAAGGGTTGAAAGTTATTTTCCCACCAAGTATCGCTTTGACTTGAAAGTCATCTAAGAATTTTTTAAACTCGGCCTCAATTTCTAGTTCTTCATTAATTATTTGCAATTTAATTTCTTCATTTGAATAATGTTGCTCAAATAACCAAAAGGCCCATCTGGCTTGTAAATCTTTCAGTAGAAATTTAATTTTTTTTGCTTTTTTAGAATTTTTGGATAGCTGGTCCATTTCTTTCTTTAATAAGACATACAGTTCTCCAAATCGCTTAGCCAAAGAATCATGAAATGCCATAACTTTAAAATTCACCATCTTCTCGCGAAGACGATGAGCTTCAAATTCATCACGGCATTCCAATACATATTGATGAAAATCCGGACTATTGATTGTAGCGAAATTCCATTCGAAACCATGATGCTTTTCAAATGTTTTTGTTAAATGCTCCACTTCACTTAAACGAACAAAAACTTTAGTAGTGCCACTATTACCTTGTCTTGCTGTTCGACCAGAGGCTTGATCTTGTACACGTTGGTTCTGAGGTAAAAATGCTGTTATTTCATAGAGTCCGCCATTTTTCTCAAGTTCCTCGCTAGTAGAAAAATGAGTACCACGACCAGCTATATTGGTTGCAACGATGATATCTCTTGGCATTATGAGTTTGGTGGTTGCTTGGTATTCATGAGCTTCATCGGTAAATTTGATTAAATTGATTGTATGACCTGAAGATATTGTTTTTGCAATCGTATTAATTTTTTGATAAAGAGATTTTGCATCCATGATATTGTTACAAATGAATAGTATTGCTCTTTCTTGATGAAGACTAATATATAAAGCTCTATAAGCAAGGTCTTCTATAAACCTTTCATCTGAAATAATATGGATGCCGTGATTTTCCAAATTTTTATTCATGTGGGTTGGAACAATTGAAAAATCTAGGTTATACAAAAAAGATAGAAGATTTTGCTCTGCAAAGGACCCTAAAGTACCCGTTAATCCTAGCATATTGTTTTCATAATTTCTTATATACCCAAGATTGGATATATAACTACTCGTTAAACTTTCATAGCTGAGCGCCAGATTATTTTGAAGTTGTAAAAACTGATGAAGTCCCTGAGATAAAACCGTATTATGCATGGACGTTCCAGTGTTCAAATAATCTATTAATACAATATGTTTTTCATTATTTTTGATTTGGATTTTATAATGAATATCTTCTTGATAAGTAAATCTAGCTAAAATTGCATTTTCTATCCAAATATCAAAAGTCTCATTAACATATTGATGTAAATATTTAGCCATTTTTTCATTTTGAATGATCTTTTCTTTTTTTGATTTCAGCTTTTCATGAATTTTATTCTTTTGTTGTTCAAATGAAATTGAGATTTGCTCAGATTGTTTGACGATGTCAGTTTCAACAGCTAGAAGTTCTTTCCAAATATTAATATAAATATACCTCAATATCTCCATTCCTGGAATTGGGGTGGATATTTTTGCAATATTTGCGCCTTGATCAATGAGTAAACTATCAATTTCATCGAGAATTACAGATTTTTTATTTTTCTGATTAAATTCACGTTTGTCTCCTAAAGTATTTTTTCCTAGATAGTGATGACTAATAAAATCAAATTGAAAATTATTTATGCTTCCATAAACAATATCTGCTAAATAACACGCTCGGGTCCCCTCAACCTCATGTCCATCAAAATTATTATGAGCGATACTGATGTTTAATATTTGATAAAATAGAGCTTTATCATTAACGGCCGTCTGTGCAAGTAATTCATTACTGGTAATCACGTCAACGATTTCCCCTTGAAAGACTTTAAGTGCTGCAATAATAGCAATAATTGTCGTTTTACCTTCCCCAGTAATGATTTGGCTAATATGTCCTTTTTTCTCATATTTACCAATTGTCTGATGTATCACAGCCTGTTGTTGAGTAGTCCCCATCAATAATAAAATTGCAATTTTCTGAACATAATGTAATCGATGACCGCCAGTAGCTAATTGATTGGCTCTATCTAAGATAGCTATAGCTCGACATATCCCATGATTTTCAATCATCGATGAAGAATGTAACTTTTGATGAGCCAAAATTGCGATATCTTGACGCGTCAAATCACAAATTTTAATTTGCGTTTCTGTATTTAAAACACAATTCTCATATTCTTCTATAGAATCAGCTAGAGCTAATAATCTCCGTTTAACTGGCTCTTGTAATGTGTCTAAAATTTCTTTAAGAATCTGTTCTACAATCAAGTCAGGTTCATTACTACAATTAAATAGACCTATATGGGACTTTTCTAAATACACCGGATCTGAAAAGGATAATTTAAGTTCGGAAAAGATTGATAATTTACTTTTTTGATTTGCCTTATCAAGATTTTTCTTTTTCATGGGTGGTAACTGGATGGTGTTAATGTTGTCTAAAACAAAATCCTGGGTTTCATTTATCTCTTCAAGTTTGTTTCCTTCGTTTTCAAGTTCAAAATAACGATAAAATGCGTTTTCATCTAGATTATGATATTGAGCGATTTTTTGAAGAATCGTTCTGATATCAAAAAAACCAAAGAGATAGTTTCGTATTAGGAGTTGAGATTTTTCATCTATCTCCAAAATATCTATAATCTGCCTAGAAAAAGAAGGAATATTAATTGTTTCTAATATTCGAAAAACTGATGCAAGGTTTACAATCGCTTGCTCAAAGGATTTATTGGAAATCCTCAATTGAAGACCCTTGCTCATCAATTCTGAATTTTTGTTATCATATAAAAAAATAGCCTTTAGAATTTCATCTTCATCGCCATCTTGAAAATTAATAATTTGATTTGTAAAAATTGTAATTTGCTTTTCTTTTAATTGTGACAAATAATTTTTAACAAATTGATGCTCAAAGGCCTGACTGATCAACAAGAGATCTTTTATGATATCTAATTTTTTTATATATTGGGCTAATGTCTGAGCTAATTTTTTTTCTATCATATCAGCCGAATTTTCGCTCTCTAGCAAAAAACAATTAAGCAAATCTTTTACAGCCGATTTCCCAAAAAGATCTTCAAAATGGCTCTCGTTTTTTATTTCACAAGGCTTTATGCAAAAACTCTTACCATTTTGATCTTCAACTATTAATAACTCACATCCAAGAAGATGTTTATTAAAAAAAGAGATTAATTTTCTTTTCTGAACCATGGGATCATTGAATTTTTTCATATAAAACCTTTAAAACAAAATTAGCCATCCTCATTAAACGGCTTAAACTATGATGAGAGTATCTAGCTTCTCACCTTTTGAAATTTATCATGTAGTATCAAACTAAATTCCCCCAATCTCTCTTTGTTGCAATACTTCTTCGTCTAAAAAAGAGTCATCTTTGTAAAAAAGAGAGTGGCTAATATCCAAAGATTTGGTTTTAATTACATTCTGAGCTGTCTGGACCGTTATTTCTGTTTGCAAGATGTTTATATCTTGATTTAATTCACCAATCACTCTATCCATTTCCTGAAGAAACATAGGTATTGCTAAATGGGGACTTTCACGCAATAAATTATTAAGTTCTTGAATATCCTGAATAATCTGATGGATCAAATCAATATTTTTACTATCCTCAATCCATTCTAGATAATGCGTATAAGCTTGAATGCCAGAAGATGCGATTTGTTGTAAAATCAAAGCCGATTTAATTTTATTTGCACTAAAATCAACCAATTTTTGAGTTTTTTGATAAGCCAGATTATAGTCATTTAAAATATTTGGCAATTCAAAGCCTGCATTTTGTTTTTCTTGCGCACTAATCAAATGGTTTTTAGAATCGTTCAATAGAGCCTCTTCATTTAGGCCGATTCTTTTTTCAATCTTTTTGATTTTCTTTTTATATTTTTTATAGTTCTGTGTGACTTCTGATTTGAAAAATGCTTTTTCATAAAAAAATTTCGCTTCATATAAGTCATCCATTTCTTCTGCATTCTTTCCCTTTTTATATAATGCATAAGCTTTTTTTTCTGTTTTAATTAATTTTTTAATTGCCTTGAACTTTTTTTTATATTTTTTATGATTTTCTTTATTTTCAGACACCTGATACGCTCTCTGATATAAAACTTTAGCTTGTTCTAGATCGCCATGCTTTTCAGACTTTTTTGCAGCTTTATAAATTTTTTCATCTAATTCATTATCAATAGACTGCTTATCATGTTGATTAATATCTAAAAATCCAAGAATTTTTGACTCAATATTATTGTTTTGAACACATATAGAGTGAATATCATCGATGGATTCATCATCACTTTCATCACTAAAATCTGGTGGCGAAAAAGCTTGACCATCTGCACGGACTACTCCTATTCTAAAAGGTTTATTTCCCATAGTATAATGCCTCATACTAGATAATAATTATTAAAAAAATACGCCATTGTATATTAATTGGCTTTTAACAGCAAATCTAAAACACAGGCATTCACGGTAAACGCATCTAAATTTGTACAATCTCTTTAACTTGTTTTCGAAATAAG
>CAZNFJ010000056.1:0-10449 GCA_964572685.1 uncultured Legionellaceae bacterium
AATTTCCAGATCCTTGGTGTGTAGAAACCGAAAACTGATTTGCATTGAGTATATTCAATTACCATGGTTTGAACTTTGTCCTGCTTATATTTTATATATGCAAAGTTTTTCTGGATTAATCAACTATGTTGATTATCGAAAAAATAAACAAACAAGTGCTCTTCAAGATGATTGTGAAGAATTAAAAGCGGTTAATTTTGATACGAGATTATCAACACATCTCGAGTGTAATGGCGATAAAAAGATTCAGAATCGTGGTATTGAAAAACTGACTGCTCAATTTAGAGATCTTGTCAATCAGGCTCTTAATTCTTATACTCATCTTGAACTCATTAATATTTTTTATGCTGGACGTTATCCTTTAGTGTTTGATATGTTAATACGCGCTTTAAATTTAAGATCAAATGAAATTTATCCAATTGCCGAGTTTATATTTTCTAATCAACCTTTTGCCGAGTTTATATTTTCTAATCAACCTTTTTTTGATATATTACAATCCGGTCATATAAATATGACCGCGCGCAAAATTACAACACCTTTTGAGATGTTTGTTTTAATTTTTAACAATAGGACGGTTTTGAAATTAATTGAGACAGGCGCACTCATTCCTTATGAGCTATTTCAATCCTTGACCATAAGTGATGGCAAGAAAATTAAGTTAAATAATTCTGAAATAAAATTAGCATATAGCAATCTACGCTTATTGGAAGAACGAGTTGATAGAGCAGATGAGTTTAGTCAATATACGTTTTCACCACAACAATTGTTGTTTTTAAAGAATACAAAGTCCTACGCTTCACCAATTGTGAAAGAATTATATTTTTTAGGTCAGATCGATTGTGATTTTGTTCAAAGTATACCTTATCTTAAATTACCATCTGAGCCGTTTATCAATAAAACTGTAGATGAATGGAAAGAAGTGTTAAATAAGATTGTTGCAATTAATTCACCAGCAACGGTGGCCGCATCTTTTTCTCCTTCTAGCAGTAAATGTTCGAACTTTTTTCCTATTATTGATGAGAAGGAAGAAGAAGATTTTGCTTCTGAAGAGGATAATTTTTTTGGATTAATGTGTTTGGGAAGTGGTAAAAATGAAAAATGAACAAGTTTCTCGGGTAGATTCTATAGATTCAATTACTTCTGAATATGGTACAAGTAGTAGTTGCGATGATTCTGAGATCGATGCTGAACTCACTGATCAAGACAGCTATATTGAAAGAGTCATAGAACTCGCAACGATTGCACATAAAAACAGCATCGCTTATGAATCCAATCAAAGCGCTGTAAAGGAAAAAATAATTAAATTGTCTCTGACCGAATTAAGACAGATGGAAGATGAAGCTATTCTAACAAAAAATCGATTTATTTTTGGTTATCAAGTATTCAGTATGAAATTTTTAGAAGAAAAAAATCCAATACTTCGTGCAAAATCTCTTTTCGAAGAGCATTATTATGCAGTAAATTTTGAAGAAAGTTTATCTCAATATTTTGAAATGCAATATGGCTATTTGCAAGATTATGTTGAGGAAGATACAAATGCTGCATCAGAAACAAAAAGTTTGAATAAAGGTTTCTTTGATACAAAAACACTGGAAGAACAGAAATCAGATGATTCTAAATCATTGAAAATATCTTAGATTTAAAAATATCAAAATTCAGTTCCTTAGTAATTATTCTGTTATGAGCAGATTTGACTCAAGTGAATTGCGTATGTTTTTTTAATTGTTAGTATCTCGAAACACGCATGAAGTTTAACGGATGGCTTTCTTCTTTTCTAGGCCATCCTGAATTTACAGAAACTTTGAGACACTAACGTTCAGCATTTCAATTCATAATTTTTTTTTACATTGATGAAAGGTATTGTTAGAATAAAAAAAAGGTTGTTGCCATGATAGGGAGTTTAGGGTGCATCCAGGAAAATTATTTAGACAAGCTATTTTAAAAAATAAACCTTTACCCATTTTAGGGGTGATAGACGCCTATGCTGCCAAATTGGCTGAGTTTGCAGGAGCCCAGGCTTTATATCTTTCAGGAGCAGGGGTTGCTAATGCTGATTTTGCTTTACCAGACTTAGCTCTGACGAGTATGAGTGAAGTGGTTGAAGCGACTCAAAAAGTTACCTATGCCAGTTCTTTACCTTTACTAGTGGATATTGATACTGGTTTTGGCACGGTTTTAAATATTAAACGTACTGTCAAGATGATGGAACGAGCCGGTGCTGCTGCTTTACAAATTGAAGATCAGTTTTTTTCAAAGCGCTGTGGTCATCGCGATGGAAAAAAAGTTGTTTCTCCCATGAAGATGGCTGAACGAATTACAACTGCTGTCAATGCACGTTTTTCGGATGACTTGGTGATCATGGCCCGTACGGATGCGCTTAATTTGGAATCCAGAGAACAAGTTTTAGACCGTTGTATGCTTTATATAGAGCATGGAGCTGATATGATATTTCTTGAAGCCATTCAAGATGTTTTCGATTTACAATATATCACCCAGAAAATTCCGGTTCCTGTATTGGTCAATAGTACTGAGTTTGGCAAAACCCCCATTCAATCACAAGCCTATTGGCATGAACATGGGGCAAGTATGGTCCTTTATCCTTTAAGTGCTTTTCGGGCTGCCTCAAAAGCCACACTTGAAACATTTCAAATAATTCTTGCAACCGGAACACAAGCATCACTCCTTCCGAATATGCAATCTCGTCAAGAATTGTATCAAATATTAAATTATGAAACTGATGAAAATATGCTTCAGCAAATGCTAGGAGAGGAGTATGAATAAAAATCCAGGTGGTTTAGCAGATGTTGTGGCAGGTGATACCGCAATTTGCACCGTAAGTGCTACTGAGAGCGCCTTATGTTATCGTGGATATCGTATTGAAGATTTGGTACAAAATGCTTCATTTGATGAAGTCGCTTATTTGTTGATAGAAGGCACTCTGCCGAATGCAACACAACTCAAAGCCTGGCTTGGGGAACGTATGCGCCTGCAGATTTTACCCCAACCACTTTTATTGGCTTTACAATCTTATCCAAAAAATGCGCATCCTATGGATGTGTTGCGGACTGCTTGTTCATTTTTGGGTTTACTGGAGCCTGAATTAATTCCAAATGTTTCATCGGGTCGTGAAATTGCCAAACGTCTGTTTGCATTATTCCCGAGTATTTTAGCCTATTGGTATCAGTACCATTATATTTCTCCTGACGTTAAGATGGGAGATGATGCATCTTTTGCAGGGCATTTTTTATACGGCTTACAAGGCAGTTCTGTTGATAAAGAATTTATACAAATGTTGAATGTTTCTTGCATTCTATATGCTGAGCATGAATTCAACGCCTCAACTTTTGCTGCACGTGTGACCTGTGCCACGATGACTGATTTTTACTCTGCAATTTGTAGTGCGATTGGTACTTTAAAAGGACCTTTACATGGTGGGGCGAATGAAGCCGCCATGGCTTTATTTGAGAAAATGTCTTCACCAGAACAGGCTCGAATAGCTATTCATCAAATGCTTGCTAACAAAGATAAAATCATGGGATTTGGTCATCGGGTTTATCAAAAGGGTGATCCCAGGTCGCCTATTATTCAAAAATGGGCCGAACGGTTGGCAGAAAAAACCGGGAAAATGAATTTGTATCATATTGCTCAAGTCATTGAAGAAGTGGTTTTTCAAGAAAAAGGACTTTATCCAAATGTCGATTTTTATAGTGCCGTTGCTTATCATTGCGCCAATATCGCCACACCTTTGTTCACGCCTATTTTTGTATTAGCAAGAATCACTGGCTGGGCGGCACATATTTTAGAACAACGTGCTAATAATCGTTTGATTCGTCCACAAGCACATTATACAGGACCTGAGATGCAGGTCTTTACGCCAATTGAACAGCGAGGAACTCAATGATGGACGTCTATGATGAAGTATTAGTAAAAATTGTTGATTATGTTCTAAATCCACCTGAATTTTCAATAACAGCCAAACAAAATGCTTGTTGGAGTTTTTTAGATGCATTAGGTTGCGGCATTTTGGCTCTAAATTTTCCGGCTTGCACCAAATTGTTAGGCCCTGTGGTTAGTGGTGCATTTTGTGAAGCAGGTAGCCGAGTACCTGGATGTGATTGGGAATTGGACCCGGTTCAAGCCGCATTTAATATTGGTACAATGGTTCGATGGTTGGATTATAATGATACCTGGCTTGCAGCTGAGTGGGCGCATCCTTCGGATAACCTGGGTGCGATTTTGGCGGTTACTGATTTTGTCTATCGACGTCAACAACCGCATATGACTTTGGAAGCGGTGATTGACGCCATGATCATGGCTTATGAAATTCAGGGTGTTTTGGCTATTAATCATGCATTTAATCGTCAAGGTCTTGATCATGTGATTTTAGTGAAGCTCGCTAGTGCTTTGGTGGCTGCAAAATTATTAGGCGGTGATAGAGACATGTTACTGCGATGTGCTTCGCAAGTCTTTGTGGATGGGCAAAGTTTAAGAACCTATCGTCATGCTCCTAATACGGGTTCACGTAAATCTTGGGCGGCAGGTGATGCGACAGCTAGAGGTGTTCGTTTGGCTTTGATTTCACAAACCAGTGAAATGGGATATCCCTCAGCAATTTCTGAAAGTCGTTGGGGTTTTAGCGCAGTTTCTTTTGCGAATCAATCCATAGATCTTATTCGACCATTGAATTGCTATGTGATGGAAAATATTCTTTGGAAGATTGCCTATCCAGCAGAGTTTCATGCACAAACGGCAGTTGAATGTGCATTAAGATTACATGAAGATATTCGTCATCGTTTGGATGATATTGCTTCGATTCAAATTCGAACACAAGAACCGGCCGTCCGTATCATCTGTAAAAAAGGACCTCTTAAAAATCCTGCTGATAGAGATCATTGCCTCGAATATATGGTAGCGGTTGCTTTAGGGCTTGGACGATTAGAAGCAACGGATTATGAAGATCATGTGGCACAAAAACCTATTATTGAAAAATTGCGTCAGTTGATGGTAGTTAAGGAAGATCCACAATTTACCAAAGACTATTATGATTTAAGTCAAAGAGCAATACCTAATGCCATTCAAATTGAATATAAAGATGGTAGTAAAAGTGAGTGGGTTGAGGAATATTTTCCAATTGGTCACCCTAAGCGTCGTATGGAAGGGATTCCCATGTTAAAACAAAAGTTTTTAAATAATTTGCATAGCTATTACAATGAAGCTGATGTTAGCCATATCAAAGAAGTGTTTATCGATTCAAAAGATTGGTTAAAACTTTCTTTGGATGATTTTTTTCGATTATTTCACCCAAAGAAAAAATGACTAAACGCCAGGTCGTAAATTATCATTGTTATGGTGCGTTTCTTCCTCTTCATGGAATGTAAGAAGGTATCTGAAAGCTTCTTTATCTGTCATTCCTGGGTTGCTACTAGTCAATGTGTTGACTTTATCGGCGATAGATTTTATAAAAGACATCTTTTCTAATTTGCTATACCAAATCAGACATGCAATATTGGCATCAAAATATTCCTTCTTGGAGGGGATAAGTACAACCTCTACTATGTTATAAAAACATACGGTTCTATTTGTTTTTTTTGGAATAGGACTACTGATAGGAGACAATGAATTTAAATATTGTTCAGTTCCTGTGGGAGAATCGTTGTGAGGCTCGTTATCGAAGATACTCGCATAAGAGTGAATACTCGGTGGTCTTTGAAAGCGTCTTTTTGTATTCATTTTTACAACCTTAAATAAAATAATGGACATTATAACTAAAAATCTGATGAATGAAATGCTTTAAGTATGAAAATATTGATATAATTTGTTGCATATCCAAAATCAAATCTAGAATTATATTATTCCATTTGATTGAACAGGATTTGATGCATAATTTTTAATTTCATTGCGCAATAGCAGGGCCAACAAGCATGCGCCAAGTATTAGCATTATGATGCCAATTGGTAAACTTATCGGATTTGATATTACAATATTAAAACAAAATAAAATACCCATTGTTGATAAGCCAAGTGCTGATGTCACTTGCACTCCTTTAAAGAGAGATGTCGATATTAAGGATGGGCTTTGTTTTTCAGGATAGAGATTTTGGGTTTTTATAATAACATCTGACACATCAGCATCTTCGTTTTCTTTAAGAGTGTCATTATTTAGATCATCTTCATGGGACAAACTAAAATGATCTTCTTCTGTAGAATCTTGTTGATCTCTTAAGCGCTGAATAATATGTTCAGAATCTTTTTTTTCTTCAAATGTATCGAAATCTTCATCATCTACTAGAGATTCTGCATCCTCATTGGATAAGCTATAATGGTCTTCTTCTGCAGAATTCTGCTGACTTTTTAAATCTTTAATGATTTGACTGGCTTTAGAAATAAATTCTTTGGGATTTTCTTTTAGCATTTTAAAGTGGTCTTGCACAATCTGGCTATGTTCTTCGCTGATTTCTTGATTTTCTGAAACAGATAAATTTGGAATGGCTAAACAAATGAGTAAAATAATTTCAAATGCACCAATAGGAAGATTATCTGAGGCTTTTAATTCCTCTCTATAAGTATCAATGAATTTTTTGCATTCATGGTCAAAAAACTCTAAGTAGCCATAATGATAACTATTTTTATTGTGAATGCCATCATTTCGTGCAGAAAGGAATGGATTGATGGTTATAATATCTTTGTATCCATTAGGGGGAGAGGCCTGGTAGCCGCTATCTAATAAAAATTGTTCGACATCATCAGCAAGTCTTAAAATAGCACCCAATGAAGAGAAAGGATTAAAATATAAGGTAAATTGGTCATAATTAAGAAAACGAGTGATATTTTCAGTTTGAATAAATTGAAGTTTTTTTTGTAAATTAGGTGGACTAACCATTTTAAAGAAAAAATTTAAATGTTTTTCAGTGGCAGACTTTTCTTTTAAAAATTGCCCTAGTTTTATCGTTTGACCGATGATGGTGTTAGAAAAATTTTGGATAGATATATGATATTTAAAAGGTGTTACAAAATGAGCGGGTGGATTGTATTTTAATTTATCCCAGCATAAGGGGTGATTGATAGCATTTGATGCATTTTCAAAAACAATATGAGATAAAGTGTCTATTGAGGCAGAGGATTCAGTGTACTCTGTCTGTAAAGGAAGAAGTACAGTTTTAGTAGAATAATTCAAATGATTAATAAATACTGAATTATGGATATTGTTAGATTGACAATTACAGAAAGGTTCACAAGTTGATAAAAGATGGTTTTCATCTCTGCATAAGGTCATGAGATCTTGTAAAGCATTAGTTTCAGCGAACTCTCCATGCATCAATTTATAGTTATCTATATGTTCTTGGAAAGTCATTTCATAGATCTTTTGCATTATGTATCTCTATCAAGTGTGACAACCTCCTTATAATAAATTAAACGCCCATCATGAGCAAATATTTTTCACTAAAGTCTTCTTTTAACATGCATTTGTGACATGATTCGAGTTGATATTTCCTCTATAGAATAATGAGTAGAATCTAAAAAGGGGATTTTTTGTTGTTGATACAAAGATTCTACAGTCGAGACCTCGTACTGACATTGAGACAATGTGGCATAAGAACTATTCGGACGTCGTTCTGAACGAATATGATGAAGTCTTTGGGGGGAAATAGTTAAACCAAATAATTTGTTTTTATGAGCTTTTAGTGTTTGTGGTAAATATTGAGCATCAATAGATTCTTCTGTAATAGGGTAGTTTGCAGCATATATGCCAAATTGCAAGGCCATATATAAACAACTAGGGGTTTTACCACAGCGTGATACGCCAATCAGAATAATATCTGCTTTTTCATAATTTTGTGGGCCTAAGCCATCATCACAATTTAGTGCGTAGTTGATGGCATCTATGCGTTGATCATAACGCTTCGAACTTAAAAAACCGTGCGCTCGTCCAGCCTGATCAAGAGATTTACTTTTAAGAATATTTTCAAGACTATCAATCATCGGATTGAGGAAATCAAAAATATGACAAGGCGTATTGAGCAATGGTTTAATCATATCCGCATGAACCATGGTTAAAAAAATTAACGGTTCGGTATGATTGAATTCAAAATTAGTGTTGATTTTATCGCAAATGGATTCAATTTTTTTAATGGAATCGGTATAGGGATAGGCGTGGTATTGAAACTCAAAATCAGGGAATTGTGATAAAACACTATTAGCAAAAGATTCCACTGTGATACCTGTACCATCAGAGATAAGAAAAACACTTCTTTTTTGATTTTGAATCATAATCAATCCTTTTGCTTGGCAAAGCTTCATGCATTTGTTATGTTGAATATAGGCTTATTTTATCCGAAAAGAATATGGAATACGACCGTTTTGAGCACCATCCCGTTTTATTTATTTGGGGTATGTTAACCTTAATCCTTGGACTTTTGATGGTGGGGCTTTCTATATATCTTCTTCCTCATATCCTATTTTCTTGGGACTATGCGATACCTCTAGAATGGTTCAATTGGACACAAAAATTACAGAACAATTATGCTTTATTGCCCGAAACTGCTGAGAAATGGTTTTTTATGAGCATGCTTATTCTTGGTTTGATATTTTTATTGATAGCAGAATGGATAGCCAATCATCTTGATGTGCATGAGCTTAAAATGCGGCATATGCTCATAGAAAAGGAAATAAAGGAACCAGAGTTGATTCAAGAAAAAAAAGATGGGTGGCGCATATTTTTAGTGGTTTCACTGATTCTTTTAGTTACCCTTTTTGGTGTTAGGCTTCTAGAGTGGAGTATTCAATTAGCACCAACTGCTAATTAAATATGGTTCATGAATAAGGTGATAAAACCTGCAATGCATAAGGCCGGCCCAAAGGGAAAAGGTTCTCCCCATTTTTTAAATTGTACCAAAGCGATGATAAGTCCAATGACGCTAGCAATAAATAAAATATGAAAGATTTGATAGACACCAAACCACGCACCAAGTGCTGCATATAATTTAAAGTCACCATAACCCATGCCTCTTTTTTTGGTTGTCCAATAAAGCAGATGATAAAATCCCCATAAGCCGAGATAAGCAATCATGGCGCCCCATATAGCTTCATCTAGAGGAACGAGGGAATAGATGCTATTAACTAATAATCCAGTCCACAATAGTAAATAATTTAAAACATCAGGAATAACCATCCATTCCCAATCTATCACTATGATGACAAGTGCCAGGCAACAAAAAAAAGAAAAGAAAAAAAACAAGTAACTGTTTTGTGCTACGAAAAAACACATTGCGGTTAAGACGGGGGTAGTGACTTCTACCCAAAAATAACGAAAAGGAATTTGTTTTTGACAGAAGTGGCAACGTCCTTTTAAATAAAGATAGCTAAAAAGTGGTATATTTTGCCACCAACGCAATGGTTCTTGGCAATGCAGGCAGTGTGAACAAGGAAGTGCTAGGTCATATCTTGAAAATTTATGTTTTTTTTTGATGACACCCAACATGATGGGTAAACGAGTCATGACCACATTTAAAAAACTGCCAATCAAATATCCCAATAGCAACGCTATCCAAATATTATAAAGTCCATTCATGATGTTCATCAGGATAAAAAGTGAGATTACCAAAGTCGATGTTTTCATTAGCAAAACGAAAACTTTTTTTAGTATAAACAACAAACCAACCATGTGGAACCGATGCGCGATAAATGGCATCACGCACGCCATTGGGTTCACCTTCAGAGATTTTTTCCCATTCAAGCTTAGCCAAGGCGCTTATGGAATAGAAAAACAAAAATATAATTAATAATTTTTTCATTAAAAAATATCCTTTTTTTAATGATTATAAATAAATTCAGTTTAATCTTCCACTTTAAATATACTTTTTTGTTTCAAAAAAAAACAATTTTAATGGTGAGCTGTCAGTCTCCTATATAATATAAAAAAAATTAAAAAAGTATTTGCAATGACTAGGTGATTGTAATAATATTGCTGACGGAGAGGTGGCAGAGTGGTCGATTGCGGCGGTCTTGAAAACCGTTGAAGGGAAACCTTCCCAGGGTTCGAATCCCTGTCTCTCCGCCAAGTACTCGTTGTAACTTCTTGAAATATTTAAAATGTAAATTGTTTCGATGTTTCGATGTTTCGATGTTTTGAGGTTACCCTTTAGGCTACCCCGCTGTAACCAAGTAATAGCTATGACAAGTCAGATCTTACCTTCTAAAGCATTATTAGCTGATTTTGATAAAATAAGACTCAGCAAGAATCCACAATGCATATATTCGGGCTGCTCAGCAGAAACTATCCGCTCTCATACCATATCAAAATCGTCTATTCGTCAGCTAAATACCGACACCATACAATTAAAAACCATTAATGATAATTTGTTTGATAGAATTAAACAGGATGACAAGCGAAATGTTTTTAATCCGTCATTCCGCACCCCTTAAATTGAATTAAAAATTTACAGTTTTTTTA
>CAZNFJ010000057.1:0-9901 GCA_964572685.1 uncultured Legionellaceae bacterium
CCGGCCTCAATAATTTAAGTCTAGGCGTTGGGCAGACTTTTTGCGACAAAACCGTGATAGATGTTTGGCCCATTGATATGCGAGGAAAAGCACAGTAATCTATCGTTTTAAAAAAACATCTTGGGCTAAATCTGGTTGATGTGCTAAGATGAGACATATAGCCTAATTTAAAAGACACGAAATGATTACTGCTGAGTTGCTAAAAAAAATTGTTGAAATAGCCGAACAATGTGATGAAGGTGAAACTGCCAATTATATTCCTGAACTCGCAAATGTTGATAGAAACTTAATCGCCATTGCGGTTCAAGAACTTGATGGTCAAGTACATACATTTAGTAATTTGCCTTGCCAGCCCATTACTTTACAATCCACTGGCAAACTCATTCCATTGATCGGTCTTTTAGAAGAATGTGGTGTTGAACAAGTATTGGAGTGGGTAAAAGTCGAACCGTCTGGCGATGATTTTGCCTCTATTACTCGTTTGGAACGTTTTGGTCCTAAACCCTCTAATCCCATGCTTAATGCGGGCGCTATTGCACTATGTTCGCGAATTCCTGGGATGGTTGAGCAAAAGTTTGCGTGGTTAGAGCGTTGGACACAAACCTTATTTAATCAACGCTTGAGTATTAATCCCTTGGTTTTTGCTTCTGAAAAACGAACGGGTGATAGAAATCGTGCTTTGGCTTATCTTTTATTGAGTCGTCAGAATCTTGGAAATTCGGTGTCTGAAACTCTAGATTTGTATTTCAGTCTTTGTTCGTATGAGGCCACCATTGAGCAAATGCTTTATTTGCCAACTTTACTCGCGAACAAAGGTAAAGATCCGACTACGCAGCAACAAGTGATTTCTCTAAAAACTTGTCAAATTACTTTATCGATTATGGCCACTTGTGGATTGTATGACGAAACAGGCACTCATATGGTTCGAACAGGAATGCCAGCAAAAAGTGGCGTTTCTGGTTATACAGTGGCTGTAATGCCCGGTAAAGCAGGCATTGTGGTATTGAGTCCACGAGTGAACCTTAAGGGAAATAGCATTCGAGGTGAAATCATGCTTGAGGCATTATCTAGAGAGACAGGATGGCATTTTGCCACCCCGTGATTTATTGACGAATCAAGCGTATTTTCGGAATTTGAATATCTTTTTCTGTGGAACGAATAGGATTAATGTCGACTCCACCTCTTCGAGTATAGCGACCGTAAACTGTTAAAGTTTTAGGTTGGCAATATGTCATAATATCCATAAAAATCCGCTCTATACATTGCTCATGAAATTCATTGTGATTTCTAAACGAGATCAAATATTTTAATAGATTTTCATGATGGATTTTTCTCCCGGTATATCTGATTTGCACGCTACCCCAGTCTGGTTGGTGGGTTACCAAACAATTGGATTTTAAAAGATGTGAGTACACAGTTTCTTCTATTTGTTCATTTTCCGTGCTTAGTAAGCTTGGATTAACGATATAGTCATGACATTCAATATCCAAAATATCAAGATGTGTACCTGAAAAGGTTTGCGTCTGGGTGAAGTAAGACCTATCTTCCAAATTAAAAAGACGAATCTCTACGGGGTGTTTAATGGCTTGAGCGATATCGGCTTGCATGATGCCTTCTAGTGCTTCTGGAGAATTAAACATGCTTTGATTGAATGTATTGAAATACAATTTCATCGATTTGGATTCAATGATGCAAGGTGAATGACAGTCATAGATGATTTCGGCAATACCAACCATCGGTTTGCCTTTGGGATTTAACCAGGAAACTTCATAATGATTCCAAAGATCAAAACCAAAAAAAGGTGGGTTTTGAGGATTTATGCCGATTTCTAATCGTTTTTCATCACGAGGAATAGGAAAAAGTTTTTTAGGATTATAGTGATGTTCATACGCAGAGTTTTTTCCTAGTTCCAATTCGGGGCGGGTAATCAAAGTGTCTTCCATTTTTAAGCAATAGTAAGTAAAACTGGAAGATATTAGAACATATTTTTGCTTTAATCGTCAATGATACGAGTCTTGATTTGCCATTTAACATTCAAAGCTTATAATAAAGCAACATGTGTATGGATGAGGTTTTTGATGAAAATATGGTCAGGCATAAATAGCAAGGGTTTGATTTCAAATATCATGGCAGGTGTGATCGTGGGGATTGTCGCACTACCTTTGGCTATGGCCTTTGCAATTGCTTCAGGTGCTAAGCCTGAACAAGGAATCTATACAGCGATTATTGCAGGTATTGTTGTCTCCTTATTTGGAGGCAGTCGTGTACAAATTGCCGGACCAACAGGGGCCTTTATTGTTATTTTAGCGGCTATTAACGCTCAGTATGGAATGGAAGGTTTGCAACTTGCAACCTTGATGGCCGGAGGTCTATTAATTCTGATGGGGCTATTGCGCTTGGGGGTAGTGATTCAATTTATTCCCTATCCTGTGATTCTTGGTTTTACCGCTGGGGTAGCTCTGGTTATTTTTGTGGGACAGTGGCCTGGATTTTTTGGAATACCCTCGGTATCCGGACATTATTTTCATGAAAAACTATGGCATACTATTCAAGGTTTACCAAGCTTTGATGTGGCGACGACAAGCTTGGCTTTCTTAGGACTTTTTTTAACATGCATGACGCCCAAACTCCCGGGATTTAAAAAAATACCGGGCACTTTGATTGCATTACTATCTGTCACACTGGTTCAATATTTTATGAACTTCCCAAGTGTATTAACCATTGGCAGTGCTTATGGTGGTATTCCGCATGGTTTGCCCTCATTTCATCTTCCACAATGGACTTTTTCTCAATGTATCGAGCTTTTTGGACCCGCTTTTTCCATTGCATTATTAGGCGCGATTGAGTCTTTATTATCAGCTGTGGTGGCAGATGGCATGACAGGCCAGCGCCATGACTCCAATCAAGAATTAATTGGACAGGGTCTAGCTAATATTATAGCGCCCTTATTTCATGGATTTGCAGCAACAGGCGCTATTGCAAGAACGGCAACCAGTATACGCAATGGTGGCAGTCATCCTCTGGCAGGTATTATACATGGACTAACGTTGGTCGCTATTTTGTTATTTTTAGCGCCTATGGCCAGTCACATCCCACTTGCCGTCTTAGCTGCAATTTTATTTGTGGTTTGCTGGAATATGTCAGAACTCCCTCATTGTTTTCGATTAATAAAAGTAGCCCCTCGCAGTGATGTGTTCATGATGCTGCTGACGTTTATATTAACAGTGACTGTTGATTTGGTGTTTGCCGTACAAATTGGAGTATTATTTGCTATTTTATATTTCTTTTTTAAGATGTCGAAAAGTGTGGATATTGAATTAGAACATCTTCAAGCTTGTGGTCAGGATTCGATTGATGAAAAAAAAGGAGTGATTAAATTTTATTTGCAAGGACCTTTATTTTTTGGGGCAATTGAGCACTTAGAAAAAGCCTTGAGTCACCCCTATCATCCCATTCATCAAGTGATCATTGAGTTTGGTTGGGTGCCAATGATGGACGCCACTGCACTGAAGCTATTAGAGCAATATATTCATCGATGGCAGGCGCAGGGCATACATATTCAGTTAATGGGGGTGGCTCCTATTATCCAAAAACAGATGCAACGATTTGGATTACACCTGATTGTGGATATCAATCCCTAAAATTATTAAACTGGAGTGCTCTATCAAATTCATGCTGTTTTAGTAAAGCGATAGTGCTTTGTAAATCATCACGGTTTTTACCGGTGACACGTACTTTATCGCCTTGAATACTGCTTTGAATTTTTAATTTATGGTCTTTTAGAAATTTAGTGATTTGTTTGGCACAATCTTGGTCGATTCCTTCTTTAAATTCAATTTTTAATGAATATAATTTTCCAGAATGCTCTGGTTTTTCAGGAAACTCCACTCCCGTTAAACTTACATGTAGACGAGCGCATTGTGCACGAAATACACCCTCCATTTGTTGTACTTGAAATTCCGACTCGGTGGTGAGCGTTACGGTTTTTTCTTTTAATTCAGCGGTTGCTGTTGTGCCTTTGAAATCAAAGCGATTAGAAACTTCACGTTGGGTATTGTCAACAACATGGCGTAAGTTGACTTGGTCAAGTTCACAAACAATATCAAAAGAGGGCATATTCAATTCTCATGGGTTTAGTTGTGAACATTATAGAGCAGTCATAAGAAAAAAAACAAGCTTAAGACAACACAGATGGGGTAGATAGAAAATACTTTTCAGTTTAATATGGTCTGCATTTGGATAATTGGAAAATATGATGAAAATCAAACAATTGAGAGCGCGTCAAATACTCGATTCAAGAGGTCAACCGACTGTAGAAGTGGATGTCATTTTACAAAATGGTGTTATCGCGAGTGCAAGTGTTCCATCAGGTGCTTCCACCGGACAGTTTGAAGCTCTTGAATTGCGTGACAAAGATGTTAGAAAGTTTTTAGGTAAAAGTGTTTATCAGGCCGTTTCTCATGTAGTTGGTCCTATTCAGGAGGCGTTGGTGGGTCAATCCATTTCGCATCAACGAGATATCGATGCCTTGTTATTGGCCTTAGATGGTACTGCAGATAAATCTCATTTGGGTGCGAATGCTATTTTAGCTGTTTCTTTGGCTGTGGCTCGAGCTCGAGCCTTGGGTTTAAATGCACCTTTGTATACCACTTTAGATGGTCATGATTATCGAATGCCTGTTCCTTTGATGAATATTCTCAATGGTGGCGCGCATGCCAATAATCAGCTGGATATTCAAGAGTTCATGGTGATGCCAATTGGCGCTCGTGATTTTCCAGAAGCACTCGAGATGGGTTATGCGATAGTGAGTCATTTGAAAAGTCTTTTACAAAAACAAGGATTTAGTACAGCTGTTGGCGATGAAGGTGGTTTTGCTCCTGATTTTTCTTCGCATCATCAAGCGTTGGATGTGGTGATGCAGGCGATTGAGAAATCAGGATTGAAGGCTCGACATGATGTTTGTTTGGCCTTGGATGTTGCTGCTTCAGAATGGTATCAACAGGGGATTTATCATTTACCCAAATCGAACCAGCGCTATACCGTGGATGAGTTGATTGTTTATTACGCACTCTTGATTAAAGACTATCCTATCATGAGTATTGAGGACGGTTTGGCAGAAACCGATTGGGCAGGTTGGAAGAAGTTAACGGATATAATGGGGCGGGATATTCAATTGGTAGGTGATGATTTATTTGTTACCAATCCAGTTCGATTTTCTGAAGGAATTGAAAAAGGTGTTGCAAATGCTATCCTCATTAAACTTAATCAAATTGGCACTTTGACCGAAACACTGGATACCATGCATTTGGCGAAAAAATCTGGATATCGTTCAATTGTATCGCATCGCTCGGGTGAAACCGAAGATCATTTTATTGCAGATTTAGCAGTTGCTACAGGCTGTGGTCAAATTAAAACCGGTTCTTTGTGTAGAACTGATAGAGTTTGTAAATATAATCAATTGTTGCGCATTGCAGAATCACAAAATATTCCTTATGCTGGAAGAGAAATCTTTCATGATTTAAATCAATAAGGTGAGCTTATGCGTCCGATGTGGGTCATTTTAGTGTTGGCATTGGTGGGCTTACAATATAAGCTTTGGCTAGGTGATGGCAATGTCAAAGAATGGCGAGCTTTGGATCAAAAAAATGCCCAACAAGATCAATTGAATCAAAAGCTTCAGGCCAGAAATCTGGCCTTGAGTGCTGATATAGAAGAGTTAAAATTAGGAGATCAGGCTTTAGAAGAAAAAGCGCGTGATGATTTAGGCATGGTTAAAGCGGATGAGACTTTTTATCAATTGGTAGAATAATGGGGATTTCACCTTGCTCCGAAGGTATTTGATTATTTTGCCATAAGCTTAGTAAATACCCACCACCACCAGAGCCGGTAGGTTTTACGGCAAGCGCGCCTCGTGCATAAAGTTTTTGAATATGAGCTTGCATGTTGGGGGTAATAAGTCCCCAATCTTTAAAACAGTCGTGAGCGATTTTCATGCCTAAAATCAAGTTTGTTATATCCTGAGGTGATTTTAATGCACCAAGACATAACCGAACACTTTTATTCATTTGTGAGTCAATCTTTTCAGCTTTTTGAAGATTTTCATCAAACAATTGCATGACTTGATTAACCGCTTCTGTTGTCGAGCCTGTGGTAAAAGTAGGTGTAAGGCGCCAATATGGATGCCATTGGATGGGAATGGGCTGTGCTTGTCCCTTTTCGAAAACGCTACCTGATAGACTGCCGGCACCAATAATATCTAAACCGCTACTTTGATGATGAAAATCATGCTCTAGTTTTTTGGCAAGTTCAAAGATATATTCAAGTCGATGCGTGATATGACAAACACATCTGGCAATTGCCAGACATAAAGCAGCTGAAGCACCCATGCCTTGCCCAATGGGTATGCAAGACTGACATTTAATAACGCCCTTAGGGGTGGGCATCTCACATGCTTCCCAGGCGCGGTACCATACTTTTTCAATCACAGGAGCCATAAGGGCCTGGCTTTCAATTAAAAGAGAAGTATCGTGGGTCTCAAAGGAAAAATTTAAAGGATAATTTCCCAAAGGAAATACCAAAGCAGGATAGCCACGAATGACAGCATGTTCGCCACTTAGAATCCATTTTCCAAAGGTTTGCGTTGTAAACATCATAAAAAATCGTATTGATTAATCACGTATTCTTGAATAAATAATTTTGCCATTTCCGCTTGGTCATCTCTAAATAATAAATGTACATTGGGACCAGCATCCATGGTGACGATGGGACCATCCCCTTGTGATTTCCAAAAATCTTGAACGGTATCGAGTACTTGTTGACTGGAAGGGGTGATATAATGAAAAGGCTGTTCGCAACTAGAAAAAAGTTGATGCATATCCATGAATTCATCCCAACAGATCTCATAAGCTTTTTTCCAGTTCAAAGCGTTCAAAGCAAGCATAAGCTCTTCTAAACGAAGTCTTGCTCTTCCTGGGCGAAATGCGAAATCCGGGCTAGACATTACCGCAAGATGTGCTTGTTTAGATGAAATTTCTTTTTCTTTATCGCTAACAATAATCACATGGTGAATAAGATGGCGATAAGGTAACTCAATGGCTTTACAATGATCATCGTCCCATAAGGCCCAAGGTGCAAAAAATGATCGGCAGGAAGATCCTGAGCCTAAACGACTCCATTGGGCTTGCACGAAATCGTCTGGTAAAGCCTGCTGTGTGAGTTCACTTAATGCGATAAAAGCACATTTGGTCAGGGCTGCAAAACTAGAAGCAGAACTTGCCAGACCACTAGCTGTTGGAAAATTATTGATGGAACGAATCGTGAAATAGCCTTCATAGTTAAACATTTGTTTAAGCATTTTTAAGTGCTTGATAAAACGATCTTGACTGGTTTTGGATAGCTCAAATGGCTTAAAACCAGGCATTTCTAATGGTTCCCAGTAATCGGCGTGTCCTGAAAATGGACGTAGCTCCACAAAGCTTTGTAAGTGGGGTAGTGTATAGGATAAAGATGGATTGGTTGGTCGATTTTGACTAGGGTCAATTTTGCCCATATATTTGATGAGAGCAATATTCGAGGGGGCCTCAGCAAACCAGTATTTCATAAAGTCCTCCACTGACGGGAATAATTAACGACCAGGGCAATCTTGCCATAAAATTTTATGTAATTGAATTTGAAAGCGAACATCAAGTTCATCATCTAAAATCCACTGCGCCAAGTCCTCGGGTTTTACTTGTTGCCAACTGGGGGAAAACAATATATCAACGCCCTTGGGAAAGGCATATTGTTTTAGTATGTTTTTCGACCATTCATAGTCTTGGCGACTACATAACACAAATTTTACCTGATCACCGGCTTTAAGCAAAGGAATGTTCTCATATAAATTACGTTTTTCTTCTTGAGAATCTGGGGTTTTTAAGTCCATGACAATCATGATACGAGGATCAATATTGGCAATTGTTCTTGCGCCACTGGTTTCGATGGATACATCATAACCGGCATCAGATAAAAATTTTAAAAAAGGATAACAGGCAGGCTGTGCCAGTGGTTCACCGCCTGTGACACAAATGCGCCGACATCGATAAGTTTGAAGCTTTTTGAGAATTTCTTCAAAGGTTTTCTTTTCTCCGCCTTGAAAAGCATAGGCCGTATCACAGTACTGGCAACGCAAGGGGCAGCCTGTTAAGCGAATAAAAATAGTAGGCCAACCACTTGTGTTGGACTCCCCTTGTATGGAATAAAAAATTTCAGTTAAGCGTAATATCTTCATAAGACTTTCAACTTGTTAGCAGCAAGCTTGGCAGCGTCAGAATCTGGGTATTTTTGCATGAGTTCATTCAAACGTGCTCGAGCCTCTTGAGTTTGCCCATTGGCTGCGAGTGTGGTACCAAGTTTATACAAAGACGCCGGGAGTTTGTTTGAAGATGGAAAATTGTTGATCACATTTTCAAAATGAGCCATGGCTTGAGCATATTCTTTTTGTTGATAAAACAATTCACCTAACCAATATTCAGCATTGGATGTATATCCACTATTGGGATAATTTTGAATAAATGCTTGTAAGGCCAATTGAGCTTTTGAATACTGTTTCTTTTCAATGAGATTATAGGCTGCCATATAGCTGATTTGTTCTTCCGCTGGATTGAGTGAGTTTTTTTTAGTGGCAGTTGATAGCGGGTTCATTTTGGGTTTCATTTCCAATGGTTTTGATGAACTGGCTATTCGACTATCTAAATCTTTGTATAAGGTCAGTTGTTGCTCTTTGAGGGCATCAATGGTTTGACGTTGCGTATCTAATTGTCCTCGAAGTTCTTGTACAGTTTGTTGTAAGTCTTGAATTTGGTTCAATAATTTGGCCATTTGATTGCTATCAACGCTACGATTTTCACGTTCAAAACCCATGGTTTGCGTATCTTCATGAGCAAGAGGCTGCATATCGCTATTTTGATTGGCATAATTATCGCTTTCATCAACAACAGGCGCACTGGCAAAGACTGTTTGAGTACCAAGAAAGCTCATGACTAATATAAAAACGATGGATTTGATATTCATATTTATTTAAATGACGAATTTTCTTAAGACGCCATGTACTCCGCAATGAAAATGAAACGTTCATGAAAAACAAACCACCCTTCATTCTAAAAATGACAGGGTGGCCCTGAAATCAATGAAAGACTCACGAACAGAGAAAATTCGCTTATTGTGTGACTTCGTAAGTCAATTCAACACGACGATTCTGTAAGTGAGAGGCTTCATCGTGCCCTAAATTAGCAGGTCTTTCTTTACCATAACTAACAACACGCATTTGGCTTCCAGAAACACCCATCATACGCAATACTTCACTAGCAGTATTCGCACGACGTTCACCTAAGGCAATATTGTACTCACGGCTACCGCGTTCGTCAGTATGACCTGCAATCAATACTCTTGCACCTTGGTGTGATTTTAAATATTGACCTTGCGCTTCTAAAGAAGGCATGTATTTTTCATTTAAGTTACTGTCGTCATAAGCAAATAAATAGATTTGATTATGAGGTGCTTTGGTGGTGTACATTTCACCAGGTTCTTGACCTGCGAAGTGCTCGATCCCGCCTAAGCCTTGTGCAGATAAACCAGAGGCATCATGAGATCCTGGGGTTTTAGCACATGCTGCTAATAATAACGCACCCACAGCTAAAGCTGGTAATTTTGCCGATTTAAACCACAACATTTTTTTGCTCCTTGATTATTATTTTTGAACTGAATCGTGCTTCAATTTTTTTCTAGCACAATTGTATATATTTTTGCCGCAAAATGCTACTTCCTTGCCAAAAAAAAATTAAGACTTGTCAATTATCAAAACTTATGAATAATAGACCTCTTGCATAACCCTCTTAAAGTTCGAAATTATAAATACCCGCAATCA
>CAZNFJ010000058.1:0-9785 GCA_964572685.1 uncultured Legionellaceae bacterium
TGACAAAACCTTGAGTAAATCCTTTACAATACGGCCGGGTCCATATAAGTTGTCATCCCTAATATTGAATAACAAATAGGGTTTAATGAGGAATAAATGAGACAACAATATACCGAAGAAAAGAAACAATCTGTATTAAAAAAGCTATTACCACCTTATAATATGAATATCCCTGAACTATCTCGTGCAGAGGATATACCAATCACAACGTTATATTCCTGGCGAGCTAAAGAACGAAAGAATGGTTTTATGACTGAATCAAATTCATCCAAAAGTCTAGATTTTAATGCTGCTGAACGCTTACAAATCATTATAGAAACAGCTGGTTTATCTGAGCTGGAACTTGGTGAGTATTGCCGAAAAAAAGGTATTTATACTCATGATATTGAGTTATGGAAAACTAATTTTATTCAACTGGAATCTGAAAAAAAACACTTGACTGCTGAAGATAAAAAACAAGCCAGGAAAGATAAAGACCGTATAAAATTATTGGAAAAGGAACTGCGTAGAAAGGATAAAGCACTTGCAGAAACAGCCGCTTTACTGGTGTTAAGAAAAAAGCTACAAGCCTTCTACGGGGAAGGCAACGAGGAAGATTAACCTCTATACATGAAAGACAGCAACTGGTTAACTGGATACAAGAAGCAATGACAGCAGGCGCCCGTATTAAGCCTTGTTGTCATGAGGCTCAAATTAGCTTGAGAACTTATCGTCGATGGGTAAGGGCATCAGTTATAATGGAGGATAAAAGACCCATTGCGATAAGGCCAGTACCATCCAATAAATTATCAGATGAAGAAATTTCCAAGATACGTGATATTTGTCACCAACCGGAGTATGTCAATATGCCTTCGTCACAGATTGTACCTAGACTTGCTGAGCAAGGCATTTATGTTGCAAGTGAGTCTAGTTTTTATCGGATTTTAAAGCAATATGACGAACTCAATCATCGAGGTCGGACAAAAGCCCCTCAAAAATCACACAAGCCAACCACTCATGTGGCAACAGGGCCTAAGCAACTTTGGAGCTGGGATATTACGTATTTGCCTTCTAGAGTAAAGGGGCATTTTTTCTTCTTGTATATGATTATTGATATTTTTAGCCGGAAAATTGTTGGATATGAGGTTTATGAGCAAGAAAATGGTGCCAGTGCTGCAAGATTACTCGAAAGAGCCTTGTTGTCTGAGCAAGTTTATCAGCAATGTACGCCCCTTGTACTACATTCAGATAATGGCGCACCAATGAAATCTTATACTTTCAAGGCGAAATTAGAGGCGCTTGGTATTGTCGCATCATACAGCAGACCTCGGGTGAGCAATGACAACCCCTTCATTGAATCTTTATTTAAAACCGTTAAATATAATCAATTATGGCCATCAAGGGGATTTGAGGACATCACAGTAGCCCGAAAATGGGTAGAGAATTTTGTGACTTGGTATAATAATCAACACCTACATAGTCAAATTGGTTTTATAACGCCTAATCAAAAACATCAAGGATTAGATATTGAATTAATGAAGAACAGACGACAAGTGTACTTAGCTGCAAAACAAAAAAATCCACAAAGATGGAGTAAAGATATTCGAAAATGGGAGTCAACTAAAGAAGTCTATTTAAATCCGGATAAACAAAACGATCAAATTAAAGAAAAAGTGGCTTAAATTTTAGGTAACTAGAGTGCAAAAAAATTAAAAAAGGGTGTCAACTATCTTGAAAAACACCGAAGATACATCATTACATTTTAAACGTTATTTATTTAATGAGATTCAATTAAATAATCGATTGATTGGTTTAATCGGTCCTCGTGGTGTTGGGAAAACAACACTCTTATTGCAAATGATTAAAACTCATTACAAAGATCACTCCAATGTTTTTTATTTTTCAGCAGATCATATATATTTTAAAACTGAAAGTATCTATTCATTTATGGAAAGCTTATATCTTCATCAAGGTGTTCAGACTTTTTTTATTGATGAAATTCACAAATATGAAAATTGGAGCCAGGAATTAAAAAACATATATGATGGTTTTCCTGAAATCAAAATTGTATTTTCAGGAAGCTCCAGCCTTGATTTAAAAAAAGGAAGTTATGATTTATCGAGGAGAGCACATTTATATTATTTACCAGGGCTTTCTTTTAGAGAATATCTAAACTATGAATTAAATGAAAAATATGACACTGTCACTCTTGAAGATATTATTCAAAATAATTCTGAAGTATTAAAAGCAATAGGTGAAATTCCTGCAGTACGAGGGCATTTTCATACCTATCTTCGACAAGGATTCTATCCATTTTTTAAGGAAGATCCAACCTCTTACTATCAAAAAATTTTACAAGTGATTGATAAAACTATTTATGAAGATATTACCAATTTCTATAATATGAAAACCAGTAATCTGCGACATTTAAGTAAGATTTTAAATTTTCTTGTAACGATCCCGCCAGGTGAAATTAGCACTTACAATCTTGGAAAAAATTTAAATATTGATGATAAAACAGCATCTCATTATTTACATATGTTACAAGAAACAGGACTTGTTGAAATTATCTATGCGCAAGAACACGGAAATGCCTTCTTACGTAAACCAGAAAAAGTATTTTTAAACAATACAAATCTACATTTTAGTCTTTTAGGTCATACAGAAAAAACAGGCAGTATAGAAACCATTAGGGAACTGGCTTTTATTCAAGCAACGAAAAATGCGGGTTTTAATGTTTACTACAGTAAAATTGGGGATTATAAAGTTTCTGAACATCTATTTGAAATTGGGGGAAAAAACAAAACCAGACAGCAATTAAAAGGTCAATCTAATGCGTCTTTAGTCAAAGACGATATCATCTTTTCTTTTGATAATAGCATACCATTGATACATTTTGGTTTTTTATATTAACAGAATCACCCATGGATGAATTCAAGGGCTTCTCGCCGCATTTTGGTTCTAGACTTTTTATTTTTAAATATGTTTTCGCAATAAGCATATATGGCTAAATCATTTTGTTAAAACGGTGAGTTTTTTCACTGTGCTACGATGTTGCCACATCAATCGTATATATTGTCTATAATAATATTAAGCAACGATTCATTTTAAGGATAGAAAAAATGGATAATTCTAATGATTTGACACCCAAAAAGGAAAAAACGACAGCCGAACTTGAGATAACTATAGAAAATTTAATTCAAGAAGAAAAAAATAAATTATCAAATAGAAGCACAAACGAGTTGATTGAATTACTTAATACCCAGAGAGAGGAAATTCTTGCTTATAACGATCAAATTCGTCAATTAGGAAAACGTATAGACGATGATTTTACTTTTAAAGATTACTCTTTAGACCCATCTCAATCTCAAGAAGATCAGAAAAATAGCTTGATCAATCTTTATATCCAAGAAACAAACCATCTAGCTTTACTAAAATTTAGAATTAAAACTTTAACGAGTCTTTTAGAAAAAAGACAAAAGCTTCAACGACGAAAGGAAAATGCGAGATTACAGGATCAGAACTTATTTCAAAGCCGCAGGGGTAAAGATACAACAACTTCAAGCGTAGCAGAAACGCCAAGTATAGTTGAAGAAAATACAATTAATATAACAGAAAATCCATTGACATTGAATGATAATGCAAGTGAAGCTGGTACTTCAGTGACACCAGAAATTAAAAGCGCAGTAAAAACTGGAGAGTATATACGTCAGCCTAATTACAAAGATAATTATATGGGATTGATAATAATATTAACATCCAATATAGAAATTTCCTTAATTAGCCCAGATAGCACCGGCTCCCTAAAATTAAGTGCGCTTAATAATTTAAAATCTTTTCTAGCTGATAAAGATGAATCATGGTTTTCTCATGATGAGAACCGAAAACAATTGGTAGTCCTTCTCATGTCTATATGTAATAGCCATTCTAAAACACTACCCTTTTTTGATTTTAATTCGAGATATCACCTTCTTGAACTTCGTACATTATTAAACGAAGATATTACAAGATTTGGTATAGAAAACAATCAATTAGATGAATTAAAACCTCAAGCATTAAACTTAAATAAGCTTGATTTGAATGAATTTTTTTCAGTTGATGCACCAAATATGAATGCGAGTGAAGCTAATACTTCAAAGATACATAATCCAAGTACCCAGCCTAATTATAAAGATCATTATATGGAAATGTTAAACACATTAACATCCTATATGAAAAAATACCCAATGGATGAATTCCCAATCATCTCGCTAAAATTAAAACCGCTGATTCATTTAAATAATTTTCTAGCAGATAAAGATGAAGCATGGTTTTCTCATGATGAGAATCGAAAACAATTGGTTATCCTTCTCAGGTCTATATGTTATAGCGATCCTGAAATGAGAACTTATGATGCGCAATATCCCCTTATTGAGCTTGATGGATTCTTAAAAAGAGATATTACAAGATTTGGTATAGAAAAAACTCAATTAGATGATTTAGAACCTCATGAGCTAGACTTAAGTCATCTTGATTTTGATGAATTTTTTTCAGCCCATGCGCCAAATATGAAAGGCACTTTTCGTAAATGATGAGTTATTGCCCAGTCAAAAAGACACCGGTTTGGGAAGTAAGAAAGCCGTTCAAGACTTTCTTATTTTTTTACGTGCTTACGCCCCAGTAAAAAAGGCACTGCTATTAGAATCACTAAAAGTGTTACCATCATTTCAAGGGAAAGATTCTTGGCTGTTGAGGGGATTTGACTGGGTGATACAAAGCCAATCATAAAGCCTGCAACTGAACAAATAAAACCGGTTCCGGCAACGAGCCACATCCCGATTTTGCCACCGGGTACTTGATAAACACGAGGTTTATCGGCTTGTGTGTAACGCAATTTGATGAAAGCTACAAACATGAACATATAAATGACAAGTGCCAATTGTGCAGCAATATCACTTAGCCACCAGTAAGCTGCATTCATCGATGGAAAATAAATAAATGCATAGCTGATTCCAGAAAAAATCACCGCTTGTATGACAAGCATCCGATAAGGAGCCTGATAGCGATTGAGTTTGTAAATGGCATGCGGCATATCAGATTGGTGAGCTGCAACCATTAAGCCCTTGAGAGGCCCAAGCATCCAGGTTGAGACTGAGCTCAATCCACCAACAACAATTAAACAAGCCATGACTGAGGTCATCCATTCAAGATGGTAGGTTTGAAAAAATAAATCATAAGCATGCACAAGCCCTGTAACTAAATTGAGTTTTGGTAGGGGTACAACTACCAATATCGCCAGTGCTGAGCAAACTAATGTAGCCAAAATTAAAACAGCGGAATAGGCAATCGCCTTGGGATAATCTTTTTGTGGTTTTTCAACATCACCGGCATGCACCGCTGACATTTCAATTCCAATTAAACCAAATAAGACCACCACAAACCTGGAAAATGAATGGTAACTTTCTGTGTTGGGTAGTATCGATTGATGAAAATCATTAACCGGGCTATGTCCTTGTATCAGCCATAAAGCTGCCATGAGGATAATCCCTAACATGGGTAATAAGGTGCCTAAAATGGCACCTAAGGTACTGATGATACTAGCTACTCGTAAGCCCAGACAATTAAGACCTGTGAAAATCCAGAATAAAGAGATAATCGTTCCTGTTAAAAAGAGCTTATTATTGGTGAGCGCTGGATCAATGAAATACGCACAAGTAGAGGCAATGAATAATAAGATGGTTGGAAACCAAATCAAATTATAGATACATTGTAACCAAATGCTTGCAAACCCCGTACGCTGGCCAAAGGCTTCTTTTATCCAAATATAAAGTCCACCATTTCGGGGGTAGGCAGTCGCTAGCTCTGCAGCCACCAATGCCACCGGAATGAAAAACGCCAAAGCGGCAAACAGGTAATAACTAATCAGAGGCATACCTAATTTTGCCGTAATGGGAACGGTTCTTAGACTATCAACAGCAATTACGTTGATCATGACCAACGTAAATACGCTTAATATTTTTGGCTTTTTATTCACTTTTATCCTACATCATTTGTCGAAGGACGAATTGTAAGATACCACCATTTTTGTAATAACTGAGTTCATTGGCGGTATCAATACGACTTTGCAATTCAACTTGTTCAATACTACCGTCTTGTCGTTGAATTTGACCCTTGTTAGTGTCTCAAAGTTTCTGTAAATTCAGGAAGGCCTAGAAAAGAAGAAAGCCATCCGTTAAACTTCATGTGAATTTTCTGACGATAGACAAGCATGACCTGCCGGCTCTCCAATATTTTCAGCAAATGCTCCCTCCCAATTAGCCTCAATATCTTCCTCAATAGGCAAGTTAGTGTGTCAAAGAACAAACTTAAAATGCCTTATCCTATTGTTAGCTTTAAATTTTTAAATTACCTAGGGATATGTTAAATTAAAAAAAAATATCACGGAATTCCAAATGCTAAAAAATAAGATTCATGCATATGTGATTGAACTAAATGAATTTCGAACGGTCAGAGATTTAACTATTGAAAGTCTAAAAGAATTAATGACGTCCGATGGCCCCTTTTGGATAGAATTATCCAATCTCGAACAAAAAGATCTGATTGATGCTATCTTTAAGGAACTAGGCATCCATCATCTGATCTTAGAAGATATTTATAATGTAAATCAACGAGCCAAAATTGAAATACTCGAACACCAGGTTTTTTGTGTTTTAGGATTGATACAAAAAAAACACGATAACCGTATCCATTTTCAAACACTTAAACTCAATATGATTCTCTCTGAAAAATGCCTCATTACCTTCAATACAAATCTTCAGGATAGCCAACAAAAAATTGATTATAAGTTACTACGAGAATCTTTATCTAAAAATACCAAACCTAAAATTGAGTTTTTGGCCTATTTAATTATTCAGCAAATGATGGATTTCTTTTACTTAAATATCGATCAAATAGCTGAGCGATTGGAAAGCATGGAGGATTTGCTTATTGAATCCCCTATGAAAGTTCAATTGAAAGACATATATCTCTTAAAACGTAAAATTTTGTTCTTAAGAAAAATAATTGTCTCTTACTGTGATGTTGCAGAAATCTTTTACAAAGGTAAAATTTCATATATTCATAAAGAAAATCAGATTTATTTTATGAACCTTTATGAACAAACCAATCGCACCCTTCAATCTTTAGATTTTTATCAACTGATGATATCCAACGTCTATGATGTTTATCTTTCGAGTATGAGTAATTACTCCAACCAATCCATCAATACCCTGACGCGGTTTGCAGCTATTTTTGTTCCCTTATCATTTATTACAAGCTTTTATGGAATGAATCTTTACATGCCAGAAACTGTCTATAAAATCACTTACCCCATTGTTTTGGGTGTCATGGCAGCTACAGCTTCCAGCATGTACTATCTAATTCTTAGAAAAAAATCAAAAAAATGAAATCTCTAAGATGATTTTCTTGAGTACGTTTTCACCCGAGCTTTAGGTTTTCTTTTTAAAGCATTCGGATTTTGACTACAAGGTACTTGATGATGTGGACAAAAATCCTCGATTTCTTCACGTGAAATATTTGTCTTCAATAATTTTTCAATGGCTTTAAGATTTAAAAACTCATCTGCACAGACCAATGAAATGGCATGTCCAGCTCGACCGGCCCGACCAGTTCGACCAATACGATGCACATAGTCTTCGGCAACCTGTGGTAATTCATAATTGATAACCAAATCCAAATCCTGAATGTCAATGCCCCTAGAAGCAATATCTGTTGCAATCAAAAAAGGAATTTTACCATTTTTAAAAGACTCTAAAGCTTTAATACGCTGTGATTGGGTCTTGTCGCCATGAATAGCCATGGATTCAATACCTGAATGATATAAATATTTCACTAATTTATTCGCAGCATGTTTAGTCTTGGTAAAAATCAAAGCCTGTGACCACCTTTTGTCTAATAACAAATGACATAATAAATCAGGTTTTTTTGCCTTATCCACTGGATGCATTTTATGAGTCACCGTGCTTGCCGTTTGATTAACAATACTGGTTTGAATTTCTGTGGGATTGCTCATGAATTGTTGAGATAATTGACGAATCTCATTCGTCATGGTTGCAGAAAACAACATCGTCTGTCTTGAATATGGCAATAATTTAACAATTTTTTTGACATCGGGAATAAAGCCCATGTCTAACATTCTATCGGCTTCATCCAGCACCAACGTTTTAACGCCATTGAGTTCTATAGCATTTTGCTGAAATAAATCAATCAATCGCCCTGGCGTTGCAATCAATATATCCGCTCCTGCTCTTAAATTCTTCATTTGAGGATTGATTTTAACGCCACCGTACACACAATGTATTTTAAGACGTAAATAAGTAGCATAGGTTTTGATGTTATCAAAAATTTGAATAGCAAGCTCTCGGGTTGGTGCTAAAATTAAAGCATAGGGTGAGCGAGTTTTCACTCTTGTGGATATCGCCAACTGATGTAAGATAGGTAATGCAAAAGCAGCTGTTTTACCTGTACCAGTTTGCGCAAGTCCGATGATATCTTTTTGCTTTAAGGCCAAAGGAATTACCTTGGATTGAATAGGTGTTGGCGTCTGGAAGCTAATATCAGCTAATAGTTGCAATAAGGAAGGATGAAGACCTAGGTTTTGAAATGACATATTTTTATATACCTTTAATAAATTTTAACAATGATATCATATCTTCGAACAAAATCGTGAAGCATTATCAAAACTAAATGTATAAATGGGTACATCAGGTATCTGAATATCTTCATATTTTTTTTCAAGATTACATAAACTAAGACCGCTTTGAAAAAATGAGTATGGTTTTTCGGCAAGCCTTGGTAATTCTATCACATATTCCATCTTCAACAATTGTTGATTGAATTCATATCTTTGCTGAGCAAGTTTTTTTGGTGGATATTGATTAAAAAATGCACCAGTAAAATCAATAAGCGCATGTATATCTTCTACATTACACCAATCCTTATTTGTCAAATAAAAATCTAATGCGATCATAAAATGTTCAAAAAACTTTTGAAATAGCTGGTGATTTTTGTTTACTTCCAGATCAATCAACAATAAATTTGCCATATCAAAGTCGGTACAGGCACTCAATTTTTTACAGGCTTGGACATGTTCCTCTCGAACGTAATGACAAGCAGCTTGCTCAAAAAAATTTTTTGCCAGATTTGCTAAACTCATAAGGGTTTCATAATCTGTCTCTTTAAATACATCAATCAATTTATAATATCCAAGACCCAAATTATAAAATAAATCGGCTTGTAGCTCTGGAGCATTTGGGCAAAAATGCAATTCTAGTATTTTCTCAAACTCTTGAAGGAAATTTTGATTAAAATCAAAATACAAACGTTCATCAAATATAAGGTCACATTGAATTTTTTGAAAAAATAACTCAATATTTTTATCTAAAATATACATAAATTGATTTTGAAAAGCTTGAATATCTGTTTTTTTCTGAAAGAATGGCAATGCTGATTCAAAATTCGCTTTAGCACTTTTTAATTGGGATGTTTTTTCAGTCAAACATTCTGTTATGCTTTCTTTTTCTAAACAATCAACAGCATCATTCCATTTATCAAAACCTATATTAGAATTATTCATTTTAGTCTCATAAAACAACAAGGTCAAAATTATAACACAAAGTCCGCGATAACCGCAAACAGGGCACTCCTTCGCCATTCAAGTTGCACCTGTATTATCCAAATTTAATGGTTGTTGAATAAATACAAATTATTGAAATCAATAGAGCTCTTGCATAACTTAATAAATTGATTAAACTTGTTGATTTTTGGCA
>CAZNFJ010000059.1:0-9743 GCA_964572685.1 uncultured Legionellaceae bacterium
TTTTCAAGTACTTTTTTAGATATTTACCGAAAACTCATTGGCGAGACGTATAAATAAAAATGATTGCAAAGAATCAAAGGTCAGTAAATCTTAATCATCCAATAATTTAGAACCAACACGGATCAAAGATCTGCTAGAAGCCTCTATGAAAAATTTGAAACATTGATGTTGGGTTTTATCTGGATATTATTTTATTTTCTTCTAAAAGAGGCTCAACTTGATAATGGTAATGATGCTGATGCCGGTTCTCCTAAATCTGTTACTGAGGATATTCTTACTTAAATGCGGCGAAAAGCCTCTGGATTCATCCATGGGGTGTTTCAGTAAAGATAATCTTATTCATTCTTCAGAATCTAATGAAACGAGTGATTCGACAGAAACACCGAGCAGCGCTCAATCAGAAAAGAAAAATAATCCAGAACCGAGTCAATTTTCAATGTTTAAACAATCAGATGAGACATCTTCAGATGAACTTAAAAAATTGGAAAATCCTTCTTCTACCAAGGGCAAAAATCCTCAATAAAACTTGAGTTTTCTATTAGGCTAACCATTTTGAATGGTTAGCCTAAACATACTAATCAACCAATACAAATAACGCACCTTCAGCTCGCAAGACTTGAAGTAGAAGTTGTTTTTGTGAACTTTTTGCAATTTGCTGCAGGGTTTCTAGTTTTTGAACGGATTTTCGATTGGCAGAGATGATGACATCGCCTGGTTTTAAACCTGCGCGCCAACCTGCCGTATTTTCTAGTACACCCATGACTTGAACACCTTGTACCAGTCCATTGGGAGGGGCATCTTGTTCAAAGTTTTTTAGAGCCAAACCAAATAAGAAAGGGTTGCTTGCTTGTAACTGCTGTTCAAATTCCCGTATATCACTGACCATGACATTTAAAACCTTGGCTTGACCATTACGCAAAATATAAATTTTTGCTTGGCTGCCAGAACGTAAAAGGCTAATGGTTGATTTCACTTGGCTTGCTTGTGTGATGTTTGTATCATTGATTTTGGTGATGATGTCGCCTGTTTGTAAACCTGCTTGTTCGGCAGTAGAGCCATGATTCACTTGAGCAATCAAAGCACCTTGCTGATCTTGGTTATAACCCATGGCAATTGCCAACTCAGGAGTTAAATGTTGCACAAAGATACCCATGATGCCTCGTTGTACAGAACCAAACTGTAAAATTTGTTGCGTGACATCGCGGACCATATTAATGGGAATGGCGAAACCAATGCCAACATTACCGCCTGAAGGTGAGACAATACCGGTATTGATACCAATTAACTCACCTTGTGTGCTCACCAAAGCACCTCCTGAGTTTCCAGGATTAATCGCCGCATCAGTTTGAATAAAATTTTCAACACCTTCTAAATTGATATCACTGCGCTTCATGGCGCTTACGATACCAAATGTTGCCGATTGGCTGTTACCATAACTATTTAAGCCAAAAGGATTACCGATAGCGATGACAAAGTCACCCACTTTGACTTTATCTGAATCACCGACTGGTAAAGATTGTAAACGCTCGGGCTTAATTTGTAAGACGGCAATATCAGTGCTGGGGTCTTCACCAATTTTACGTGCCTTTAAATGTCTGCCATCCATGAGAGTAATGGTAATGATTTCAGCATTACGAATCACATGGCTATTGGTGACCACGATCCCATTTTTGGGATCAACGATGACCCCTGAACCAATTGAACTAAAAGACCGAGGCTTGAGTAATTCTTGAGGCGGAGGATTTTTAGGGTTAGCTTGCTGTAAATATTGTTCTGGAATAATAAATTGCCCCGGTGCTTTGCCTTGAACAGAAACATTGACGATCGCTGGCATGATTTTCGATAACATGGGCGCTAAACTTTTCATGCCTTCAGCAATTGGGACTGCCATGGTGTTTTGTGTCAGGAATGTTACGCCAACGGCAATACTCAAAAGGGTTTTTTTAATGGTCATTCTTGGTCTCCAACCATATCATTGTGGCTAACCGACTGGCATGCTCTTTCTGCCGACGGTAGGAAAAAAGATTTGTATTTTCAAAAGTACAGGTTTGAGATTGTACGATTTCAGATACGCCTAAATTTTTTAAAAGGGTTTCTGCTGCACCAGCTAAATCAAAATGCCAATGTTTTTTTTGATGAAAATGCTCATTAAGTTCAGGATGATGTTGTAAAAACTGTTCTTTAAATTCAAGACCGACTTCATAACAATCCTTACAAATCGCAGGACCAATCCAAGCGATGTAATCTTTTGGAGAATCGGGTAGTTTGGCAAAAGTATTTTCAATGATACCTAAATCAAGGCCACGCCAACCGGCATGGATATTAGCAATTTGTGGTTGATATCGGTGACAAATTAAAATTGGTAAGCAATCGGCTGTTTGAATTAAAAGTGTTTGATGGGGCTTTTTTGTGATAAGCGCATCACCACGGCGTTCGGATGAGTCATCTACATCAATACATATATTGGAGTGAATTTGTTCAAGAATAATGGCAGGTTTTTGAAATTCAAACTTTTGTTGGATGCAAGCTTGAAAAGCTTTGGGATGATTTTTGGCGTGTACATGTGTTTGTGTCGGATGTGCAAAGGTACAAGCCTTTACAAAGGACGGAGCCGACCACTTTGGTATAATCATGGACATGATATGTGTTTTAAAATTTGAATTGGTAATGCAAAATCATGGGGATATTGGTCATAAATGTCAATGGTTTTGGAATTGTATTTGAGTTATTTTTTGAATTTGATGCTTTATAGTATTGCAAGGCAAATAGTAACGCCAAATTCTTGAGAATGTCGTCAAGCCATTTCTTTGATTCTAATGTCCTTTTGGTTTATTAATAATGGATATATCTGGTTTTGAATTTTTTTTAGAAAACAAATAAGGCTTCATTCCTGCAGTGGGGGGATAACCCAACATCCATCCTAAACAATCATAAATAAAATATAATCCGTCACGCAGAAAGCGATGAAAATATTTCATTAAAAATTGATCTCGATGCTTGGATAAAGTCTTTGCTTGAGATTTTAAATATATTTTCACATCATTAATATTTTTTCCTTCTTCAGCTAATATTTTTAATGATTTTGTCATAATAGTTAATTTTTCTTGTGTTAATATAGAAAATTCATTTGATTCTTTACGTTTGTAAAGATATGGATTAAGATCATGTTCAAGCTTTTGAATATATTTTTGAGCAATAACAACATAACTCAATTCTTTATCCAGCTCATTTTCACAAACCAAATCTTTTTCAGGAATCGAGGCCAAGCGATTGGCAAAACATACACCAAGTCTTCGACGTTCAAACATACTTAGATTTTTGAAAGAATGATTGCGAAGAAAATCATAAATATTACTCGTTTTTTTTAGCGATACTATGTCATAAATATTTTCATCGTTAATGCACTCGCTTAGGATTGCAAGTTGCCAAGCTTTTGGAGTGATGTAATTCTCTATGTTTTTGAAAAGCAGTGGATCTTTAGTGACAATTAATTCACGATTTATCTTCCACAAATTTTGCATATTATATCTAATGAATTCACCTAAGCAGTCGATTAATAATGGTTTGTTTTCTCTAATCTGATGAATGAAACTTGAAAATATAAAATTTTCCAAATCTTTCTTAGAGTGAATTTCAACACAATCTCTTAAATTGACATAAAAATCGCATATTCTTTTTTTTGGTAATGTTTTCATGTAATTTACAAAATCATTCGAAGAAATTGTAAATGGAATTTTCTTCAATTCATCAGATAATAAGTTTATAGAGATATCCGTTGGAATTAAATCAATAAGAATGTTTTTTATACTTAAATAATTTTTCCCATTTGAACCCCAATAAAATTCATGGAGCTCCATGTACATTTTAATCAAGACATTTAATTCGTTATGATTTTGTATGTTATCTAGAACATTTCTTTTAAAAGCTTCAAAATATCGCAAATATTGATATTTTAAATCTATTGATAATGAATCATAGTTTTGTTTAAAGTTCTGAAAGTTTTCTGGTATTTTGAAAACTGGGATCATATTTGAAAAATAATTCGATAAGCTCGAATTATTTTTGAGTAACTCTTGATACACACTCCATCTATCTTCACTTGGAAAAGCCTCTAGTACATATTTCAAATCATTGAAACAACAATTTTTAGGGATTAAAGCTTTTAATGTGTCTCGAAATGATTCGAAGAAAATTGATTGATGGTTTGTATTCAATTCATTTAGAATGAAACGGTAATCTTCTAGATTTTTAGGCCAGTCTGAATTCTTTAAAGCCTGACATATTTCTCGAGCTTTTTCTTCAGAATTAATAAGTTGTTGTATTAAAGTCGCATCGAATAAGTTTGGATATTGTTTGAGCAAATCGAAATATACGCTCAATCTTTCTTCACTCGGAAATACTTCTAGTAGATATTTCAAATCATCTTTATCGGACTTTGAGTGAATTAAATCTTTTAAATTACCCCTAAATGTTTCAAAAAAAATCGATTGATAGCTTGCATCCAATTCCTTTATAATCGAGTGGAAACCTTTCAAACTTATTGGCCAATCTGAATCCTTTAAAGCCTGAGATATTTCAGTAGCATTATCCGTAGAATGGATGGCATTTTTAATAAAATAACCTTCTATATCATAAGGATCAATGACTTTTTTATGTTCATTTAAAACATCTGAAAATTGAGGATTTTCTAAAAATTGGAGTATCAGAAATAATTCTTCTGTTTCTGTTATGAATTCACTAATTTTGATTTGAGATAAAAATATTTGTTTTTGTGATGGATTTAAGTACGCAAAAAGTCCAATCACAGTTTTATTTTTTAGATTTATGTGTAGAAGATGTTTGTGTTTATTAAAAAACGTGTTTTGTTGTTCTTTCTTAAGGCAAACGTAGATATTTAAAAAATCATCGGCATTATTTAATAATCCTTGAATTTTTTCTTCACCTATTAGCTCATAGATATCTATTGAATAGAATTGAATGAATTGGTGGATCTTCCCCAAGCACTTGGAATCTGTAATAAACAAAGGAATGCAAATCAAAATTTTATTAAAGTACTCCGTAGGTATTTCAATATTTTGCTCTAAATTATCGAAAAAATTTTTACGGAAATCTTCGGATATATATTGAACCAATGAAGGCAATATGAGTTTTAATTCATCTTCGGTTGTATCTTCTAAAATATATTGAATCAAAGTTGCATCATCTAATTTAAAAGATTTGAGATGTTCTGGTGTAAACCCTTTTAAATCAAATGATTTTAATATTGATAATTCAGTAAAGATGACGTCGCCCAAGAGAGATTCAATGCATTCAATACTTAACTTCAAATTTTTATCTCTTCCAATAAATTGGGATTTTACTAGCATTTGAATGGATTCGTCTAAATTTTCTTTTATGTTTTTTATCATTTCTTTTTTTAATTCTTCAAAAGCACCTACCAGCATTAATTTTTGTTGATGTTTTGGGATATTCATTCTTAATGCAGTTCCTAGGGTTGCAATACAAGTTTTAATATTTGTTTCTACTCGTATTGTTGAATCCCAGGGTTCTTTTTGAATACTATAAAATTCATAGGGATGTAGTAAAAAACTTCTTAATTTGTTTAATATTTCACGAATCTCGTCAGGTACAAAAAGATAATCATCGGTGTAAAAATGATCGGTTTGTAATCCTATCCAATTGAGCTCATTTAATGACAATCGTTTATTTTCGGGAAATTGATTATCGATTTCAGTAGAAAGTGATGTTTGATGAAAACCCTGATTAAATATTTCTTGAAAGACACTTGGGGCAATACTTTCTAAGTTTAGATGGATAACATGTTTTGTTTGCTTTGGAAAACTCTCATAAATCGGTAATATTTTTTCTTGATGTAATTTGATAGGTGTATCATCTTTTCCGAATAAATAAAAATCATCCTGGCTATCTTTCACAATTAAGGGGCGTTCTGAATGTGTGATAGGAAGTTTATCAACATAAACTGCAAATAATTCAAATCGAGCATACTGATTTTCTTTAGTAATTTGTTTGATCAGCTCAGTCTGGTTATATCGATTTAGAAAATATAAATTTTTATTAAAATAGATATATGCCATTTTGTTGCCTTCAGCCAAGTCATCAAGAGAAGGTGGACTTTCTTTTCTAATAAACTGACATGGCTCTAATTGAGCATAATAATCAAAAAAGCTTCCTGCTGAATAATAAGCACCACCACCAGCATCTATTTCTTCACCAGCATGTTGGGCATCATTTTTTTTTAAGAACGCACCCAGCTGTGTTAATTGTTGATATAAATTAATGGATTCTTCGGATAATTTTTTAAATTCCTCAAATCTTTCATGAACCTCTTCAGTCTCTTGAGAATGGTGAAATAAATGCTCATAATCATCTTTAGTAAATAATTGATAATCATTTAAATCTTCGTGAAAAAAAGGATAGTGATTTTTTTCATCTGGATTTCTAGCATAATTTTCTAAACAACGAACGGGTATTAAATATAACTGACCATCTTTTTTAGAAACATGATGGGTTCTAATGACCTCTTGAATATCCATTTCCCTTAAATCAACAAAGTCTCCAGAAGGATCATAAGCCACACCCGGCATGAGCACCTCTATCACAGAAATACCTTGCTCTTTGGCAACAATTTTTGCAATTTCAATCATGGCTTGTGTTGCCACAATGTCTGGAGTTGCTACATAATCTAAGCCTGTTCCTTGAATGATTTCATAAGTGGTTTGAAGATAATTTTTTAATTCTTCAACTTGGCGAGATCTATCCTTGTTATTTTCAATAATTGCAATGATATCTTGTTCTAATTTTTGGGCATATTTGATGTATAAATCTGTCTCGGTAACAATCGTCTCATTTATAGGTTCCTCAGTTTTAAATATCTGCTGAATATACTCAGTGCCTACTGGTATAGACTTGATTAATTCTGATAGTTTTTCTAAAGGATTGGATATTTGAGATTCATCAATAAATGTTCCATCAAAAACTTTAACATGGCAATGGGATGGTTCATTTTGTTGTAAGCCATACCATTGACCATCTTGTAGGATTAAATGAAAGTGTGATGGTTGATTTTTAAAAAAGACCTTAAATATATTTGATTTTGCCTTAATATCGAGAAGGATGAGTTCAACCAGAGCATTTTCATTGAACTCCACTTCTGCATCGATCGGATCCGACCAACTATCATTTTCGATGAGATATTGCAATTTGCAATTTAAGGTCATTATAAATTTCATGATGTGATGATCTTAATTATAGGATAAATAGGTCTTTATTGAGTTAAAATGTTAAATTTTTTAAAAATTTTACCAAAATGCGTACCTTCTATTACAAACCGGCTATACCAGTCAATAATTGCTGTTAAGTAAGCAAAACCTTTTTGCATACGAAGTTGAGTAAGAACCAGAGCGTAGTCGAGCTATTTCTCTGGATCTCCTCACCGAACCGTACGTGCACCTTTCAGCGCATACGGCTCTCCATTTAACCGTGGCCAACGGCCATTGCAACATCTGTATAACGCGAGGTGACAGTCTTTCTGATTTCATCTCGAAGATATGGATTTGATTCGGGTAGGCGGAATCGAAACGGCATTTTCTGACTACCCACTAATCGATAAAGTTTGGCTCCGTGTAAATTACCACGGTCAGTTTTACCGAATAGAACCCATGTTTTAGCTTTCCCCGGCTCTGGTTGTTTATACCATCTCATTAGAAGCGATCTGGTATTGCAACGATATTTCCTGCGCAGCCAGTAAGCCATTTTCCAGAAGACAATCCGGTCGATTTTACTGTAGATTCTGGCAGTGAAATCAGTATGACGATAGAATTGCGACCAGCCATTAAGTTTTTGGTTGAGCTTTTCTACCTTATCAATCTTGCTCGTACTATAGTCACCTGTGAGCGCACAGCTCAATGAATGAGCGAACGCTTTAGCTTTCTCGTGTGGAATACCTGTGACCACTCGCATATTGCCTTTGGGTCCTCGCTTTCGCACTATTCGATGACCAAGGAACACAAAACCGTCGTTCACATGAGTTATATGGGTTTTATCCATATTCAGTGTGAGACTTAGCTTGCCTTCCAGGAAGTTCTTGCATTGATCGCGAATAGCTTCGGCCTCTGACTTGCTGCCTTTGACTATGACAACAAAATCATCGGCATAACGACAGTACGCCACAGCCAGCTTCCATTTTCTATCTTCGTCTTTGGCTGGTTTGACTCCAATCTCGATACTACGATTCCAGTATCCTCGATCTCCTCGTGCCTTCTTTCCCACGTAACATTTATCCAAGTACTGATCAAATTCATTGAGCATAATATTTGATAGTAATGGAGAAATGACACCGCCTTGCGGTACTCCTTCACTTGCAGCACAGAATAGGTTGCGCTCGACATGTCCTGCCTTTATAAATTGCCAAAGTAGACTGTTAAAGCGTTGACAGCTAATCCGCTTACGCACGCACTGCATGAGTAATTTATGATGAACCGTATCAAAGTAACTTGATAAATCACCTTCAATTACCCATCGTCCTTTCGTATGAGCTGAATCGGTTAGCTGTAGCTTGACTGTTCGAATAGCGTGATGCACGCTACGTTCAGGTCTGAAACCATAGGATACCGAATGAAAATCGTTTTCCCAAATGGGCTCCATTGCCATCAGCATGGCTCGTTGCACTATTCTGTCCCGTAATGCAGGGATTCCCAGAGGGCGTTGTTTTCCATTGGCTTTGGGAATATAAACACGCCTCGCCGGAAGAGGTTGATAATGACCTGCCAGTAGCTCATTTCTGATCTGACCAAGGTAATTAGTTAAATCTGCCGGTAGATGTTTTTTGGTTATTCCATCTACACCGGGCGTGTTGGCTCCTTTCGATGATAGGGTAATTTTCGCCGCTTCTGCTAGCCAATCAAGGTGACTAATAAGACGTAACATCCGATCAACTCGACGTGAGCTGTCTGTTGCCGTCCATGTTGCTAATTTGCGTTGCATTTCGCTGATTATCAAAGGTCTTCACCTCGTTAAGGTCAGTTAATCTGCCTACGCAGATCGATTAAACTGCGCCCCTTCGCCATGTAATGGGACTTACCCATCTCCGACTACTACGAGCGCTCCGCCAGTTTATATTGTCATCGGGGTCACGCTCCTTTAACATTCAATATAAACCTTCCCCGGTTTGTCCATCTGAACTCAAGCGCAGTGGGGTGGATGCCGATCGCAGTCTTTTCCCTTGTCGTTCTGCAAGGTGATAACGCTATGAATGCAGAGTTGTGCTGTTGCATTCATCCCAGCTGTTTGCATACATATCATTCAGCATTTTTGGCGTTTCAGTTCATACGTGTAACTGATCCACAACGTTATACTGCCTATTAATTCGTGTAGGCAATGGCGACATTTCAGCCCATAGATGCGGGTTAATCGGTTCATGTTCTTCATCCGTCCACTACTCAGTCTGGAGAAGCATCTTGGCTTAACGAATTCGCCTCACTTCCCGTTGTCAACGGGTTACATCACCTTACCAGCATACGGTAAGTCACTGCCGTTCAAGACTCATGTGTTTTCACAACCAAACACAGATCCAGCTAATGCACCATATTTCCTTGTGCCCTCACTGGATATTTCAGATAGACTTGTGGCTCATTCGAGTATCCATACTCGCCCTGAGCTCCGGGCACACTGTATGTAATATCAGTACTAAAAACCTGGCAAGGTCTTTCTATTTCAAGATCTTT
>CAZNFJ010000060.1:0-9490 GCA_964572685.1 uncultured Legionellaceae bacterium
TACTTCTTGACAAAGTGCCCACTCAGTTTGTTTTTTCTTCTTTCTTAATCAGCATTACCACTCTCTTGGTGTTGGCTATTCTACTCTTTCTCGTTTTATTGTCAACACTATTTTTTAAAAAAATTCACTTTTTTTTGGTTTTTTTCTAGTCCTCGATCATTACATATTCTTTAAGTTTATAGATTGATCTTTTTGTCGTGTTCCACCCCTCATTTCTCTTTATTGCTATCTAGGATACTTTTAATCCATTCCCATTTTTGACTAATTTTAATTTCCAATCCACGTTGTTTGGGTTGATAAAACGATATTCTTTGTTGATTGTTGGGAAAATACCGCTCACCAGGAATTACCCCTTTGGGATAATCATGTGGATGTCGATAATAATATGGATGATGTAAATTTAAAGGCACTTCGTCACTTCCATGAGTCTTTACATGATTCATGGCTTTTTGAAACGCAAGGTATACTGCATCACTTTTAGCTGCAACTGCTAAATACACGACTGCTTGTGCCAGGACAAGTTCTCCCTCAGGACTTCCCAATCGTTCGTAAGCCATGCACGCGTGGGTGGTTATTTCTAATGCGCGTGGATCAGCAAGTCCTATATCTTCACTGGCAATGCGTACTAATCGTCGACCTATATATAAAGGATCGCATCCACCATCTAACATCCGGCATAACCAATATAAGGCCGCATCACTATCACTACCTCGTATGGACTTATGTAATGCTGATATTTGTTGATGAAAATGTTGTCCATGGTTATCAAAACGCCTTAAACGCCCGTCCACCATAGATTGTATTGTTTCTTCATCAATCAGCACCTTGCCTTCCTGACTATTGATGATAAATTCAAAATCGTTCAAAAGTTTTCTAGCATCTCCATCAACACTTTCAATAAATCGTTGTTGAAGTCCTGCAGCAAAATCAATTTCCCTTTGTTGATGGTATACCATTTTAGCCATGGCATTTTGAAGAATCTGCTCAAGCGCCTTTTCATCTAAAGCTTTTAGGCGATATATCTGCATACGAGATAGTAAAGCATCATTCATCGCAAATGCCGGGTTTTCAGTTGTCGCTCCAATCACGACAAAAGTACCATCTTCTATATAAGGTAATAATACATCTTGTTGTGCCTTATTATATCGATGTATTTCATCAATAAAAACGATAAGACGTTGATGTTTTAATATTTGAGCCTTTTCAATGACTTCTCGTAATTCTTTTACACCAGAATTGATGGCAGACAAAGTCTCAACCATTGCATGACAAGATTTTGCTATCAAGTGAGCTAATGATGTTTTGCCCGTACCAGAAGGTCCATATAATAACATAGAGTGTAAATGACCCTTTTCAAGGGCAACTCTTAGAGGTTTGTTTGCACCGACAAGATGATTTTGTCCAAAAAATTCATCAAATGAACTCGGACGCATCCAGTGCGCTAAAGGCATATTATGCATAATATTTATCTTCTTAATCTAAAAGGGTTCCAAGATCTTTGTTGTTGCTCAGGTTCTTCCAAAGTTGCTTGTTCTTGTTTACGAAGAATGGATTCCTTATCCTCCATTATTTCTTTTGAAAGACCCATTGTATCTAATGAACGAAAACATTGTCTATATACTTCAGATTTTGGAAATTTTTCACTAGATTTTTGCTTTTCTAAAAATTTTAAACGAGTTAGATGGGTATCTAAGTACTTAAAATATAACTGAAGTTTATTGTTTTCAATTAAATCATTCATGGGTTCTTGAGTACCCGCCATAAGACTTGAATCAGGACATAGATTCTTCTCTAAGATCGAGTAATATTCTCCTGAACCGATAATGGCAACATGAGGCCCCGTTTCTTTAGGATGACTAAAATCTGTCACCACACCGAACCATGCTTTGGTTTCTATATCGACTTTAATAAATACACCCTTCCATGCTCCTTCTTGACTCTGGTAGCAAAACTTAATATCTTGATTATTGCGGAGAAATGATTGCACTTTTTCTTGGTCATCACCCAATTCCTTTAATATAGTCGCATCCACCAAATAACCCGTAATCATTCCTTGGTTATATGGTAGATTTTCCTTATTATTTAGGAAATAGTCTAAAAAAAATGTATCAAACTGAATTCGTTTTTCTGTTTTTTTAACGCTGCTTTTCGATTCTGATACTTCATCTGCCATAGAAGACAAATAAACAGTATCATCAGTAATCTGAGTTCTATCCAGATCACGTTGAATCATTGCCATCATGCTTTCATCATTTTCATGACGAGGCATGTCGGCTAATGAGCGAATAAGAATTGTCGATAAATTTGTCGAAAAATAATGCATCATGTCCTCCCTATAGATTAAGGATAGGACATTCTGAATATTATGTTATTTTTTTAATCAAGCTGCGCTTTTATAGCCTTGTGTTTCCCGACTTGGATTAAATAAGGAATTCCCTTTTCCGGACTCCATTGTTGATCTTCTATTTTTTCACCATTAATTTTCACCGCACCTTGCTTCAACATCCTTAGGCTTTCCGAAGTACTTTGTGTAAGCCCGACTTCTTTTAATAAATGGGCAATCTTTAATTGCGGGGAATATGCAAAGTGAGTGACAGATAATTCTGGAACTTTCTTTTGCTGATACTTATCAATAAAAGCCTGAAGAGCTGCATCTGCTATTGATTTATCATAAAATTGCTCAACCATCTCATGACCAAAACGCATTTTAATATCACGAGGATTTAAGCCTTGCTGAACTTGTTCTTTCAAGTCTACTACTTCTTCTAGAGATAATTTACTAAGTAAATTCAAATAGTGCCATAAATTCTCATCTGAAACCGACATAATTTTCCCAAACATCATTTCAGGTTCATCGGTAATCGCAATGTAATTGTTCAATGACTTGGACATTTTCTTTTCACCATCTAAACCCACGAGTAAGGGCATCGTCATGATGGCTTGTGGTGCTTGTCCTTGTTGTTTTTGTAATTCACGTCCAACCAGCAAATTAAATTTTTGATCGTTCCCCCCAATCTCAATATCAGCACGAAGCTCAACTGAATCATGACCTTGTAATAAAGGATAAATAAATTCATGCAAAGAAATCGGCGTATGATTTAGATAACGCTTTTGAAAATCATCGCGTTCCAGAATACGCGCAACAGTATATTTTTGTGTTATTCGAATCAAATCAGCAGCTGTCATGCTTCCAAACCACTGACTATTATAGATAAAAGTCGTTAACCCCGGATCCAATACTTTCAAAGCTTGTTCTTGATATGTTTTGGCATTTGCAATAATGGAATCAGCCTCAAGTGTCGGTCTAGCTGCATTTTTACCAGTCGGATCACCAATCATTGCTGTAAAATCACCAACAATAAAATAAACATGATGACCATGCTCTTGAAACTGTCTTAGTTTTCTTAATAACACCACATGACCAAAATGAATATCGGGCGCTGTGGGATCAAAACCGGCCTTGACCCGTAAAGGTGTTTTTTGAGACATTTTGTCAATTAATTCTTCTTTGCCAACAATCTCTGACAAACCTCTCCACAGATCGGAAAATTTTTCATCACTTTTAAGTGTAGACATTATAAAATACCTTCGATAAACAATTGACCTACACCTGTGCAACAGGTATCTTAGCCAACATCATTATAAATTGTTTCATATGATACACCATTGCAAAAGGCGAAGCATGAGTTTTATAAAAAAAATCAGAGAAATAGACCCCAAACAATTCATGCTAGTTAGCTTAAGCTTGATGGGTCTATACGCTTTGCTTCATGCCTTGACACCTAAACCAACCACGATGATGGCACAACAAGAAATCATTATTCCCAAAACTGAACAAACCACACCTGTCATCGTCCAATATCCTGGTTGGCAAGCCGTGCTCAGCCAAACAGGGGATGATATTGCTTTACTATTTAATCGAGCAGGACTATCCCAACAAACGCTCCAAAAAGTTTTAACGCATAATCCTTATAGCCAGCAACTTCAACAAGTTAGACCGGAACAAGTCTATTATTTTAAAATTGAACAAGAGCAACTTTTGGAAATGATCCATGCCCTCGATGAGCGACAATTTTTAAGAGTTCTTCATCAAAAAGAAAATTTTATAACCACTTTGAACTCTGGAAATACCTCTGCTTTTTTAAAGCCGCTGGTGCTTGCAGAAAAAACCACACAACCCCACGCACAATGGTTAAGCCTACATCCGCGCAAAGGCGATACCCTCGGCAAAATTTTTCATCGTGCTGGCCTTCCGCAAAAAACCATGATGAACATTTTGCACCACAACCCACATCAAAAAGAACTTGCTCATATTCATCCGAAGCTCATCATTCATTTTGAAATTCATAATCATCAACTTCAAACGCTTATTTTTCCCATTCATGTTAAAAAATATCTATATATCCGCCAAGTTGGCCAACACTATCAAACACTTGTTCGTCTTGGACGTCCAAACATTCCCCAAACAACCCCCATGATGGCAAAACCAATTCCCAAACCAACCCCTAAATTGAGAGTTAGCTCAGTATCTATACCTACGACAAACCACATTCCACCACAGGAAGGATGGGTATCAATTCATCCCGTTCGAGGAGACACCCTCAGTCGAATTTTTATTCGAGCCGGCCTCACGCAAACAGATTTACAACAAGTATTGACAAAAAATCCTTATGCACAACAACTTTCTCGTATTCACTTAAATGATGATATTCGATTTAAAATCCAAAACCATCAATTGATTGAAATGCAATACAATCTTGATGTCAGTCGTTATTTATTAATACAAAGGCACGGCCCCATCTTTCAAACCAAAGTCGAAAATCGACCAATGGTGGAAAAACGAGAGTATGTGTCGCTCCCTATTAAAGGCTCGCTGTATCAAACCGCAAAGGCAGCGGGCATACCGTTAAAACTTATTGATCAAATTAATCAAATATTTTTTTGGCAAGTACAATTATCTCGTGAACTACGCCCCGGTGATCGGCTTAATTTGGTTTATCAAACTTACTATGTCAATGGTAAAAAAGTTAAAATTGGTGATGTATTAGCTGTCTCCTACAAGCACGCCAATGGGGTAAAATATGAAGCCATTCGTCATCAATCCCGTCGTGGACAAGTGACCTATTATCGACCGAATGGCACAAGCCTTAAAAAGGCTTTTAGTCGTTATCCAATTCGTTTTAGCCATATCAGCTCAAACTTTGGTTCTTCACGCAAACACCCCATATTGCATTATCGACGACCACATAAAGGGATTGATTTAGCTGCTCCCATTGGCACACCGATATATGCCATTGGTGATGGAAAAATTGCTTTCATTGGTCGTCAAAATGGTTATGGTAATATGATAAAAATTAATCATGCATTTTCCTACACGACCGTGTATGCACATATGCTACGCTTTCAAAAGGGATTAAGAAATGGAACTTATGTTCAAAAAGGACAAATCATAGGTTTTGTCGGTCAAAGTGGCTTGGCTACAGGTCCTCATTGTCATTATGAATTACATCTAAATCATATTCCGCGTAATCCAACATCAGTTGCCTTACCTCAAGCCCAACCAGTACCACGACCTGAATCACAGGCTTTCCAGCGTTTTACACGCGAAATTATGGCGCAACTTCATCTTTTTGAGGCCACCAAACTAGCTAGCAAAAATCAAACGTCCTATCGTTAAAGAAGCACTCACACCGATGATGTCCACTAATAACCCTGCTGGAATGGCATAACGGGTATGACGAATATTAACCGCACCAAAATAGACCGCCACAATATAAAAAGTAGTTTCAGTTGAACCCACCATGGTAGCAGCAATTTTAGAAATGCTGGCATCACCTCCAAATTGATGAATAATATCCACCAAAATACCATTTGAAGCACTACCTGAAAAGGGCCTAATTAAAATCAAAGGAATCAGATCAACTGGAATATTGAGAATACTCAATAAGGGTTTAAATAACTTTTGCAGAATTTCAAAAAACCCTGAGGCTCTTAACATCCCAATGGCCACCAACATGGCTACCAGATAAGGTATAAGGTTAACCGCTGTTTGAAATCCATCCTTGGCACCATCAATAAAGGAATCAAAAACATTGACGCGTTTAATCGCCGCATAAAATGGAATTCCCACCACAAAAGACAAAAATATAATGTTAGAAACCTGATCGAAAATATGGGTCATAAATTATCTCTTTCTCTTAGACGATAAAAACGTGCTTTTGCAAAACTGCTAACCAACACATAGGCGCAAATCGTTGAAATTAGACTACAAATCAATGTCGAGGAAACGATAGAACTGGGATGCTGGCTGCCATTGAGTGCTAAATAAGCAATAGCTGAAGTTGGAATCAATTGAAGACTGGAAGCATTCAAAACCACAAACATACACATTGCATCAGTGGCCGTATCCACTTTAGTATTTAAACTTTGAAGCTCTTTCATGGCTTGCAAACCAAAAGGTGTCGCGGCATTACCCAAACCAAAAAGATTGGCACTAATACTCATAACCATCGCCCCCATGGCTGGGTGCTCGGGAGGAACGTCTGGAAATATTTTAATTAACACAGGACGCAACCAAACAGACATTTGCTTAACCAATCCAGAATCCGAGGCAATACGCATGATCCCAAGCCATAAACTCATCACTGCCGCCAATCCCAAGGCCAACTCAAAACCTGTTTTTGCAGATTGAGTCACTGCTGCAACAACTTGATCAAGACGACCGGTAAATAAACCACATAAAACGGCTAGAAACATCATCGATAACCAGATAATATTTAACATTCATTATTTCCTTTTACGGCATTCATTATGAACAGGCTTATCAAGACAAGCATTTTTTTATTATTTATTTGTCAAACATTATGCCATGCTTTTACAAATGACAACACCGTTAAATACAAGAAAGATATAGAGGAGTTAATTCATTCAATCCCCCCTATATCCAAACACTCTATCAGCGAACGCATCAACTGGTTTAGTGAGCAATTGCTAAATAAACCCTATCAGCTCTTTGCCTTGGGTGAAGGTCAATATGGTGAGTTTGACCAACATCCCTTATATCGGACCGATCATTTTGATTGTGAAACACTGGTAGATACCGTGCTGGCCCTTGCCCATGCCCAAAGCTTTGAAAGTTTTGAATATCACATACTCGCCATTCGTTACCAAAATGGACGTGCAAACTTTTTAACAAGAAATCATTTCACCAATGTCGACTGGAATTACAATAATCAAAGAAAAAACTATATTACCGATATAACGCCAAAAATCCTGTGGAAAAATCAACCCATTTATCTTGAAGCCACTACGTTCATTAATAAAAGAAATTGGTATCGACACCTTACAACGAACATCATTCAGCTCCCCCATCTCTCTGAAACCGAAAAAAAATCTAAACTCAAAGCACTTCAGAAATTAGCTCAAAAACATATTCGTAATACCAATTCAAAGCTGACTTACTTACCAACTCACCTCTTGTTTGATGAACAACAAAATGCTCGTCAGGAGATTTTTCAACAAATTCCTCAAGGCGCCATTATAGAGATTGTTAGACCACAGTGGAATTTGGAAGATAAAATTGGTACACAACTAGATGTCTCACATTTAGGTTTTGCCATCTGGAAAAATAATGTCTTGTATTTTCGTAATGCATCTTCTGTTTACCACCAGGTCTTTGATGAAAAACTGGAAAATTATCTCAAAAAAACATTAGATAGCCCAACTATCAAAGGCATTCATATTGAAAAAACTCTAGAGCTAATATCATGAAATTTATATTTGGTATTATTTTCATCACCAGCTTATCTTTGATGTTCATTTTTTGGAATGGTACTCACCATAAAACATTAATTATCCCCATGCATTCGAATTTAAAATTAGAAATTGCTAAAACTTCAGCAGAGAGAGCGAGGGGTTTAATGTTTAGAAAAAACCTAAACGAACATCAAGGAATGCTATTTGTTTTTCCAAATCAAGGCCCACATGCTTTCTGGATGAAAAATACGCTCATTCCACTAGATATGATCTGGCTTAATAATAAAAATAAAATTGTCTACCACCAAGATCAAGCGCCGCCTTGTCATGAGACCAATTGCCCTCTTTATCAGCCCCCCTCATCTATCAAAGCACGCTACGTCATTGAAATCAAAAGTGGGCTTCGAGAAAAATTGAAATTAGTCGATGGACAAACTTTAAATTTTTAACGCCTTGAACATTTTACATTTATCCCTAATAATAAAAGACATGTTTTTTTGATAGAACTCTTTCATGATGATATTTAGGATTTTGAGTGTTTTAATCAGCAGTGCCATTTTAATTGGCTGTAGCACAAATAGCGCTCAATACCGATTCAATCAAAACATTGAACCGTTTTGCAAAAAAGGCAAACGCTACAAACATAGAGAAACTACTCCACTAAAATATTATCTTGATCATAACGCTTATCATTGGGCAAAGTACCGTCAAGGAGATAGAAATTATTTGGTTCATCAGCTATCCAAATATAATATGGAATACATTCGCTACCGCGATATCATCACTGTGATCATTCCTGTTGATCAGTATTTTGAGTTTAATTCTTCAAGATTAGATGAACGTCAATATCAAGGTTTGAATAACCTGGTCAATTTAATTTATATTTATCCTTGCACCACGGTTCATGTGGCAGTCTTCACGGATAACGTAGGTACTCGTGAAGAAAATAATCACTTATCAGAATCGCAATCTGAAGCAATGCTAACTTATCTATGGGCCAATGGGATCCCTGCAGATCATTTAAATGCCCAAGGTTTTGGTATGCGATTCCCTATCGCAGATAACAACACGACTCGCGGCAGTGCCATGAATCGAAGAATTGAAGTGCAATGGACCATAAGACCTGATCAATCTCTTAAAGACGTTGATCTTTCTCAAAAATAATTTATAACGGCGTTACTGCATATCCTTTATGTACCATGTGACTTGTACATACAGCGTCCAATGATGCATTAGATGTTGGCGTTGTATCAATTGATAGATCGCTGCCAACATCCTCACGACGATCGTTTCCAGCATCCGCAGCAGAGAAAGCCATTCCTTTTTCAGCATCAGCAGCCCCGGCCATCATCGCGGCATCTCCCTTCGCCAACGCATTTCCACCAACTGACAACGATAAAATCAAAATACAAAATGTTTTATTTATCATGATCAAGTCCCTTTGAAATTGATACAGTTATTATAGACCATAAATTGAGAATTATTGTTAAATAACGTCAGTTCGACATTTCATTTTTAACAAGCAATTAGTTGTTTTGAGCATAAATTTAAAGATGGTTTTTTGGGTTGCAATGCATATGCAGCAATACCTGATAATAAATTAACCATGAAATTGTTAATACTTCGATGCCTTGAATGTTCTATTTGGCTAATATTTTTAAGCTGATCATTCACAGATTCTACATGTCGTTACCCATAAGTTTTAAAATCCGCTAATATACTGACTTTTTTGATA
>CAZNFJ010000061.1:0-8906 GCA_964572685.1 uncultured Legionellaceae bacterium
TATGCACAGAAAGTATTAAATGGTATTTTTTGAGCACTCATGCGGTTGCCCTGGCTCTTTAAAACCTACCAACTCAAAACACTAAAACTACCCAATCGCATTGTAATGGCCCCGCTGACTCGGTGCCGTGCACATTCGGATGGAACACCAAGTGATTTTGCTGCATTATATTACCAACAACGAGCAAGAGCAGGGCTTATCATCAGTGAAGCTACTTGTATATCCCCACAAGCAAAAGGCTATGCTTTTACACCCGGAATATATACAAACGCTCATATTGAAGCCTGGAAAAAAATCACTCGAGCCGTCCACGATGCTCAAGGTCGCATATTTTGTCAGCTGTGGCATGTGGGTCGTATCTCTCACCCCAATCTCCAGCCTCATCATGCACTACCTTTAGCTCCCTCGGCTATTCAACCTAATGGCTTGGCTTTTACTGAAGAAGGATTTTTGCCATTTGTCACTCCAAGAGCTCTTGAAACTGTTGAAATCCCCTATATTATCGAACAATATCGTCACGCAGCAGTTTGTGCAAAGGCAGCTGGATTTGATGGCATTGAGCTACATGCGGCCAATGGTTATTTGCTAGATCAATTCCTTCGCTCTGGAAGCAATCAAAGAACTGATGGCTATGGGGGCTCAGTTGAAAATCGCCTGCGTTTGATTATTGAAGTCATGGATGCACTTTTAACGGTATGGCCTGCAGACCGAATCGGTATTCGCATATCACCGGTTTCAAAAATTCATGATATGAGCGATGAAAATCCTGAAAACACCTATTTAAAATTAATAGAAGCGCTCAATCCCAAACACTTAAGTTATATTCATGTGATAGAGGGTTCTACCGACGAAAAAACTCGTACAGCATCAGACACCTTTGATTTTCAAAAACTAAAAAATACTTTTCAAGGCAGTTACATCGCCAATTTAAACTACAATAAAGAACAAGCTATTGAAGCCGTCTATCAAAAACAAGCTGATCTGATTTCCTTTGGACGACCCTTTATTGCCAATCCAAACCTGGTCGAAAAGCTTCAAAGAAATCTTCCTCTGCGAGAGGCGCCCAAGGAAACCTGGTATGGCGGTGGAGAACAAGGTTACACAGATTGGGATTGATATGGATCATCTTTTTAAATCATAACTTAATTCATTAAGTTTATTTCATCAAATTGCACTGGACCAAAAGGAAAATATTTTGCTGCCACTTGAAAAATGAAATAGATTTTTAGAGGAAAACTCCGCCTGAAAATTATTGAATCACAAATTCATCTCACAAGGCTGCAATAAAACAAAAATAACTTATTTTCAAGATCCCCACTCCATTCCTCTCTCTAGTATTTTCTAAGATCAATATGTATAATCTCAATAAATTGACTGTACTCAAAATCTAAAACTTCACTTATTTTGTAAGGATCTAAATAATATGAAAAAATTGATGATATCAACCATCTTGCTCAGTCTTGGTTCATTAGCATATTCCAACGATGTAATTGAATTTCAAAACACCCAGAACAAAACGCAACAAATTCGTTTATTACCCATTTCCTTAAATGCCAAAAGTCAAAATCGTATAGCAACTCAATTATCCAGAAAAATACCTTTAGCTTTCCAATACAGCACATTTCCCTCATCTGTTAATTTGGGCATGAACAATGTACCCGTACTCGATCAGGGGATGCACGGCACATGTGCGACATTTGCGGTCACCGGCGCCCTTGATGCCATCATGAATAAAGGTGACTATATTAGTCAATTATGTCATTTGACTTTAGGACAACATTTAAGTCAGCATAGCTATCAAGCAAGTGGTTGGGATGGTGCTTTTACAAATGATGTTCTCTATCAAATTCATACACATGGTATCATTAACAAAACCAAACAATCTTCTGTTGGTTGTGCTGGGTTAACCCAATATCCTGGCAATGAAAATATTGATCCACTCAATGAAATGACCTTGGATGAATTTCATCAACTTAGCGAAAGTTCCACGGCTCAAAAAGATTACGATGTCAGCTCTTTACTCGATTTTTATCAATTCATTAAAAGTGAAAAATCCGCTGAAGATGTTGTTAAAAGTCTAAAAACAAGCCTGAATAATGGTGATCGAGTGCTAATTGGAACGATTCTCACCACGGCTGATGAAGTTGGTGCTTATGGTAAGTATCATGAACGCGCTGACAGTTGGGTAGTTACCCCAGAGGTCATTTCTGCCATTAAAGCTAAAAATTACGGCGCTCACGCCATGATTATTATTGGTTACGATGATAAAGCCGAAGCCATTGATAATCACGGCAAAAGCCATAGAGGTCTATTTATTCTAAGAAACTCTTGGGGACCCAATGCTGGTGATAAAGGCAACTACTACATGAGCTATCAATATTTATCAAGTCTTGCTTTTGATTTGATTCAAGTCAGAACACTTGATTGATCTAAAATGCAACAAACGGTTTTCTGTTTGTTGCATTTTCTCTCTAAAAATTCAAATTTTACTTGACTATTTTGTCAATCACGTCTAAATCTTAGAAATAGTCTTTTAATTTTTTCTATTTTAGAGATAGCCCATAATGATCTTTTTTAAAAAGAATTATGCGAAAAACTCAAGTCTTCAAATAGAAGATTATATTCCTGCGCCTACCTACCATAGTCTATTACCCAAATATCAACAATTTCTAAACAAGCTATTTGAAAATCCTTCAGCACATCTTGAAAAATTTCTCGCCAAGATCCAATCCAATGGTGTTCTCATGAATCGTGAAATTCTAGAGATGATGCTCGATCAATTGTTTATTGAAAATCAAATTCCCATACAAGCATTTACCTTGGAAAATGCAAAAAGCTTCAGTATTCCAAACCTAAAACATAGCTCTTCAACCGCGTTTAAATTCTGGATCGAACTTTTGCAAGAATTAAAAATCTGGAAATCTCTGGAAACGGATGAAACTGCTATGTACCATTTCTTTAATATCATAGATAAAATGATAAGTTCCAGAGTAGAGCCAAAATTCGAAGGAACAACCCCTAACAGTTCTTTTTGGAAAAAAGAATTGGCATTTCCTGAAATCACCGCCTTTAAGTTTTTATTCGATCAATTTAAAAATTTTCATTGCGATGAAGTGGTTCAAGCCAAACGTCCCATGGATTTAATTGAACTCTATTGTTTACTAGAAGATGCCGCATTTTCACAAAATTTGATACGCATTTCCAATGAACATTTAGATTTTTTAAGAGCATTGAATGGTAGCGCATTATTATTACGAGCCATTCAACTCTTCCCTGCCGCCATGCCAGATTTTATCGCGTTTCAACTCAATAATAAGGATTGTCCACAAATTCAAAATCATGATTTTATGAACGATGAATCTTTTCTAGCTTTCTTTGGTAAACATCCCCATCTTGAAAAATTTAATCGATTGGGATTTTTTCATGCCCTGGGAATATATCTTGATTATCATCTCAGATTAGATAAAAAATATTTTGAAAATCTCAATTTCGATGATCAGGTTGATGCATTAATACAACGTACACTCAATCCCAATGCCGAGGTTCAACATATTGAACATTTTCAATATCTATCCAAACGCTTGATATTTATATTCAATCGACTCACGGCCAACGGATATCTGATGCGCTCACCAATATTAAAAGGTCTGGGTTATCACCCACTCATCAATACAGAGCTACCCATTCAATTTTCAGATTATCTACCTTATTTTTATCAACACTTTCATCAGTATCCCAAAGATTTACAAAAAGAACTCATTGTCACAGCACTTTCCTCAAGAACATTCGTCTCCACTGAAATTTCCTCGCCAACGCAAGAACGTCATAGCATCGATCAAAAGTTCTAATACTTGTTGCTCTATCAATATTATTGTTATAATGTTTTTTTTTGTACTTAAAGAATATTTTAATATGCTATCACCATCACAAACATTAGAACTCATTCAACACGTTTTAGAAGAAATGAAAGCCCAAAACATCATCAAAATAGATGTCTCGCAAAAAACATCTATTGCCGATTATATGTTCATATGTACTGGTCGTGCGTCACGGCATGTACTTGCTATTGCAGATGAACTCTATAGTGAACTTAAAAAAGCAGGCGTATCACATGTGCGCTTATCAGGAACCGAAAGTGGAGAGTGGGCATTAATGGATTGTGGCGATGTCATTGTGCACATCATGCAACCTGAAACTCGCGCTTATTATAACTTGGAAGAAATTTGGCAAGATTCAGCTTCGCAATCCAATCATGCTTAAAATCACCATTTGCGCACTGGGGCATAAAATGCCTCAGTGGGTGGACACAGGCTGCAAAGAATTAGCAAAGCGTTTGGAACGAAAAATTCAAGTGGAATGGACTGAGCTTCCATTGATCAAACGAACTGACGCTTCAAAACTCAGTCAAATTCTTGAAAAAGAATATCAGATGATGCTTGATTCTATTCCCGCAAAGGCGCATATTATTTGTTTAGATGCGAAAGGGAAAAATTTTACGAGTGAAGGACTCGCTCATCGAATGGATGAATTGCAACATCTCCATTCCCATTGGTGTATTTTAATCGGCGGTCCTGAGGGTTTACACCCTAACTTGAAAAATAAATGCCATGAAATGTGGTCTCTTTCAGCATTAACATTTCCACACCCAATGGTTCGACTGATTTTAATTGAAAGCCTTTACCGTTCGTGGTGTATTTTAAATAATCATCCTTACCATAAATAAAAATTGATGAATAAAAAACTTTTTGAACCCAAAAAAAAACCAAGAAAAAGTATACAAGAAGTTTTAAATTTTCGTTTAGGCTTTCTATATTTTTTATTCTTTATTTTTGCCGTCATGCTGGTGATTCGACTTGGATTTTTAACGTACTATCAATATGCCCATTTCGCTACACTTTCATTGCAAAATCAAATGAAGATCATTCCAATCGCGCCTCCCAGAGGTATTATTCTGGATAGAAATGGTGTTATTCTTGCTGAAAACCGCCCCGTGTATGTTCTAGAGGTTATCCCTGAGCATGTGCAAAATCTACAAGAGGCGCTTGATAAAATTCAAAATTTAATGCCAAGCATTACCGATGATGACATTGAACGTTTTCAAAAAGAACGTCGCCAACATCGTCGAGATACTCCTTCTGTCCTAAAAATGCATTTAAATCGTGAGGAAGTGGCTGTTTTTGCCAGTCACCAATATCAATTCCCCGGTTTCCACATCACCGCGCGTCTAATGCGTCATTATCCTTTCAAAAAACGCATGGCCCATATTATCGGTTATGTTGGCCGTATCAATGAACAAGAGTTACAAACCATTGATAGTATCAATTATCAAGGATCCAATTTTATTGGGAAACAAGGTATTGAAAAATATTACGAAGATATTCTCCATGGCCGAGTAGGATATGAACAAGTCGAAACCAATGTCACCGGTAAAACCATCCGAATCATCTCCAGAAAACCCTCTGTGTCAGGTAGAAAAATTTATCTCACGCTTGATAGCAGACTCCAAAAAGTTGCTTACAAAGCACTTAAAGGACTTGAAGGATCGGTCGTTTTAATCAATGTTCGAGATGGCGGCATACTCGCGCTAGTCAGTCGTCCAAGTTTCAATCCCAATCTATTCACTACAGGCATCAGTTCCAAGGATTATAAAGAACTGCTAAATTCACCTGACAGGCCTTTGTTCCATCGAGCCGTTCGCGGCTTATATCCACCAGCTTCTACCGTCAAACCTTTTATGGCAATTGCTGGATTGGATGCAGGAGTTGTGGATGAAAAATTTGGTATACGCGACCCGGGTTGGTTTATGTTACCGGGCGTTTCACACCGCTATCGAGATTGGAAAAGAACTGGTCATGGCGTGGTCAACGTCTCGCGAGCAGTCATGGTTTCCTGTGATACGTTTTTCTATACATTGGGACATAAAATGGGTATTACGACCATGTCCAAAATGATGAAAAATTTTGGTTTTGGACAGCTGACAGGCATTGATATTCCTGAAGAGCTTCCAGGAATCATGCCCGATCCAATTTGGAAAAAAGAAAGAAAACATCAAAGCTGGTACCCAGGCGATACCGTCATCACGTCCATTGGACAAGGTTTTTGGTTGGCTTCCCCACTACAACTTGCCCATGCTGCAGCCACCATGAGTCAAAAAGGCCAAGGCTATCAACCCCATTTTTTAAAAGAAATGATTGATGAACAAAATCACAAAATCGTTTTTCATCCTATTGAAAATACCCCCATTCACTTGTCCGATGAAAAATATTGGAGCATCGTCCATGAAGCCATGCATGCTGTAATTACCAATAACGAGGGAACTGGTTACCGCTTCGGTCGAGATGCTTTTTATCCTGTTGCCGGCAAAACAGGTACAGCCCAGGTATTTGCATTAAGTCAAAATGATCATAACAAAAAAACCATCATCACCAATAAGTACTTAAAAGATCATTCCTGGTTTATTGCCTTTGCGCCTGTTGAAAATCCAGAAGTCGCTATTGCAGTAATGGTTGAACATGATACCACTGCGTCACAAGTCGCTAGAGCTGTTCTGGATGCCTACTTCAAAAATCGTGAAGCTGAATTTAGAAAAATAGAACCCCCGAAAACTGAACCCGAGGCTTTACCATGAATGTTCATTCGAATTCACCTGCGTATAAATTACCCAGACTAGGCCTTCATATTGATGGCCCCCTCTTTATACTCATTATGATTATGGCAAGCTTTGGAATGATTATTTTATATAGTGCGGCCAGTCAAAGCATGGCTGTGCTCATCCGACAATTCATGCGTTTAGGAGCGGCCATTGCTTTAATGTTATTTCTAGCGTTTATTCCGCCGCATAAATATAAGAACTGGACACCTCCACTCTATTTTTTGGGCTTAATTCTACTCATAGCCGTGATGGTGATAGGTAAAATTGGAAAAGGAGCACAACGATGGCTTGATTTGGGATTTTTTCGATTCCAACCATCAGAAATTATGAAGCTGGCGGTCCCCATGATGATAGCCTGGTACGTCGACAAGAAAAAAATTCCAATGAGTGCTTCCACCGTCATCATTTGTGGGCTTCTTATGTTCATACCCTGTGGCTTGATTGCCAAACAACCCGATTTGGGAACAGCCATCATGGTAGCGATTGCCGGCGGTTCCGTACTCTTTGCCGCAGGCCTTGCCTGGCAAATCTTTGCAGTAGGCGCTCTGGGTATTGCTGTTAGTGCACCATTTTTATGGCATTTTTTACATGATTATCAAAAAAAACGCCTCATCACCCTGATTCATCCTGAACAAGATCCACTTGGCTCAGGTTATCATATCATTCAATCCAAAATTGCCATTGGCTCGGGTGGAACAATGGGGAAAGGCTGGCTTCATGGCACTCAAGCACATTTAAACTTTTTACCGGAACATGCAACAGATTTTATCTTTGCTGTTTGCGGAGAAGAATTTGGATTATTTGGTGGAACAATAATCATTATCTTACTACTTTTAATTACCTTTAGAGGTTTGTATCTGGCTAAAAACGCTCATTCCACGTTTACTCGCTTACTCGCTACAAGTTTGATATCAACTTTTTTTCTATCTGGTTTTGTCAACATTGCCATGGTCATGGGTGTTTTACCTGTCGTTGGGATTCCTCTCCCCTTGGTCAGCTACGGCGGCACCGCCATGCTCACCTTTTTTGCTTTCTTTGGCGTCATCATGTCCATTGGCACACATCATCTTATGTTTGAGGAGGAGATGAAGTGATGATAAAACCACGATAAAAATTTCCGTCTTTGGTATCAACGGCGCTCCATAAGTCAGAAGTTTTGACCCAAAAAGGTGGATACATGTAACGAGCCACATCGAGAACCAAGAATCTATCAGATATTTCATCGTATGCAGCAATTGGTGAAAAATGCCCCTCACCTGCCTGCTGAAGATTACTCCTCAAAAAATTAACTATTACATACTGTTCATGCTGTATTGCATGCTTGAGTTGCGCTCGGAAAATTGATTCACTGATTTCATTGGCATAAATCACTTTTGTGCTAACACCAAATTGTTGAATAGTTTTATACAATTGCGTAAGAGTAATCCCATTTTTTTGAATCAATTCTTCGGAAATAATTTTAGAGACACGCTTATCAAAAAAATTATCTTGCGTAAAATAATGAAAAGGACGATGTTTTTCATCCAAAGGTATATTATGTTGAATAGTATTCAAAACCATAACAGCACTAGCGACACCACAATATGTTAAATATTTCTGAGTTGTAAAATGCTCTAAAAGCCTAAGTGAATTTGACTGCTTATTTCTTTGAATATATTGCATTCCTCTATCACTTGAAAATGATATCAGGTGTTTAGGTAGTAAACCAAAACTATAGCTGATTGAACTGCCCAAAAGTAATATAAAAATGGTTTTTACAATGTATTTATGCATCATTTTCCCACTTGGTTTTAAATTATTCTATTGCTTTATGTTAGTGTCTCAAAGTTTCTGTAAATTCAGGAAGGTCTAGAAAAGAAGAAAGCCATCCGTTAAATTCATGCGTGTTTCGAGACATACATAGAGGAAAAACAAATGGCTTTGAATATTAATAATAACAAATTTTTAGAGATTTCGGAAATCATTTGTGGGAAGGATTGAATGGTTTAGATAAGGCCGTTCAAATCCTGATTACCAGGCGATGCTGATTGAAAGAGACGCAGAACGCTATGAAAGAACCCCTGAGCGTACTGGTTATGCCAATGGTTTTAAACTCAAGCAATTAAAAACCCGAGAAGGCCAATTCTATCAGAACTTTGTGGATTTGAAGTATCAAGCTCTGAAGTCGATAGAGCTTCGTTTCTTCTGTAAAAACTGTTTTACAGAAGTGGGTCAAAAAATTAGGACCAAAATTTTAAAAAATTAAGATATAATT
>CAZNFJ010000062.1:0-8668 GCA_964572685.1 uncultured Legionellaceae bacterium
CAGTGTAGGTTGATGAATTTTACACTTTACAGCACGATCTTTAGTCTTGGGCCTTAATGGCAGTGGCCCGCAGGGCGGATGAGGGGGTTGTTGCTATTTTTTATCACTGACGTATCCCCGCTAGCGCTTTATTTCTTCATTTTATATTTTCATATGGTTTAATTTGTGGTACAGTTGCGTTGTTATTAGTCACTAACCAGAGAATCTCAATATGCCTAGTTTTTTTGAATCGATATTTAGAAATCAACGCTATACATGGAAAAACAAAGTTACGCCTATAACTGAACATTTCCCTTTAAATTATCTAGAAGGTAGCTATCCATACTATACAGAAAAAGGTGTTTTCTCAGGCTACACGAATGCCAATGAGTTCGGCGACCGATTGCTAACCACCCCGACGCTGGCCATTGCTGGCTGTCAATATACAGCAGAGCTTCTCTTGAATGTCTTGCATAACGTTATTTCCTTAGCACGCTCAATAATTCATCTCGATCTTCCCAGAGGACTTAAGTCTATAAGTGTTGCTATTGAGAATTTAACGTTGGCTGTTTGTGCAGCTATTCATACCATAGCCGTAACTGCTTGGCAATTGGCCGCAACGTTCATTAAATTGATTCCAACACTTGTTTCTTCCCTTACTCCAGTAGCAAAAAATAGGCGCGTTTCCGGAGGAGAAGTAAATAAGGCGGGTGTAGAAACGCAGCCCCAAACAAAACGAATCAACGAGGACGTAGATACAGTTACTCGTTCTCTTTATCCTTCTTAATTCAAATGAGTACGGCGTTCCTGCATGGTCTCAATGCTGTTAATAACCGATTCGCGGCAAATTTCACGCATAATAGGGATACTATTTAACGGTACGCCGGTTTGAATAGAGTACACGATAAAAAAACTATCTTGCCAGGCTGTTTCATTTTTTCGAGCGCGGGCTTTAAGCCACAATGCAATCCATAAAAAATGAAACAGCCATTGATCGCGGTGTAATTCCATTTCATCCGTGAAAACTGCTTCCATTGCCTCATCAAAACGGCACACCTTTACCCCATCGTCAAAACTGCAGCAGCGATTAACCAGTTTATGGCCTAGTGTGTACGTAGCCCCTATTTTCGGTCAAGATTAGTTCCCACTTTAATAATGTAGTTGTCATTAATGAGTTTTTCAATTAATATCACTGGTAATTAAACCCATGAATCGCACCATCATCACAAAATAGTTCCGCCTCTCAGCATTATATTAAATTGGGAATTTATCAATTTTTTCATTATACACTTCCTGGGCATCGCTTAGCGATAGTTTTGAGTAAACTTCCAACGACTGCCTGGTTTCATGACCTGAAAATGGTTGAATTAAAGCATCATCAACTCCCTGCTTCTTTAGCCACGTAAATAAAAAATGTCGTAGCTGATGTGGCGATAGAGATTTATTTATTCCCGCTTCTAGAGCATAATCAGCCAAAATCTTTCTTATGCCTCTTGTAGTAAATGGTTTTTTTCTGTTTGATTCAAATAGAAAAACAGCCCCTTTAGCAAGCTCTGCATTCACATAAAGCATAAGGGTTTCTCTAAAACTTTGTGGGAAAGGAACAATACGATCTTTATGCCCCTTTCCTTGATTAATTCTGATTTGAGTTCGTTCGAAATCAATGTCATTTATTTTTAAATCAACCAATTCTTGGACTCTAATGCCTGTATAAAGCAATATTTTGATTAAGACCATGTGCTTTGTATTTCTTGTCTCCCAGACAACATTGTAATACTTCTTAAGTTCCTCTTCTGTCGGGACATAGGGCAATCGTCTCGAATGTGTTGTGACTTTAATATCAAATTCTTCGCGAATTTTTTTAAATAAGTCTCGTAAATAAATGTAATCAGGTCGCTCATCTCGTAAAATTTTACTAATTTTTTTTACAATTTCTTTAGTTGGGGTTCTCAAGTTATCGCTCCTTCCAAGATAGGCCTAATCATCAAACGTTTTGTTAAATCCACTTCAAAACTACCGTATGGATTAATGTGTAAATAAAATAATGCAGTTAGGGCTCTGTAGTCCTCTTCGTTTAATCGGTTTAGCCAATATTCATCTTGCAACAGCTCTTCGATTAGTAAAGTATTAATATAGGAAATACTCGTTTGAAGTAAGTGCAAGCAAAGCATTGAGATTTCCTGGTCATCACGAGCATTGGATGTAATTTCTCCACTTTTACCATAATAAACAAAATCATTAGCACCATTCCAATTTTCAACGACATTCAGACCTGCATTAATTTGTTGTCTGAGTTCAACAGAATGTAGATATCGGCACAAAAAAATGGTTTTTACTGCTTTTCCTAGCTCCATAAAAGCTTTAAATGTCGGGTGTTGGTAGTTACTTCGAGCAAATTTTCGAATAATTGTGTCTGCAGTTGCTGTACCTACTTTTAACGCAACAGCATGTTTGATCATTTCGCTGTATTGCTCCTCAATTAATTCCCAATTAATTGCACGCGTGGTAATTTCTTTTATATTTTTTATTTGAAAATCATCTGAAGGCAAATAAAGCTTTTGATTGCCAATTGTCTTATATCGTGGAAGTAGATCGAATTGCTCAAGATAACTTATAGCAAACCCCAGTTCACTTTGCCCATGACTATCTACATATTGTGATTCAATCTCCATAGCAGTTTCTTGATCCATAATTCCTTGTAACATGGATGCTACTTCAGATGAGGTACATGCTTTCATCTGCGAGTAAACGCAGATATATTGATCGCTGACATGCCAATATATCATTACACCACTACTATGATGTCGCGGGCTCCATTCTGTTAGTAAATTTTTAGTGAAGCAACCAAATTGTTTCGAGTCCGCTGCACAAGCGGTAGAAACTGACCGCCATATTTTAGGGTTTCTGATTCTAAAAATAGCATTAACAACGGTATTAATTGCTTCACGCAAATCGTCTTTATTAAGGAAAAAATTTCTAACATGCCTTAATTCTTCAAAAGATACAGCCCCCTTGGATGCTCCAGCTGTTCTTTTGAGCCCTGCATTGGTACCAATTGCAAAATTACATAATAATAACCTCTTTCGAATCGTTTCCCGATTCAATATTTCTCGGTTGCCTGCTGTGCTGAAACAATCTGTGAGATTTTCTCGTAAATCTACTTCTTTTAAAATATCGAGTAAATCAATAACACCCCATTTGGCAAGAACCGCTTCTTTGAGTCGTTGAATAAGTTTTGGTTCATCAACTTTTACCAAAGGTGTAAGCTCAATCCATGCTTTACCTTTCTTCTTAATAATCGTAACCAAATCATTTTCAGGAAACCCATCATCAAGCAGCCTAATATATTCCCTTATCTCATTTTTAATTTTACTAGTAAAGTCTTGAGGTTGTATTGGTGCTTCTAACAAAGCGTAATACTGTATGAGATTCTCCTCAAAATCTTTCGGCAAATCATCAATGGGGTCACGATATTTATAAGCGCCATTCACCCAAACCTCTTTGTGTTTTAGTTTAATTCGTAAGAGTTTAAATATGGCGCACTCATAGTCTTTTCTTAAAATTCTTAAATTATTTAGCTCGTCTCGCTCAGTAATTTCTTTTTGATATTGTTTACTAATCAAGCCAGAAAGTGGCACTTCTTCTTCAATTGGATAATATTTTAGTTTGCTCTTTCGATATCGTTTAATTAGCGCTAATGCCTCCAAAAATGTGCTATTTTTTGAATGAAACTCTAAGCACTCAATGATATTAAAAATCATATGACGATAGGTATTAGAGTATTTTTTAATAGCAGATTCACGTACTTTTTTCTTGATTTGACGAGCAAAATCTCTTGTTTTAATAAGGTGATCTATTGTTTCTTGAGAAATAGAAGGGTATACAACCTGTTCAATAATTCCTTTTGGGAAGTCTCTGTTTATTTCAGCCAGTGAATATAATGAATCTAGATCTCCAAGCTTTTTACCTATCTCTTTATTCAATTTTTCTTGTTTCTTGTGGGCCGTTTTTTTTATTTGGTGTATAAAATAAAATAAGTGCTCTATTAAATTATCTATTGCTTCTTGGTGTCGCTGAAAACAAAATATAATCGCTAGGGAGTAACGACTTATATCTACTCGACGTTTTGTTCTTTCGGGAGTATCTGTAAGAAATCGTCGTCTATAAGTATTTCGTTGTTTTATATTAATCTCATTAATAAAATTGAATGATTCAATTGGTAATTGGTTTAATATTTTGAGCCTACTAATTTCATTAGCAAGCCCTTCTTTGGTTGAATCGCTTGAGTCTTGCCGTAAAAATTGGCAGACTCCATCATAATCATTACTCGTTAGTAGGTAATCATCAATGTAATTCTTATTTTTATCTGATAGTAAATTATCAATCTTAGAGAAAAATCGCCCCTCTTTATCCTTCTTTTTATTTTTAATGAGCTCAAGTAATTCTGCCTCAGTCGGAATCTCTGTTCTCATACTTTTAAGATATAAACAAAGTTTAGATTTTAATACCTCATCATTTTTTTCTTTAAAGATATTTGTCATTAAATAGTCGAAAAGCAACGGACAATCTTGATTAAATTCCTTGAATTCAAAATATTCTCTGATTTCTTGTTTATAACGGTTAATTAAGCGTTCTTTTTTAAAGAAGTCGAGAAGGTCATTGTATGAACATTGCTCTTCTGATAAAAAAAAGCCATATTCAATTAAGTCTAAGGGAATTATTTTGATATCTTTTGGAAAGCCTGCTGTCTTTTCAAACCATCGAAACAACAAGAAATATGTGAATCGTGATAATCCTCGTTTTTTTTGAAATAATCGTTTTTCATGAGGGAACACGTGCCAAAATTGATTAGGTGTACTATCCAAGATTTCTTGCATCAGCATGAACTAATCTTTATTCAATAATTTTTTAAGATGATTCTCTTTAGCTATTGCAATGGCCTTGCGTAAATGAGCCTCTAAAATTTCTTTTGGTGGCATCTCAGTTAAATACTGAGCAACGTGAATACCTGTTTTATCCATTTCAAGATATTCAATATCATCATGATCTTTTCCTGCGCAAAGAATAATTCCCATTGGTTTTTCTTCATAACCAAAACGTTCATTTCTATCAAGCCAATTAAGATACCACTCCATTTGACCTTTATAAGCTGGATCAAAGTCTCCAAGTTTTAAGTCAATAGCAATTAAACGACGAAGTCTTCGATTAAAAAATAGCAAATCCAAATACCGATCTTTCTTCCCAGTTCCCATTCGTTTTTGTCGGGCAACAAAACAAAAATCTGTCCCAAGCTCCTGAAGAAAGTCAGTAATATTATTTAGGATTAAATTTTCCAAATCTTCTTCGGATTGATACTCATGCGCGCCAATAAAATTGAGAAAATAAGGCTCTTTAAAAGTGAGTTCTGGTGTCATTAAATCATTATCTTTTAAGGCGTCTAATTGAGACTTAATTACACTTTCTGGTTGTCTGCTGAGTGCTATTCGCTCGTACAGCATTCCATTTAATTGTTTTTGTAATGCGCGGACACTCCAACGCTGAATGCGACACATTTCAGCATAAAAGTCTCGCTTTAAATCATCATCAATGCCACAAATTAAAATAAAGTGAGACCACGATAATTGTCTCGACAGTGTTGAGACAATCTCACGATTTGGAAAAAATTTAGCAAAGCGGATCATTCTAAATAAATTTGGTCGGCTATAGCCTTTTCCATATGAATGAGTTAAATGAGTAGACAATGAAGCGACTATAGTCTCTCCATATTCCGCTCGCTCCGATTTTAAAACCTCTTCATCAATACGTTTCCCGATTAGCCAACAGAGTAATGCTTGTGTAGAATTATACTCACGAGCAACATGATTTTTTGCTTCATCGATAAGCGTGCTAATTTCCTTAATCAGCAGGTCAGGATTATTATGGTAAACAGTTGCATCTATTTTAGTCTTTTGTATTTTTTTGGTATCACTCATTCCTAGTTCCTCAATAGTTCCCATAATGCTGAGAGGCGGAACTATTTTGTGATGATGGTGCGATTCATGGGTTTAATTACCAGTGATATTAATTGAAAAACTCATTAATGACAACTACATTATTAAAGTGGGAACTAATCTTGACCGAAAATAGGGGCTACGTACACACTAGGCCTATATGAATAATGCGACAGTCCAATATACAGTTAAAATCCAAAAAACGGGATCGGTTAGTATTTCATGGTTGTCAGGATTTATTTTAAAATAGTCGATTGCAAATAATGCGCACGTTACTAAAACAACAAGCGGACTAAAAAACTGTTTCAGTTTCATATCTATAATCTTAGAGTAATCCTCCAAATAAATTATTATTCCTTCAATTCGGTGGCTAATTTAGCAAATGCCTTATCTAATACGGATAAGTCAAATTCATTTAATCCATTTTTACAAGCAAGTTCGCCAATCTCAATTTTTTGTTTGTTTTGGGCCTAGTGTGTACGTAGCCCCTATTGGGTTTTTTTGTGGTGCGAAATGGATAAAAGAGTGCTGCACATATGCTGCAGCATGAAAATCTATTTCTCTAAAAATAAATGAATACGATCAGTTGTCCAAGTAGGCATTCCTGAACCAAAAAAATCTTTATCTTCAGTCCAAATAGGACAATCTAATGTTAGTGCTGTTGCAACAATAGGCCAATCATCTAAGTCACGGTGCTTCATTCGTTCTTTTGCCTCAGATTGATTTTGTTCATAGAGATCAATGTCCACAATACTTAATAATGTTAAAATTTTATCCAGCAAATCAATAGCCATATCACTTCTTAACTTTCTTTTTTCAAAAAGAATTGGAAGATATTTTCTTGCATCTGCCACGCACACATCAGGTATGAAAAATTCGACAGCTTGATGATGTTCAGTAATTAGATTTCGTACCCGCTCACCTAAAACTGCTCGAACCAGAATATTTGCATCGATAACGATAGGTTTTGAATACATTATTTTTTGTTTCCAGATTTAAGCTCTTGGAAATCAGAAAATAATTCCTTTTCTGAGAGCCCATGTTCAGAAAGCAAATTATCTAGTTTCATTGCTGCTTGTTTTAATGCAGCTATATCTGAATTTTCTGCATGACTTTTAGTGGGTATGTAATATCCAACTGTTTCTCCGTGCCGAGTGATTGCAACTGGCGAAGAAGTTAAAATATACTGTTGTAAATGCGCCCTGAATTCTCTCATGCCTACTTTTAATAACGCAGTCATCGCTAACCCTATAATTGTGTACTCATGATTACACAATAGCAGTCGAGTACAATTTTGTCAAATAGTTGGTCATTAAAGCAAAATATCTGTGTTTTTGTTTTCCAAAATTTGTTGATATTTTTTCTTTGAAACCGCTTTAAATATTTCCAAGTCATCTGATGATAAATCTAATAATTTCATTGAAATTTTTCTTAAAAGAGCATTTGATTGAATAGTTAGCTGGTGACAATGACTTTCAATGCTTTCTTGATTGTTGTTGCTTTTATTGGGGCTTTCTAGTTCATAAATCCCAACTTCGATAAATTGCTTAATAATTTGCGAAAGAGATTCATTCTGTTCTTTAGCAATTTTGAGTAATTTATTGTTTAATTTTTGATTGATATTTACAGTTATTCTGGGCATGTTTTTTCTCCTTTGATTAAAGTTCTTTTGTGAAATCTTCTTTTGATTTTTTTTGCTGAATGACATAATCGATATTTTGTTGCGCTTTATAATTCATCTGATGCATTTGCAATCTTTTGCTGTCAATAATATCCAGCGATGCCGGCTTTTGCTCGATGTTTTTATGAATGGCTTGCGTTAATTTTTCTTTATCATCAGTGACTAAGGTCATGCCATGTACTGCTCTTGAAATCTGAACATAGAAATTTTGTAAATTAGCGCTGAATTTCTGATTGGATTCCATAAGCCCTATAGCATAAGGCTTGTCTTTACCTTGAGCTTTATAAGTGGTGAGCACATACCCATGCTCCATGTGCTGTAAAGCCGGATGATTACGTGGTAAATCGATTTGTTTGCCATTAGTCAATCGAATAGAAACTTGTTTGTCATTAAAATCAATGAGTGTCGCTTTTTCGCCATAAGGTCACGATGGATAAAAGCGGCGCCAATAAGGCTGGCGTTAACACAATCAATTTGACATTGGCATTGCTATGCATGTTTGGCGGATTGCCTTTGCAAATCACGATACGACAAATTAAATACCTTAATAATATCATTGAGCAGGATCACAGATTTGTGAAAAAAATCACCAACGGTATGAGAGGGTTTAAGGCATTTCACTCCGCTGAAGCAACCTTGTCAGGAATTGAGTTGCATCATATGTTGCGGAAAAATCAACGTAAGCGGTTAATTAGGCACACCTAAAAATCCAATATTTTTTTCGAGATAATCTTTTCAGTTTAATAACTGGAGATGAATGATGGGATTATCAGCAAAGAAACGTGCTTATTATGAAGAACATATTGAAGCCTGGCGCGCCAGCGGCTTAACTCAGGAAAAATATTGTGAACAGGTCAATATTTGTTATGGCTCTTTTAAAACCTGGCAAGGAAAATTAAAACGAAGTGAGGCAGTAGAAACGACATTTGTAGAGGCCAAATCTTCAGAGTCTCAAGACTTTGGGGGGTTCTGTCGCAAAAGATTTCGTGAGCGATGGTCGGATTTATTTTGGGCAAAC
>CAZNFJ010000063.1:0-7999 GCA_964572685.1 uncultured Legionellaceae bacterium
TCATTCAATTAACGCTATTGAGCTGGCTAAAAAAACTTATGGGTAACGACATGTTGAGTCTGTGAATGATCAGCTTAAAAACATTAGTCAAATAGAGCATTCAAGGCATCGTAGTATTAATAATTTTATGGTTAATTTGTTGTCAGGTATAGCTGCATATACATTGCAACCCAAAAAACCATCTTTGATTTTATGTTCAAAACAATTGATTGCTTGTTAGAAATTCAATGTCGAACGGACGTTAAAAAAAGATACGACAAGCGTATCTTTTTTATCGATCACTTATAAGGTTAGCGAGTTTTCTCTTGTAAAACCAATTGCTTCAAAATTGTTGGCATCTTCAATTTCAGGTCTTTGTAGATTATTCTGGTGACCAAAACCAATATGAAAAAAAGTGTTTTTTGATACAGTATGGTTGCTTACTTTCAAACCAACAACCGTTTGTCGCTCATTTTTTTTTAATAAAAAGTCTACGCCAATCCTACTGGATGGGGTTTGAAGAGAACTGGATACAAAGGTCTGATTATCTTTACGGTTGATAGACGCGCAAAAAGAATTATTATTTATTGACCCATAAATTGAAAGAGGAATTTCAGTTCCAATAATAGATAAGAGATGTTTGTGAAATTTTTGGTGATTTTTAATATCAATTTCATCAGGAATTAATCCAGAGTTTATTTGGTTCTTTTGATTCAAATAAACATAAGCACGAGTGTATTCGCAAAAATAAATGGAGTCCCTTTTTAAATTTGTAGTCGATAATTCAGCGACATATTGTATATCATAATCAAACACAATATTTTGACTGGTTTCTGCTTCTTGAGTATTTTGACTTGAAATAACAGCATTGGATTCCTCTTGAGCTTGGGGGGAGGCTTGTTTTTGGGCATAAATTGTTTGATAGATTACCCATGGTGCTGTCAAAATTTGTGACCATAAGCGATTAATTGCGGAGCTAAAATATAAACCTAAGACAAAGACGAAAAGACTGGGGAAAAATAAGAAAATATTGAAAAAATCAGATGTACATGACAAAAGAAAAAGCGGGATACTTAAAAGTAATTGACCCAATATCAGCGGATTTTGCCAAAGATTTTCTAAAGAGCTGATTTCCATAATTTTATTTATTAAAAGTTGTGTTTTATTGTTAAATAAATGATTGTATATCATGAGCGCTTTATCAGGATTATTTTCACAAAAATCAGTGACAGATGATAATGGAAAGACGTTTTTGAGGGTTTCTGGTATAAAGGGTAGTAATGTAATTTTTATAAACTTTGCATTATTAGATATTTGCTCAATTTTCTGTTCATTTTCTTCTTTTAAAGAAAAAAATTGTTGAAGTACAATAACGTCTATAGCAAAACACAAACCTGAGACAATAAGAAAAGGAAACTCACTTAATAATATGATAGGTAGCGAAATTATAGCAGGAAGATTAATTATTAATGGACTAAAAGCTTGAGCGTAAAGTTTTAAATTAGAAAGTGATTTTTCCAAAGAATTTTGCATTGTAGCAACTTTAAAAATTAAAACAACATGATAATTTTAGATTAAAAAAAAGTCAATATGACGGTAATTTAACTTTGTTTATTTTCTTCTTTAGCCTTACTGAGTAGCGCATTAATTTTTTGATTGCAACTTCCATTGGCAAGGTTATAATTACAAAATATCTACTCAAATACAAATCATGGAGCATTTCGTGTTCCCCACGACAAAAATATTAAAAAAATTGGTTATAGCGTCTTTGATGATTGCACAAGCGGCTATTGCCATGAAAGTCCCTCATGAAAAACTTGAACCCTTATTAGACGGTTATTACCCTCCTTATCCACAGGTCAATATTACAGATACTAAAAAAGCTGAACAAGTTGCACGAGGTGAGTATTTGGCGAAAGCAGGAGATTGTATTGCTTGTCATACTAATACTAAATTAAATGTTGGGCCATTCTCTGGTGGTTTACCGATTAAAACACCTTTTGGTACATTTTATAGCTCAAATATTACCCCTGATAAAGAAACCGGCATTGGAAGTTGGACTGAAGAACAGTTTATACGGGCACTTAGAGAGGGAAGAAGTGCAGATGGCTCGAATCATTTTCCGGTATTCCCTTTTGTTTATTTTGCTAATATCTCTGATGAGGATGCCAAAGACTTATATGCTTATTTTATGAGCATACCTGCTATTCATCATCCGAATCATCCTCTTGCTTTTCCATTTAATTTACCTGGTGCTCGTTTTTCATTATGGGGCTGGAAGTTATTATTTTTCTTCCCAAACCAAAAATATCAATATGAGACCACGCACTCTAAAGAATGGAACCGGGGAAAGTATTTGGTTGATGGATTAGGGCATTGTTCAATGTGTCATACACCTTTGAATGTCTTGGGTGCACCAAAACAACGTTTTTATTTGACAGGTGGTTTTGTGGATGGTTACTGGGCTCCTAATATTACCAAGTATGGTTTAAAGGGACATTCACGTTATGAAATTGCAGATTTATTTGTCACCAACGAACTTCTAAACAAAGCGGGACCTATTGCAGGCCCGATGGCAGATGTTAATCATAATAGTTTGGGTTATCTCAATCAAGAAGATAGACTGGCTATTGCTACCTACTTAAAAACAGTAGTTTCTGAAGATCCATTTAAATTGCCAGATCTAGATAAACAAGAACCTTTGAAAAAAGGTAAACAAGTTTATGTAAATGTTTGTGTCATTTGCCATCAAAATGGAGAGATGTCAGCTCCTGTTATTGGTGATGCATCAAATTGGTATAGACGCTTAAAAGATAATGGATTAACAGCACTTTATCGACATGTCATCAATGGATACAATAGTATGCCGATTAAAGGTGCTTGTTTGACGTGTAAAGATGATGACATCGTTGCTGCAGTTGATTATATTCTGAATGAATCTTTAACGCGCTCTCAAAAAATAGAGCTTAAAAAAGGTGGCGCGGATGCATTTCCATCTAAATCAGCCGAAATTTATAAAGAAAATTGCAGCGTATGCCACGATAGCGGAAAATTTGCAGCTCCCAAATTGGGCGATAAAAACGCATGGGAACCTTTGATTGCACAAGGGTTGGATAAATTGGTGGCTAATGCAATGGCGACAAAAAATCATCCAGCCAATTCGGGTTGTAACTTATGTACCCAAGCTGAAATCGTTGATACTGTTAAATATATGGTGAGTGAATCAAAGAAAGAGGGTGATTTTTCTTTGTGGTAAATCGAGCTATAGAAAAAACCTCATCTGAATAAAAAACAGATGGGGTTTTTTATTATAGGACCATGTTGACTATAAGGCGCTTGATATTTCAAAGCATGCCGCCGTATAATATCGCAGACTTCGAGGATTAACCTTGATAACTATAAAATCGTATGTGAAGTGAACCAACGGGACGCAAGTCAAGATATTATTCTATTCAAATTTTTAATTTTGAGGAAGAGAGATGCTGAAATTAGGTCGGTTGAGCAAAGCATTTTTAGTGTTATGTTGCTCTCTTTATGTCAATTGGGCATTGGCGAATGCAAATGATTGGCAAATCAATATGTTTAAAGGGGTTACCCCTGTAAGTCGTGATATTTATCATTTACATATGATCGCGATGTTGGTATGTGCCATTATTGGTATTGTGGTGTTTGGAATCATGATTTATTCCCTGATTCATCATCGAAAATCGAAAGGTTATCAAGCAGCACACTTTCATGATAACACTCGTCTTGAAGTGGTTTGGACGATTATTCCTTTTTTAATATTGATTGGGCTTGCTTTTCCAGCAACAAGAACACTTATTAAACTAGATAATACTGACAATGCTGAGGTGACCATTAAAATTGTGGGATCTCAATGGAAATGGGAATATTTTTATTTAGATGAAGGTGTACACTTTTATAGTAATTTATCAACACCTTTTCGTGCAATAGAAAATAAAATTAAAAAAGATGCTCATTATTTGTTGGAAGTTGATAATGAGGTCGTCGTACCGACTCATAAAAAAATTCGTTTTCTTGTAACAGCAAGTGATGTGATTCATTCATGGTGGGTACCAGAGTTAGGAATTAAACGTGATGCGATTCCAGGATTTATGTATGAAGCATGGGCTCGCATAGAAAAAGAAGGTATATACCGTGGTCAATGTACTGAATTATGTGGTATTGGACATGGCTTTATGCCAATTGTTGTGCGAGCGTTGCCCGAAGAAGAATATAAAAAATGGATAAAAACGCAGCTTGAAAAACAAAAACTTTGGAATCAACAACAAATTAATTTGCAAGCTCAACAGAATATGAGTCGAGAAGCGTTAATGTCTTTGGGTAAACAGAAGTATCGTCAAGTGTGTGCATATTGCCATCGTGATGATGGTCAAGGTTTACCACCGCTTTATCCGGCATTAAAAGGTAGCTCCGTTGCTGTAGGTTATCCTATTTCTCGTCATATCGGAATGATTTTATACGGGGTGCCTGGCAGTGCCATGCAGTCTTATGAAAACATGTTATCCAATGAAGAGATAGCCGCAATTGTGACCTATGAAAGAAATGCTTGGGAAAATAACACCAATGACTTGGTTCAACCCCTAGATATCGCAAAACTTCGAGTAAGTAATATCCATAAACCTAAATTAGTTAAAAAATCCAAATTGGGAGGTTTAAAATGAACCCAGAAACCACATATGTTGATCATGGACCAGAACAAGGTAAAGGCCTAATTGGTTTTGCTAAACGCTGGTTGTTTACCACTAATCACAAAGATATTGGAACTTTATATCTTTTGATTGCCTTGCTGAATTTTTTTGTTGCCGGAGCAATGGCTTTATTGATTCGGATGGAATTATTTCAGCCAGGACATCGTTTTCTAGATCCTAATACTTTTAATCAAATGACAACGATGCATGGATTGGTCATGTTATTTGGGGTGATAATGCCAGCCTTTACTGGTATGGCAAATTGGCAGATTCCGATGATGATTGGCGCGCCAGATATGGCTCTTCCTCGATTAAATAACTGGAGTTTTTGGATATTACCATTTGCATTTGTTTTACTGTTGTCAACATTATTTCAAGCAGGTGGTGGACCTAACTTTGGCTGGACCATGTATGCGCCTTTATCCACTAAATTTGCTCCCCCTAGTACTGATTTTATGATCTTTTCAGTACACATGATGGGTATCTCTTCTATCATGGGTTCTATTAATATCATTGCGACCATTTTAAATATGCGTGCGCCTGGTATGACTCTGATGAAATTACCGATGTTTTGTTGGACATGGTTAGTAACAGCCTTTTTATTGATTGCTATCATGCCTGTTTTAGCTGGAGCTGTGACTATGATGTTGGCAGATAGACATTTTGGAACCAGTTTTTTTGAAGCAGCTGGTGGCGGTGATCCGATCTTATTCCAACATATTTTTTGGTTTTTTGGTCATCCTGAAGTTTATGTTTTGGTTTTGCCTGCATTTGGTGTCATCTCAGAAGTGATTCCAACATTTAGCCGTAAAAAATTGTTTGGTTATAATTTTATGGTTTATGCAACCATGAGTATTGCTATTTTATCATTTATAGTATGGGCACATCATATGTTTACATCAGGTATACCCTTGGGTGCTGAGTTATTCTTTATGTATGCAACCATGCTGATTTCGGTTCCAACCGGTATTAAGGTATTTAACTGGGTCAGCACCATGTTTAGGGGTTCTATGACATTTGAAACACCGATGTTGTTTGCCGTTTCATTTGTATTTATGTTTACCTTTGGTGGCTTTACAGGTTTGATGTTGTCTTTAGCTCCTGCTGATTACCAATATCAGGATACCTATTTTGTCGTGGGTCACTTCCATTATGTTTTGGTTCCGGGGGTATTATTCTCATTATTTGCTGGAGCATATTATTGGATGCCAAAGTGGACGGGGCATATGTATAATGAATGTTTGGGTAAATGGCATTTCTGGTTATCGACGATATCTGTGAATTTATTGTTTTTCCCTATGCATTTTCTTGGCTTGGCGGGTATGCCGCGACGTATTCCTGATTATGCCTTACAGTTTACAAATTTTAATATGATTATTACGATTGGGGCTTTTATTTTTGGCTTAAGTCAGCTGATATTTGCTTGGAACGTGATTCGAACTATTCGTGGTGGCCAAAAAGCAGATGCTCAGGTTTGGGAAGGTGCTCAGGGTTTAGAGTGGACATTGTCTTCACCACCACCTTACCATTCATTCACTATTCCGCCCATTATTCATTAAAATTTGAGAGTTGAAGATGCGAGTCCAGCACCATAAGTTATTAGTATTTCTCATCTTGATTGCTGTGGGGATGTTTGGTTTTGGATTCGCTTTGGTACCTATTTATAATAGCTTGTGCAAAAGTCTTGGGATTAATGGTAAGGTTGATTTACAAGGACCTGCTCAAAAAAGCATGGGTGGTGTAGATAGCTCTCGAACCATTATGGTTGAGTTTGTGGCGACTAATAATAGTTCGGTGCCGTGGAAGTTCTATCCGACCGTACATAAAGTTGAAGTCCATCCTGGAGAGTCTTCAAGATTATCCTTTTATGCAGAAAATAAAACGGACCATCAAATGGTGGTTCAAGCAATCCCCAGCATTACTCCTGGAATTGCTGCAAAATATTTGAAAAAGACGGAGTGTTTTTGCTTTGCTCAACAAACACTTAATGCACATGAAGCCATGTATATGCCGTTGATTTTTCATATTGATAGGGATTTACCGTTCAACGTGAAAACGATAACATTAGCATATACTTTATTTGATATTACAGATCGCAGGTCGTAGAAGAGGAGAATTATATGGGTGCGCATGGATCTTATTATGTTCCAAAACCAAGTCATTGGCCATTAGTGGCAACGATTGGTTTATTGGTTACTTTATCAGGTGCAGCATCGTGGTTACATCATGATATCTTCGGTCCTTATGCTTTTTTCTTAGGGTTTTCAATTTTGATTTTTATGATGTTTGGCTGGTTTGGTCAAGTAATTTATGAAAATAATCATGGCAAATATGATTTACAAGTTGATCATTCCTTTCGATTGGGTATGATGTGGTTTATTTTTTCTGAGGTCTGTTTTTTCGGTGCTTTTTTTAGTGCTTTATTTTTCAGTCGTTTTTGGACTGTTCCACTTCTATCTGGGGAATATCATCCTATTACGCATTTAACCTTATGGCCTCATTTTAAAGCGGCTTGGCCTTTGTTGAATAATCCGGATAATAAAGTATTTTTAGGTGCTTTTGAATCGATGGGTGCTGCTGGTATCGCTTTAATCAATACTATTTTGTTATTGACGTCGAGTGTCACTATCACCTGGGCGCATTGGGCTATCAAATTGAATAAGCGTAAGCAAATGCTGATGGGAACTGCCCTAACTATTTTTCTCGCTATTTTATTCTTATGTTGCCAAGCTGCGGAATATCATGAAGCTTATACCGAAATGAATTTAACCTTAAATGCAGGCATTTATGGCACAACCTTTTTTATGTTAACTGGTTTTCATGGTTTGCATGTGACCATTGGTACCACCATTTTAATTGTGATTTTATATCGACTATATAAAGGGCATTTTACCGCAGAACGCCATTTTGGTTTTGAAGCAGCTGCTTGGTATTGGCATTTTGTAGATGTGGTTTGGTTATTCTTATATGTTTTTGTTTATTGGCTTTAAGTCTTCTTTCATCATTGAGCTGCTGTAATAATATGGCAGCTCATCACTAATTTTAAGGCAACAAAATTTTTCTGTTTTTATTGACGTTTGTTCGACATTGAAAAAATAATTAGCGGTTTAAGCGTAAATTCAGAAATTTATTCCCTTCTAAATATTTATCCCATTATTCCACAAGCGCCATTATTAGCGAATTTTTATATTTTTTTTATTATTGTAATTGATGGGGTGATTTTTATATTAGACCTCTTTCGAAACTAGCAATTTAGGGTTTTGTCGCAAAAAGTCTGCCCAACGCCTAGACTTAAATTATTGAGGCCG
>CAZNFJ010000064.1:0-7796 GCA_964572685.1 uncultured Legionellaceae bacterium
CAGACATTAAAGCGGTTTCGAAATTAGCAGGACACGCGAGCATCATGACCACCGCTATCTATGTGGAAGATAATCCAGAGCGTTTGAAAAAAATCTCTGACCTGGCCATTTTCTAATGCTACCCTGCCCTCATGATTTAACTACTGAGCTTTCATGGCAATGCATTCGTTTCGAAAAAGACACCCGTTATTATATGATTAGACTTGAGCAAGACTTGCTTGGTGATTGGATAGTTGCCATCACCTATGGCCGAATCAACTCTAGACTTGGACAAAGCAAAATCATGGCATTTGATGAATTTGAGCAAGCTTACTTTCATTTTAAAAAAATTTGCACCATCAGGCAAAAACGTCATTATCAAATCATTGAACAAAATAATCGCCCTTTTTCATCCCAAAAAAATAATAAAACCAATCAATCTTTACATCCCACTTTTTATCAAAAAGAAAAAAATAAAAACAAATTAGATGAAAATTTTTACATAAACGGAGCTCAAAATAGCTTTTTAAATCAACTATTTGATTTGTAATTGATATATGACTGCATAAAACGAATTTTAATGGTTTTTATGACGCCTTCTATTTAACCCAAGAAAATGCCATGGCGCATGTTAAATAAATGAATCTAGGTGATATATGGGCTTTGTAATTTTGAATTACCTATTCCGAGCGATATGGATCACTTGAAGAGTAAAATTAAATTAGGCATTGATTGAAATCAAGCCCGTTTTTTGCATACAGTTAGTGTGTACGTAGCCCATCAATGAGCTACAATTTCCTTAAGCTGATTAGGATGATTTCTTAGAACGGTTAATAACAGGCTCAGCGGACGCGGTATAGGTAATTTACCTTTCTCATAACGATTAAAAGCGTTTACACCGCCTCCAAATATAGTTGCTGCTTGTTTTTGAGTTAACTTTAATTTAATTCTAACTTGCTTAATTTCCTCTGGTGTTAACAGCCCATCAATACGTGCTTTTTCTGTCAAAATTAACGGCATGACAGCATTACTATCTTTTCCATCAATAATGCCTTCACCACAAGCCTCACACCAAAGTGCTGGCTGATTAATGACAAATTCAACCTTTTTATAGACGTAAGTCATAGGCTTAATTTTATGTTCTTGTTCAAATGCACCACATAATGGACATTGCTGCTTAGTCATATTATTTCTCCTTAAAAGAAACAATCAATTCTCTATTGGCGTTAACTTGAAATTTAATATATAAATCGATGTCATTGAAGCAAGTTTTGTACACATCTTGCATTGCTACAAAATTTTCATGTACTGGCGACATGGATTTATAAAAATCTTTTGTTGTTAATGCCTGAATTACTGCAACCACATCATGATCAGATAAATCAAGTTCAATTTGCCCTCTTTTTGCCGATGATGTCATTACTAGATTTTCAGGGCAATCAAAAGCTTCTTTAATACTATTTAAGTCATATGTGGGCGTGCGTTTCAGAAGAGTCATTGTTTATCTCAACTAACCTTATAGGTTATAATAGACTATTAATTTTATAACCTCAAGGGTTATTTTTTAAAAAATTATTTAAGCCACTTTAAGCGATAAAATTTAATCCGCATCTAACCACATGCCCTGCTCTTGGTATTTCAGATCCCTATAAATGAGTGCTTTTAAAAAAACGATGCGAATTGGTTGATATATCGGAAAATATATTTTTTCCATGTTGGATATAGTCATACAGACCTGCCCTGCTTTCTTCCATGTTTTGTCCTGAGAGCATCTTAACCAAAAAAAAATTGATTGTCACTTGTATTGTATAATTTTTTTTAATCTGTATGATTCAATCTTGCGAGGTTGGACTTGCATTTGTGTCATTTCAAGAGTCAATTGCGACACACGATTGACTCTTTCTAACTTATACGCTGTTTTCCACACAGATATCCCCTGTTTTTGTGGATATTTTTTTAATTAATCTACCAACATTTTCTGAAAGCTTTCAAGATTATTAAAGTCCATAGACACCCTGAATGATCCATTTTTTAACATCCTGAATCTTATTTTTTCAAAAAATTTATTATTGCAATTATTGATAAGATTATCTATCTTTTCCAATGTCAAATCATTCTCTTCTGAATTTTCTAGGGTATCGCACTTATTTGATACTTCATAAGCACGCTCACTCACAAACTTCTCAGCAGCTCTCACAGTTAATTTCTTTTCTAAGATATAATTTAATACATAATCTTGTATATTTTCAGGCAACGCTAAAACACAACGGATATGGCCATACTCCAGCAAACCTCTTTCAAAAATATCTTTTCCATAAGGGGTTAAATTAGAGGCCAACCGAATCAAATTTGCAACTGTTGTACGTGGTTTTCCTATCATTAAAGCAACTGATTCTGTACTCATCAAAAATTCATTTTTCAATCTTAATAAAGCCTCAGCCTCTTCTAATATACTTAATTGTTCTCTCTGAATATTTTCTATTAATGCTAGTGCAAACGCTTGCTGAGGCTCTATTTTTTTTATAACAGCAGGAATATCGTTAAAATTAAGAGCGATTGCAGCCTTTAATCTTCTTTCACCCGCTATTAACTCAAATCTTTTAGACGGCGTACATCGCAAAATTATAGGCTGTAAGATCCCATGCTCTCGAACAGATTCAATTAAATCATTAATCGAATCATTAGAAATTTGATAAGCTTTTCTTGGCTGATATATACCTATATCAATTAAATCAATTAGCACGTTCTTAATTTCATTTTCATTAAAACTCAATTCTTTTTTACTTGAAAAACTCAAATTAATAGCATCAATTCCAGAACCTAAAATATTCATAAATAGTCCTTTAAATACTTTGCAAAAAAAAACTAAAAACCTCTGAAAACACAGTCATTCCGCACCTCTCAGAGAAAATGTCCCCTAGGGGACATAGATTCTTATTTGTTTATAAAAAGCCGTCTATCAGCATACATCCACTGACTTAATGCCATACGGATAATAGCTGGCTTAATATGAACATCTAACATTTTTCTCGAACTTTTTATCTTAATTTCTAAATCTGTTAATTTTTCAATTAAATATAAATCTATATTGGCCTGAACAGGGTTAGAACCAATATTTTTCATATTTGCGCCAAGTTTAATTTGAGTAAGAAGGTTTATTAATACATAATCATCTGAAGCATTGTCCCAATTAATATCATCAACTGAAGCACTTTTAAAAAAGTGCTCTAAAGCCTCATTCACTAATTGTGACTGCTTCCCTCTTCCTTGATATTCATTTTTTGCCTTCTCCTGAATAGACTGCCACAACTTTTCTGGGATCCGAAGTGTAATCTTTTTCTGAAGGCGTTCTGGTTGGATTTCTTCTTTTGGTCGCTCAAGAAACATCTATTAACTCCCGCTAACTTTATCTAATAAAAAATCTTCTAATTTACTCAAAAGCAAAATCATATCCTCAACAGATGAAACAGCCGAAATTTGAGAAAATTTACCTAGCTCAGGAATGTATTTAAGTAAATTATTTCCTGCTTTGATACAATTTTCTGGAGATTTAATTTGAAATGTGGCGACAGACTTTTTTCTTCCATCGCGACCACGAGCAATAGCATTAGATGGCATTTCTTTTTTATTTTTTTTAAGTAACTTCTCTATAAATGACAACTGTAAATCGGTACGAGTAAAGGACACTACCTTAATAAGGTTATTTGTAGATAAATCTCCTTTATTTAAAACCTCTAAAATAATTGGATGAAATTTATTAGGGTGATTTATCATTTTTATAAAAGAAGCGGCAAGATCCTTTTTAATCTTTAATCTTTGCGATAAATCTCGAACCGTTATTTGAGGATTTTCTGAAATTTCATCTCTAGCCAAAAGATAATTACCATACACGCTCACATTAGTGCGTAGACTATTTTCCGTAATTTGTCGCGCAATTTTATCTCGCTTTGAAAGAGAGTGAAGGTCTTCATTTCTAATGGCTTTTATATAAGGAATTCGTCCTAATATACAAGCCAAACGTCTTAAATGTCCTTCAAGAACAACTAACGTTTTATTTATATCATCGGATTCTATTTCAATTGGTTGAATTTGACCTTGTTCTCTAATGCTCTTTGAAAGAGACACTAAAAATTCATATGCTTTCTTTTGACTTGGGTCTGGATTATTCTTGAGCTCTTCAAATTCAGGATATATAACTGATTCAATAATTTTACCATTTAAATCTTCCTCTTTAATTTGAATTAAGCAATTTGAATCCATATTAGATTCGAAAACATCTTCCATATCGATACCAACATGGCGTATAAGCCACTCATCATCTATAAGCCAATCAGGTCTTGGATTGTGCTGACTTGGTTTCAATGCCTTAGGTCTAACTTGGTAATAACCTTCTTTGTTCCCATCATTAAAGCTTATTTGCTTAGAAACATTTCCGAAATTCAAAGCTGTAGTTGTTCCATTAGGAGTAATGCTATCAGATTTCTTCAGTGCTTTATTCTGTAAGTTTGAATTGTTATCTAAAATAAAACTCATGCTAATTCCTCCTGTTCAGACTGTAATCCTTTTTCTTCAATGAGTTGCTCAAATCCCATTTTTCTAAAAATATAATTACAAGCATTAATTGCATCAATCCTTAAAGTTGAATTTTTTTTCAACCCATTAAAAGGCATTGCTAAATCAGCGCCCTTCATATCCACTTTGGCCATGTCCCCAGAATCTCTCAACTCATAAGGAATTAAAAAAGGTTTAATGTAAACACTTTCCTCTAGTTTTTTTCTTTGATCATCTTGACCAGTTCTCTTATTCCATGCTTTTTGATTAGCTAAAAAACCGATTAATTTGCTAGCCTGAGAACGCGGCTTAACATCATTTTGCTCATGAAAACAATGCAACATTGCATTTAAACCTTCACAACTTTTTTCCTGAAGTTGGAAGGGCATGACTGTATGTGTTGCTGCCCGCATTAGACCTACCGACGTTATCGAAATAGCAGGGGCACAATCTGCAACAACAAGATCAAACCCAGCCTCAGCCATTCGCTTTGGATCAAAGAAACGTCTAGGAATATCATATAAATCTTCATATGACAGATTACTATCAAATTGCTTTTCTTCAATTTTTTTTAAAATTTCATTATGAGCTGGAATTGCTTTTAAGTTTTCATACTCATAACTTGGGTATACAGCTATTGGCTGATCCTTCATATAAAGAGATGCTAAACTAGAAACACCATCCCAATCAGGATATTTTTGAGAGTCATATTCAGGATGAAGAGGGGGGAAGTATTTCGCAGGTAACTCCAAACGCTCATCTCGTACAATACGTTTGCTCAAGTTAGCTTGACCGTCACCATCTACCGCGAGCACTCTCAAGCCTAAAACAGTCACTGCATAACTAATAATTAACTGAGCTAAAACTGTTTTACCAACACCACCTTTATTATTTGCAATAACTAATATTTTTGCTTGTTCATTATCTTTTGTCATAACAATCCTTTTTTTTTATTAAAATTCTCTATTTATTCTTGCAAAAAAACAAAAACGACAAACCCATAAGCACTACTGTAGTGCATAAAAAAAATATTTACAATAGTTAGAGATGAAATATACTAATTATTTTTTTATTAAAAAAATAATTAGTATAATCAATTACTTGGGAACATAAAAATCAAATAAAAACAAAAAAGTTATTTCTTGATATTGATCATTTCATAATTGTAGTGCATATTAAATCTAGAATTAAAGAATCAATCTAAAGAGAGTACATATAGAAAAAAATACAGAGGAAAGGTTTTGTGATCTGGCGCCAACCAGACCACAAATTTATTACACATAGATATTAATATGAATACCTGACACATCTTCATATTAATATCCGATGATCTTGATGTCAATATTTTGCATCAAGCTAAGGATAGTTTTCACATGAAAAAAATAAAAATAAAATTAGTGACTGAAATTTCTACTAGCTCATTAGCTTCTAGGAGTTTCTTATGATAACAATTCTCAAACCAGAAAATCTTTGCTCGATCTTTCATGCAAAATTTAAACAACTTCGAAGTATTGTGCCGAATGTTAGACAAGCGCAATTATTAGATTATATTTTACTAGGATGGCAGGGCAGTACATACAAATTAAAAAACTCTGATAAAACATGGTTCATGAAACCTTATAACATCATGAGTCAAGATACAGGAATTTCTCTAAGCACACTTAAGCGCTATTTAAAAGATTTTGAAGATGCTGATTTAATTGAGCGTCAACAACATTTATTTTCTCGTACAACAGAGTATGGCTTTGAAGTAAAAAAAGGTTGTTACATTAGAATAACTGACAAATTAATTAAACTATTAAATTCAGAAGCCGAATCAATAAACATATCAACAATTGAAACTGAAAAAACCAATGCAAATATTCATATTAATGACACAAAAGAAGATGAATTTAGAGCAAATAGTGAAAATTTTAACAAAATTGAGACTATCGAAAAGCTCAATTTGAGCCGATCATATATAAGAGATCTTTATACTTCAATTAGTAATAATATTAGTTCTTCCAGTTTTGTTAAAAATGCGGATAAAAACTTTATTGACCGAAATACATCCGTTTTAAATTCGATCAAAATTTGTCTTTATCAGGAAATTAAAGAAGAGATCCCCAATGAAATAAAAGATTTTGTTTTTGGAACTTTTGTGAATCTAATTGTTAAAAATAAAGTGATTTTGTCCTCACCCAAGCAAGTAGTTGCAGAATATATTTTTGCTTTACTCAACAATAAATTCTTTTTGAAAAACATCGATTGCATTAAACATCGCAATAATATTTTGGCTAAGTTGTTAATTGATAAACGTTGGAAGACACCCAAAGGATTTTATAAACACTTTTATTTGGGTGAAAATTTTAAAGAAAAAAATAAAATTAGAGAAGAGCATTGGTGTTTTGAAAAAGAATCGGAAATAAAAGCAGCTTTTGATATTATGAATTCTGGATATCTCACTAGTTCCATGAAAAATCCTCGTTTAGTCGAAATGGAGGCACGTATGAGTGCGATTTCGGAAACAATTTACAATTTAAAAGATTCGCTTTGTTCTATTTCAGATACTGAAGAAAGGATAAATGTGCGTAATACTATTGAAGAATTAACTAATGAGCTCCATCAATTATGGGAACAGCAAAAAAATATGGAAGAGGGTTTTTTACAACAACATAATCTAGAAACAAAAGGAGTCGCTTAACATATTGTAAGATATTTCTTACCTAAAAATTAGACATATCTTACAATTAAATGGGAAATTTTCCCTAGCGAACTAAGTATGAAATTATTTAGAATCCTCTTTTGATTTGAAGCGGGCGAGAATTTTAAACCAATTTTAAGAGAAGTTAAGATATAAAATCTCTATCAATTTATGTTAAAATTTAATCACAGAACAGCCTGGGAAGGCAATGACTGTGACGTGATTGTGGGCAATATTTCTTGCCCAAATCTTTGCCCCTCGAATAGACGAATCACGTCTATAAATATCCCGGGGCTTGGGGTAGAACCCCATTATAAATCATTTGGCGCCAAAGCGCTTTCTTTAATGTAATCTTTTTTCATGATGAACTTGATTGGTTCTGTCGCAAAAGATTTCGTGAGCGATGGTCGGATTTATTTTGGGCAAACTTATGCTGCAAGACCGTAGAATTGTTCAAAAATAGTCATATTGCTTGATTTAGTGTGTTGATTTTTCCGCAACATATGATGCAACTCAATTCCTGACAAAGTTGCTTCAGCGGAGTGAAATGCCTTAAACCCTCTCATACCGTTGGTGATTTTTT
>CAZNFJ010000065.1:0-7722 GCA_964572685.1 uncultured Legionellaceae bacterium
TCCGCAACCTCTAAAAATTTGTTATCATTAGTATTCAAAGCCATTTGTTTTTCCTTCTTGTCTATCGTCAGAAAATATACATGAAGTTTAACGGATGGCTTTCTTCTTTTCTAGGCCTTCCTGAATTTACAGAAACTTTGAGACACTAACTGGCCAAGGCCAATTATCGAAAACTCTGAGTATCAAAGTATGAAAATATGGAGAAATGAAAGAAGAGGAGAGGCTCGTATTTTATTGTGGTTGGAAGAGGCTGAATATTTAGTTGTTCTGGCCCAAAGGAAAGATTATCTTCTTTTTTGGACTGCTTACCCTGTCACTCAAAATCATTCGAAGAGAAAATTACAAAAAGAATATGAACAATATCAAGATAAATACAGGTAGGATAAGGCTGGTTGCGCCTGGTTATTAAGCCGGACGCTACCGATACTCCTTCTACAGCATGGTAGATGAGCTAAATTTAGTATAGTAGACACAAGGGTCAAAAGTCAATTGATTTTATTTTAATCATGTGTTTTAAATTAAAATCAATTTAATCTTCCGAGAGGTTAGCGCGATTTATAAACATTGCGCCAGAATAAATCCTAGTGCATGGAGTCTTTAAATGCCCATGTTTTTGATTAATTCAAAATAATAGGGTGCAGTGGTATTGCGATGTATATCGTTAGGGGCAGCTTTAATACCTTGTGGGGCATATTTATAACGAACTGCTTTTAAATAATCTACAACCACTTGTTTAGACTCTGGTTCTAGTAAATTTTTCCCTGTGCCTTGATACCCCATAGATAGTGGGCCAAATAAATAACTGTCTAGATCAGAGTTATTCTCTTTGCGAAGTTCAGCAACTATGGATTTTATATAGATACGTTGTAGCTCTTTTGATTTATGAACTAACGTGTACTTCAACATAATGGACGAATAATGACCGGTAGTTGGTAACCATTTATCAATTTTATCTAGGTTCATCATTATTTCTTTAGAAGAGTGAGTATCAATAAAACCTCTAATAGCATCATCAGCCATTTTTGAATTTAGAGATTTGGAATCAAGTAACTCAGTGAAGAACGCTTTTAATAGAGGCGGATCATTTTTAACGAAAGACCTATTGTTTCTATGCCGTTGATTGTAAAGCATCAAGCCTTGGACAATTTTATTTCTTACCTCTACATTGTCTGTTTCGTTATATAAATTTAATAATTTTTTGACTAAATCAGGTTCACTATCATCTGCAATGAGTCTATCAATCATAATTCCACGTTTAACATCAGTCAAGTTTGCATTATAGGCAAATTGCATTTGCACAGTTGATGGGGCTGTTACATAGTGAGCAGGTGGAGTGTCCATTATCATTTGGAATCCCTCAAATGGCATTTCATTAAGATCTTCAGCAGTCACATTTTCTAAAGATTTGTTCGCTAAAACTTCTGACGGTTGTTCGCTTGATTCAACAGAGAATCTTTCATCATTAAAATAAGGGAAAAAATTAAACATATTTCTGGGGAGCCATACATGGCCAGGCATTGTGTCTAACCCTTGACTATAAAAAGCCCACCACGAGAATGTATCACAACGCCAAGTTCCACATTCAATGACTTGACCTGTAGTAGGAATTCCTGAGCCAATATGATAGTTAGTGTCATTAGTGTATTTAGGGCTCTACCAACGCTGATGATTAGCTTCAACAATAATGTTGTAGCCAAGCACACCTCGGTCAGCGACTCCGTATTTGCTTCCTCAATATTTCGAGCGTGATTTAAAATTACTAATTGAGTTGACTTAACCAACAGGGTTTTCATTAAGAACTTCTATTACTTGATCTGCATTGTTCCCCATTCCTGCGGGAGACATCATATTCGTTGTGGCAATACCTACATGCCCTGCCCATCCAAGCCCAGGAATAAGCAAGTCTCTTCCCATGATTTCAGCAGGATAAATTTTCTTTGCGTAGAGGGGTGAACAAGTGATAGTTGCTAGGGTCAGCGTGATACCTAATACTGCTAGATTTTTTTCCATTTCAAAGCTCCTTCTTTACATCCATTTTTACATCACTACAGTTGGTTATTTCAGGTAATCTTCCATGTGTTTGGTTGTATATATAGACGGGTTGTTGTTATTTGTTATTTCTGAGTGTCCCATCAGTGCCCCTCAGACTGTTTTAGTTTTGCTTAACTACTCATAACTACTTGATTTTATTGGTGGGCCCACTAGGACTTGAACCTAGGACCAACGGATTATGAGTCCGCTGCTCTAACCAACTGAGCTATAGGCCCGACATGTAGCATTTTAATGGGAATCGTCCTTGATTTCCAGTATTTTTTTATAATTCTTCAGTTTCAATGAAGCTTTTTAATTTTTCTGAACGAGCAGGGTGACGGAGTTTTCGTAAGGCTTTCGCTTCAATCTGGCGAATTCGTTCACGAGTCACATCAAATTGCTTGCCTACTTCTTCTAAAGTATGGTCGGTGTTCATTTCGATACCAAAACGCATGCGTAAAACTTTTGCTTCACGAGGTGTTAAAGTTTCTAAAATTTCAAGTGTCGCTTCCCTTAAACTTTCTGCCGTGGCTGAATCAATCGGCGACTGCATATTTTCATCTTGAATAAAATCACCTAAGTGCGATTCATCGTCATCACCGACAGGCGTTTCCATTGAAATAGGTTCTTTTGCTATTTTTAAGACTTTTCGAATTTTATCTTCACTCAAATCCATTTTTTCAGCCAATTCTTCCGGAGTGGCTTCACGGCCTGTTTCTTGAAGAATTTGACGGGAAATACGATTGAGTTTATTGATGGTTTCAATCATGTGCACAGGAATTCGAATAGTTCGTGCTTGGTCGGCAATAGAACGCGTGATTGCTTGTCGAATCCACCAGGTTGCATAGGTTGAAAATTTATACCCACGACGATATTCAAATTTATCCACAGCTTTCATTAGGCCAATATTGCCTTCTTGAATCAAATCTAGAAATTGTAAACCACGATTGGTATATTTTTTTGCAATCGATATTACCAAACGTAAATTAGCTTCAACCATTTCTTTTTTGGCACGGCGGGCTTTTGCTTCACCAATGGACATTTCACGATTGATGTCACGTACTTCAGAAATGGTTAAGCCACTATGGGATTCAAACTGAATAAGTTTTTCTTGGATTTTAAAAATGTCTAGCTCGAATGTTTCGAGTCGCTCTAAATCCAATTGTTTTGTGAATTTTTGTTTAACTTGTGCTAACCATTCTCGATTGGCTTCATGTCCAGGAAAAGTTTCGATAAATATTTTTCGTGGCATCCGTGCTTTTTCAATACATAAACGCATAATCAAGCGCTCATATTCTCGAATTTGCAAACGCATTTCACGAAAATGGTCCATCAAAATGTCGACTTGACGGGAAGTTAATTTTAATTTTAAAAATGATTCAGCCATTTGATGAAATGCATCAACTGTTTTATTATGGCTGCGGCCAAATTCATTAAGTGCTTTGACTGCAACATGATATCTTTCACGCAAATCATCAAAATAGATTTTGGCTTGCTCAGGATTAGGGCCGTCATCAACATCCGGCAAAACACCTTCCTCTGTTTCAGCTACTTCTAATTCTTCATCAATGACATCTTCAGGCGATTTGACTTCCAAATTCAACAGATCTTCATCTGTGGTTTCTGGGATTTCTTCATCCATAAATCCTAAAATAATCTCATTAAGACGAACTTCTTCAGTTGCAACCTTCTCATATTCATTCAGAAGTACTTCAATGGTTTCAGGATAACTGGCTAGTGAGCGTAATACTTGAATTGTACCTTCTTCAATACGTTTGGCAATTTTGATTTCGCCTTCACGCGTTAAAAGTTCAACAGAGCCCATTTCGCGCATGTACATGCGAACAGGATCGGTTGTGCGCCCGGTTTCCTTATCGACAGATGCCAAAACCATAGCGGCTTCTTCAACATCTTCAGGAATTTCTTCTGTATTGCCTAACAAGGCTAATTCATCTTCGCTGGGAGGTATTTCAAAGACTTTAATATTCATGCCTTCAAGCATGCTTATGATGACGTCAAAATGTTCAGTATCGACGATATTGGGTAATAAGTCGTTGATTTGCGCGTAAGTTAAGTAGTTTTGTTCACGACCTAAATTAATGACTTTGGTGATTTGCGAACGTTGTTGTTCTTGTTCATTTATGCTCATAGGAATTCAATACTTAAATTTCAATTAAAATAAAACTTTTCAAATTATTGAAAGGCGGTGGTGTTAGTGCCTATGAAATTGAAAAGAGCCATTGTTGATTATATTCTTAAAAGTTGACCTCCTCCTGGAGGATTTTGCTGTTACTACGACTTACCCTATCTAGATCTTCCTATTATAGATTAGTCAGCTGAGAAAATGCAAGTCTCAAAACAGGCATGTTCGTTTATGTTTTTTGAATCTGACGTTTTTGTAAAAGGTCTTGCAGACGCTGCTTGGCTTCATCATCAAGTCCACCTTGTTTGAGTTTGAGAATCAAGTTATCAATTTCGTCATTTAAAGATTGTTTCATTAAAAACTCAAAAATTTGAATCAAGGTACTTGCGCGTTGTTCTTCTTGAATTTGATGATCAAATACGGCTAATTTATTAAAAACGTCATAGTAGTTGGTATTTTGAAAGTATTCAACTAGATTAGCGGTTATGAGGTTTGGATTTTCTTGAAGGTTTTGAATGAGTAAACCCAAAGGTTCCGGATATAGTTCGCTGACATCTTTTAATAAAGGTTTTTGAATCTCTTGAAGGCTCTTGGGATGTTGAATCAAGAGGGCTAAAGCCAATCGCATTGGCGTTCTTTGTTGGCGTGGTAGGTTTTTTTTAAGGCTATCGGGCTTTTTAAGCCATTGTGAAATTCGAAAAGCATCTAAACGAGTAAGTCGAGCCATTTCTTGAATAATCATTTCCTTTCCCGGGCCATCTTCAAGCTTCTCAAGATGTTTTTGTAAATGTGAAACAATTTTCTGAGCCCCATGATTTTTATGTTGTAGGTAAATGTGGTGTGCAAAATACATGTGTAAAGGTTGTGCTTGTTTGATAAAGGCATTAAAAGCATCTGCGCCGTTTTCTCGAATAAAACTATCCGGATCATGGCCGTCGGGTAAAAATAAAAAAGCAAGATGGGGTAATTCATTATAAAAGGGGAGGGCATTTTCTAGAGCACGCCATGCTGCCTGTTTTCCCGCCGCATCACCATCAAAACAAAATATAATTTGATTGGTGTATTTATTGAGTGTTTGTAAATGGTAGACACTGCTGGCCGTTCCCATGGTTGCAACCGCATAAGGCAGACCAAATTGAAATAAACTAATAACATCTAAATAACCTTCTACCACAAGAATAAATTCAGGATTTTTATGATGAGATAATACCTGATAAAGACCATAAAGTTCTTTTTGCTTATGGAATAAGGATGTTTCTGGTGAATTCATGTATTTGGGCTTTTGCTCGGCATCAATGACCCGACCTGCAAAACCAATGAGTTTGCCTTGGCGATTAAGAAGAGGAAACATCAATCGATGTCGAAAGCGATCAAAATATTGATTGGACTTCTCTTTGGCAATGATCATCCCTGCTTCCAGAAGAAGAGATGTTTGTTTGGGAAATACTTCCAAGAGATTTTGCCAGTTGGATGGGGCATAACCCAATTGAAACTCATCAATGACGGATTTGTTGAGTTGTCTTTTTTTGATATACTCCAACAAATCGCGGGGTTTTTGATAAAGATTTTGACGATAATATTGGTTAATTTGTTCTAATAAAGTAATCAGCTTTCCATGGATATCAGTTTCATGAAAACCTGTATTTTCTGGTAAGCTTAAGCCCAGATGTCCTGCTAAATTTTTGATGGCTTCTGGAAAGCTTTGTTGCAAAAATTGCATAAGAAATTTAATTGCATTACCACTGATGCCACAACCAAAACAATAAAAGAATTGTTTGTGGGGAATCACATTAAATGAAGCAGTTTTTTCTTGATGAAATGGGCAGCAGCAGGTGTAATTCGTTCCAGCTTTTTTCAATGGAATATAACCATCAATTAATTCAACGATATCAGTTTTTGAGATGAGTTCGTCAATAAATGTTTGTGGTATATTCCCGGACATGGAAGATTAAGACAGTTTTTGCTTGATGATTTCACTAACTTTAGACAAATCTGCTCGTCCGGTCAATTGTGCTCGCAAGGCTGTCATGACTTTTCCCATATCTCGAATACTGTTTGCGGATAAATCTTGAATAGTTGTTTCAATCACTTGATGCAATTCTTCTTCACTTAAAGGTTTTGGTAAGTAAGTCTGAATGAGTGTTAATTCATAGATTTCTTGCTCGACCAGATCTTGTCGCTTGGCTTGGCGAAATTGATCAATCGATTCCTGGCGTTGTTTCGCCATTTTGCTTAAAATGCTTAATAAAATATCGCTGCTGACTTCAATACGATGATCAACTTCATGTTGTTTGATGGCAGCCAACACTAAACGGAGTGTTTTGACTTTCTCTTTATCACCATCGCGCATGGCTTGGTGTAAGTCTTGTTGAATGTTGGCCTTTTCAATCATGAATGTCTTCTTCTAATCTTAGAAGGTCTAGCAGATGTAGTTTCTCTGGCCAATTTTTTTTGATAACGTTTAACAGCTGCAGCTTGTTTTCTTTTACGTTCTGCAGTTGGTTTTTCGTAGAATTCTCGACGACGTAGCTCAGTTAATAAACCGGCTTTTTCACATGAACGCTTAAAACGGCGTAATGCATATTCTGGATTTTCGCCCTCTTTTACGCGAATTGTTGGCATTGAATAACCCTCAAAATGTAATTGTAAATTTTAAAAATATAGAGACGGCAATTTTATTGTGCATTTCTAGACACGTCAAGTGTATTCTATTAAAAATGTCAAAAATATTGTCGGATTTCGTATTATAATCAATGTAGGCGCAGGGAATATAGGAACATTAATGTCTTTGCTATGGCAATAAACTTTGAAGATGGATATCCATCAAGCCAAATTTTTAGTCGAACAACATTTTCAGATGTCTATCCACTCTATTCGCGAATTGGATTCAGGTTGGCAAAATAGGGTTTTTTTGATCAATGATGAACTGGTATTTCGTTTTCCTAAGCAAGAATCTGGCGTGTTTTTAATGGAAAAAGAAATCAAAACGGTACCTTACATTCGTCAACATATTCACTTTCCTATATCAGCGCCCATATGGATTGGGTCTCATTCTTCATGTTACGCATCTTGTTATGCTGGGTACCCTCAGATAAAAGGTAAGCGGTTTATTAGGCACACCTAAAAATCCAATATTTTTTCCGAGATAATCTTTTCAGTTTTATAACTGGAGAATAATAATGGGATTATCAGCAAAAAAACGCACTTATTATGAAGAACATTTAGAAGCCTGGCGTAACTGATGTGGTTTACTAGATCCGGACACCCCAGTTAAGCGATAATATACAAAACTGGAGTATAGGATGTCTCAGAGAAAAAAATATTCTAAAGAATTTAAAATTGATGCCATTAATTTGGTACAAGAGCAAGGCTATAGCTGTTCTGAAGCAGGTAAAAGCCTGGATATTCCTTATTAACTTTTTAATCGTTGGATTAGAGAGAGTAAAAAATTAGATAATAATGAAGCCTTTCGAGGGAATGGTAAATTATCAGCTCGAATTGATTCACATTAAATGTCACCGAAGGTAGCGAAAAAAACAATCGTTGAC
>CAZNFJ010000066.1:0-7112 GCA_964572685.1 uncultured Legionellaceae bacterium
AGGAAAAGAACATTTGAATCCAAAATTTTCTGGTGTTGTCAATGCGTAACTTCTAACTAATTTGAATGATTAAGAACTATTTTAAAATAGTTCAATGGTACCGAGAAGAGGACTCGAACCTCCACGGGGTTACCCCCACTAGCACCTGAAGCTAGCGTGTCTACCAATTCCACCACCTCGGCATTGCCAGCAACAATAACTTGCTTCATTGCATTTGTCAATTGCTGGCACAAAACTTTATTTAATGCTATCTGGACCTATCATGTTTTGAGGTTGTACCCATGCATCAAATTGCTCTGAAGTTAACAGATTTAACGCAAGAGCCGCCTCTTTTAGAGTACTATTATCATGATATGCTTTCTTAGCAATTTTAGCTGCATTGTCATAGCCGATGTGCTGATTTAAAGCTGTAACCAACATCAAAGACTCATTCACATGCTTTTGAATGATTTGTTCATTTGCTTCAAGTCCCTCAACACAATAAGTTTGAAAAGATGTACATGTATCTTTTAATAAAATCGCGGAATGCAATACATTATAAATAATGACGGGCTTAAAGACATTGAGCTCAAAATTACCTTGACTAGCTGCAAATGATACGGCGGTGTCATTACCAAAAACCTGTGCACAAACCATGGTCATGGCTTCTGCTTGTGTGGGATTGACCTTACCCGGCATAATTGAGGAACCTGGCTCATTTTCAGGTAACGATAGTTCACCTAAACCACTCCGAGGACCAGAGCCCATCCAACGTAAATCGTTAGCAATTTTCATCAAAGCACAAGCTAAAGTTTTCATAGCAGCATGTGCCATAACCAATGGTTCATGAGAGGCCAGCGCTGCAAATTTATTTTCTGCCGAAACAAAGGGCAATTTAGTCAATTGGGCAATATGCGCAGCAGCTCGTTTAGCAAATTCTGGATGTGTATTAAGACCAGTACCCACCGCACTTCCACCAATGGCTAACTCGTAAAGCTCATGTAAAGCTTCATCTAAACGAAAAATACAAGCATCCAATTGGGCAACATAGCCAGAAAATTCTTGACCTAAGGTTAGAGGAACGGCGTCTTGCAAATGGGTTCGACCAATTTTAATGATATCTTTAAAAGCATCCATTTTTTTTGCCAAGCCATCGCGTAAAAAACGCACAGCAGGGATCAACTCATTGTGAATTTCCAATGCGGCAGCAATATGCATTGCGGTTGGGAAAGTATCATTAGAAGATTGAGACATATTAACATGATCATTGGGGTGTACCGGCGTTTTGCTGCCCAAAGGAGAACCTGCCATTTGATTGGCTCGATTAGATATGACTTCATTCACATTCATATTGGATTGCGTGCCACTGCCGGTTTGCCATACTTTTAAAGGAAACTCATCATCCCAACGACCAGCTATCACTTCCTCTGCAGCTTTAACAATTAAATCCGCTTTATCTTTAGATAGTTTTCCAATTTCTAAATTGGTTAATGCCGCTGCTTTTTTTAATTGTCCAAATGCATGAATGACTTGCAAAGGAATCAAGTCATGGCTAATCGCAAAATGATGTAATGAACGTTCCGTCTGAGCGCCCCATAATTTATCCGCAGGGACTTCAACTTGGCCCATGCTATCGGTTTCAATTCGGGTAGATGTCATGTTATAGTTCTCCAACAAAGTGTATTTTTTTGTTTATCTTACCATCTTCAGCATAGGCTTAAAACCTTAAAGGAGAAATTTCATGCGCTCAATTCGTATCTATCACCCGAATTCATTAGCCCTTGGTGAAAAAACGCATTTGTCTCCCGAAGCCAGTCATCATGTGGTGAATGTTTTGCGCTTAAAAGAACAACAAAGCTTGACCTTATTTGATGGTCAGAATCATGAATATACCGCAATAATCACTGCCATCCAAAAAAAGAAAGTTGAATGTCTAGTCAACAATGTTTCTGATGTTTCACGTGAATCCAAATTACATTTACACCTAGCACAAGGCATTTCAAAAGGCGATCGCATGACCTATAGTTTGCAAAAAGCTGTAGAGTTAGGTGTCAGCGAATATACGCCACTGTGGACTCAACATGCCGCTTTCAAATGGGACGCATCACTGAATGAAAAAAAAATTCAACAATGGCAAGCCATCATCGTTTCAGCCTGTGAACAATCAGGCAGAAATATCATTCCAAAACTCAATCCTATTACCGATTACCAAACGTTTCTAAAGCAAGCACAACCTCCCAATCGATTCATATTGGAACCTATGCAAGGTGTGCACTGGCAAAAACTTCACTGGTCTCAAGATGAAAACAACTGCACCTTGCTAATTGGCCCCGAGGGTGGTTTTAGTGAACAAGAAATTCAATCTGCAATATCAAACAACTATCAAGGACTCACCTTGGGGCCACGCATTCTCCGTACAGAAACTGCGGTTGTGACTGCGCTTTCTATCTTCCAAATGATGAAAGGTGATTTATAGTATGGATTGCAGTTCGCTTGTGCTTTATCTATAATGTGTATACGCCAATTCATTCAAAAACTAAGGTGAGACACAATGAGTGCACATGTAAAACAAATTTCTGATGCAACCTTCGAACAAGACGTATTAAATAGTGAAAAACCCGTCATTTTGGATTTTTGGGCAGAATGGTGTGGACCTTGCCGTGCTTTAGGCCCCATTTTTGCTGAAGTTTCAGAGACACATCATGATAAAATCGTATTTGCTAAAATGAATGTCGATGAAAATCAACGCACACCAGCTAAATATGGCGTGATGAGTATTCCGACCATCATTATTTTCAAAAATGGTGAAATTAAGGCTACTCGTATGGGCTTGATGTCTAAATCTGAACTCAGTGCCTTTATTGACAGCAACATCTAATAATTTTTTGGTGAAAGACTAGCACATTCACAAAAGCTGTGCTAGTCTATAGTGGTACATGGATTTTTATGTACTTATGTTCTTATCTTTCCTTATGATTAATTCTGGATCATCATTTCATTTACATATTATTTCAAGTGTGACTTATGAACTTTAGTAAACTCAAGAAATTAGCTATTGGCGAACTCGTTGATATCGCCCAAAAGATGGGTATCGAAAATACCTCAAGAATGCGAAAACAAGATATTATTTTCTCTATCCTTAAATTACACGCTCAAAAAGGTGAGGACATCCAAGGGGATGGTGTGGTAGAAATTCTCCCTGATGGATTTGGATTTTTACGTTCTTCTGATGAATCCTATTTGGCTGGGCCTGATGATATTTATATTTCACCTAGCCAAATCCGACGCTTCGGTTTAAGAACAGGGGATACCATCAGTGGTAAAATTCGTCCCCCCAAAGATAGTGAACGATATTTTGCTTTACTCAAAGTGGATCAAATCAACTATGAAGCACCTGAAAATGCTAAACATAAGATCCTTTTTGAGAATTTAACACCTTATTTTGCAACGGAACGTTTTATTCTTGAGCAAGGAAATGGTAGCACCGAAGATTTGACAGCTCGAGTGGTTGACTTATGTGCACCTTTTGGTCGTGGACAAAGAGGTTTAATTGTCGCACCACCCAAGGCAGGTAAAACCATTATGCTTCAAAATATTGCGCACTCTATTGAGCGTAAATATCCTGAATGTATTTTAATGGTGCTTTTAATTGATGAGCGTCCCGAAGAAGTCACCGAAATGCAACGTTCTGTTCGAGGTGAAGTCATTGCCAGTACCTTTGATGAACCAGCTGCTCGACACGTACAAGTCGCTGAAATGGTTATTGAAAAAGCCAAACGCTTGGTCGAACATAAAAAAGATGTGGTGATTTTACTAGACTCCATTACACGTCTTGCACGCGCCTACAACACGGTTGTCCCATCATCAGGCAAAGTATTGACTGGTGGTGTTGATGCACATGCCCTGCAACGCCCTAAACGTTTGTATGGTGCTGCACGTAATATTGAAGAAGGTGGTAGTTTAACCATCATTGCAACTGCTATGGTTGAAACCGGCTCAAAAATGGATGAAGTCATTTATGAAGAGTTCAAAGGAACCGGAAATATGGAGATTCATTTAAGTCGAAATATTGCTGAACGCCGTGTATTCCCTGCAATTAATATTACTCGCTCTGGCACACGTCGAGAAGAATTGCTGTTATCTCCAGAAGAACTTCAACGCACATGGATATTACGTAAAATTTTACAATCGATGGATGAAGCAGATGCCATTGAGTTTTTACTTGAGCGCATGAAGAATCACAAAACCAATGCTGAGTTTTTCGAAGCTATGAAACGACAAGAATAATCATGCAATATGATGATTTAAGGGATTTTCTTCTGCAACTGGAAGAACGAGCGTTACTCAAACGCATTGATTATCCCATATCACCTTACTTGGAAATGAGCACGGTCAGTGACCGTGTTCTTCAAGAAAAGGGGCCCGCACTGCTTTTTACTCATCAAGATCTTGGCATGCCAGTGCTAACTAACCTATTTGGTACTGTCGAGCGTGTAGCCCTAGGCATGGGTGTTGAACAGATTTCGGCCCTAAGAGAAATTGGACAGCTACTTGCGTTCTTAAAAGAGCCAGAACCACCCAAAGGTTTTAAAGATGCTTTAGAGAAATTCCCTCTGATTAAACATGCTTATCATATGGCACCCAAAGTCATTTCAAAAGCAGCTTGTCATGAAGTTATTTTGGAATTTGATCAAGTGGATTTAACTCAACTACCGATTCAAACCTGTTGGCCGAAAGATGTCGCGCCCCTCATTACATGGGGACTAGTCACCACCAGAAACCCTAAAAATGGCCGACAAAACATGGGCATATATCGGCAACAGTTATTAAATAAAAATCAATTGATCATGCGCTGGCTTGCCCATCGCGGTGGCGCTTTGGATTATCAAGCCTGGCAAGAATTAAATCCTGGTGAAAAATTCCCAATAGCAGTGACCATTGGAGCTGACCCGGCAACCATTTTGGCTGCGGTAACACCTGTTCCTGACACACTTTCTGAGTATGCATTTGCCGGTTTATTAAGAGGTAAAAGAACGCAATTGGTAAACTGCATAGGCTCTGACTTGCAAGTGCCGGCTAGTGCTGAAATCATTTTAGAAGGATATTTAACACCTGGTGTTGAAGCACCTGAAGGTCCTTACGGTGATCACACAGGTTATTACAATGAGGTTCAGTCCTTCCCAATATTTACTGTTGAGCGCTTCACCCATCGAAAAAACCCCATTTATCATAGCACACATACCGGAAGGCCCCCAGATGAACCGGCGATTCTTGGCGTTGCGTTGAATGAAGTATTTATCCCTTTATTGCAAAAACAATTTCCAGAAATTGTTGATTTCTATTTGCCACCAGAGGGATGTTCTTACCGATTAGCGGTGGTTACCATCAAAAAACAATATCCCGGGCATGCCAAGCGCATCATGTTTGCTGTATGGTCTTTCTTAAGACAATTCATGTACACCAAATTTGTTATTGTTTGTGATGAAGATATCAATGCCCGAAATTGGCAAGATGTAATTTGGGCAATGACCACTCGCATGGACCCTGTGCGAGACACCTTGTTGGTAGAAAATACACCTATCGATTATCTGGATTTTGCTTCCCCCACCAGTGGCTTAGGTGGTAAAATGGGTTTAGATGCGACTTCAAAATGGCCAGGGGAAACCCAAAGAGAATGGGGAGAAGTCATTACCCCAGATGAAGAAGTTGTAAAAAAAATTAATGAAATTTGGCCTTTATTAGGATTGTAACATGTCTTCATGGATAAAAGCACATATTCAGAGTGTTAACCCTTTTAGTCAAACCATTCTACAAGTATTTTTAAAACCAGAAGAATATAAGCCTTATATCGCGGGTCAATATTTACAAATCCGAACGCCACATCATCAAAACTTTTTTTCGATTGCCAATGCACCTTTAGGCAATGAGTGTTATGAATTGCATATTCGACATGACATACACAATCCGTCATCTCAAGAATTACTCGATATCATCAAAAACCAAAAAACACTCGATATTCAATTGCCTTTTGGTGCTTGTCATTTGAATGCAATTCCCCATCAACCCTTGGTTTTCATCGCGGGTGGCACAGGATTTTCCCCTATAAAAGCGATGATTGAACAACTATTATTTGATCAAAACTCAAGAGAATTTGAATGTTATTGGGGCGCTAAAGAAAAATCTGATTTATATCTTGAAGAAACACTGTATGGCTGGAAAAAACATGTTAAATACTTTAAACATTTAGAGCTTATTTCTGGTCAAGAAAGTTTTCATTTGCTACACCACTACTTAAATAGACATCAAAAAAACAAAGACTCCCATCAAATTATTATCGGGGGTCCCTTTGATATGGTTTTTAAATATCGCGATGAATTGGTCAAAGCAGGCATATCACCGCAAAGCATATTTTCAGATGCTTTTGAGTTCGAATAAGGTTAACCTTTCGATAATTATTCACATTATCAGATAAAGGATGTATTTGTATCAACTCCTCGTGAAACAAGTTAATAGAGCCTAAATCAGGAAGTTTAATGCTGTGATCTCGTAACGTATAGTGATTCATTCTCCATAATGACTAAACCTCTTTATTTAAAATACACTATTCGACAATATGCCTAACAATAGAAGAAACTCAATACACTACGAACAAAGGCCACTAAAATCTAAAAAAATTAATGGTGGCCTGCAAAGAAAATTGACTTTTGATACACAAACTAGCTATTTCAGAACTCATCCCTCAAAAACCAAGGGTTTTATGTTTTACAATACGCCAGAATTTAACCACAAGTTTTAGTAGTCGGAATACATTCCCCTCCATTTCCTATGGATATCCAGGTACAAGGATATCCGCCATATAAAGCACCAGCTTTATATGCCTTCTTGCATACAGTTGAACGATCATTTAATGCATCAGTAAATGTACTGCAATCATTAACTTTTGTGCCTTGACATTTTCCTGCTTGAGCAATTTGAGTCATCGTTATTAATATAAAAGCAATGATCAAAAGCTTGATACAATTATTCACTTCTACTCTCCTTGAACGATTTTTGCTAATATTATTATAGTTCCCAATACCTCGACTTTAGCCATTTTTGAATAAATTGAAGTGGGATTTAAGATTAGAAAGGAG
>CAZNFJ010000067.1:0-5978 GCA_964572685.1 uncultured Legionellaceae bacterium
ATTCTTTGGATGAAAGATATGGCTCTTGAGATTTATCAAATAAAAAATTTATCATACCCAACGCATGTATGATTCCAGCCGACCAAGTATTACTTCGTCCAGATAATAATGGTGATGGCCTCTTTCTGGCTAATTTAGCTGCTAACTCTTGAGCTAATTCGTAGTATTCCTCATTTAAATGCTCTTCGCTCAATTTTTTAACGATATCCATTATTTCAGTAAATTTCTCCTGAAGAGCATCAGGAATGTTTTGTATTTTTTTATTATTCACGCGGTGTTCCTATTTAAAATTTGTGGTTGATATTATCATCGGATTTAGGTAGATTACAATCACAAATTTAAAGAAATATAGTCATTTGAGTTCCGACTCTGGCTATTCTAGGAACTGAGAAAATGAGTGCCATCAATTTAACAATCAATGAATTTGATCTGACCCAAGAAGAAATTGGCTTTATAAAGACAAGGCATTCAAGCAAGCAATTGGCATTTGCTTTACTTTTTAAGTATTACCAAAAAAGTAATCAATTCATCAGCGATTTAACAAAACTACCTGTTTTTCTTATCAATCAAGTTGCAGATCAACTTAATATTCCACCTGTTATTAGTGAAATATCATCAAGAACATACGGTAATTATATTTCACTGATTAGGCAATATTTTAAAACCTCATTCTCTAAAAAAACACATTATAAAGAGCTTGAAATATGGATAAAGGATGTACTTCTGCCCACTCATCACCTAGCCGACCAAGAAATTAAAAATCAAGCTATCCTGTATTTAAAAGAAAAGAGCATTGAATCCTTTAAAGAAAAAACAATGGCACGCATTATTCTTGATGCCACCAATGCATTTGAGTGCAGACTATTTGAAAACCTTCAAACTAGCTTGTCTACAGAAGATGAGGCTCAATTAAATGGGTTACTATTGCCATACAAAGAAGGCTTGTCATATTTAGGTTGGATAAATAAAGAAATTAACAACCCATCACTTGATTCAATATTGAAGTTAATGGAACAGTTATCCATTTTAAATCGATTTAATTTTGATATAGCCACTATTCAAGCCATTCCAAGAAAAAGAATCGTACATTATTCGCAAGCCTTTACCCGTTTAAATCCTAGTGATTTAAAACAAATGACTGATAATAAGCGTTGCGCTCATTCATTTATGTATTGCCATACAAGAAAAGAAGAGATAATCGATAAAACAATCGATATGTTTAATCGTATTATTCGTAATGTGATCCATAAATCAGAAAAGCGTGTGGTGAGAAAGCTTATTAATGATGTGAAAAAGGTCTACGGTAAAGACACCATCCTATTTAATATAGCTGAAATATGCTTAGAGCAACCAGATGGTACAATCAGAGACAAAATTTTTCCTATTATTGGTCAGGACAAGTTAAAAAACATCATTGATGAATATAAGAAAAAAGGACCAAAATACCAAAGTCTTCTGCATCAGCAAATTAGAAGTTCTTATGCCAGTCATTATCGACGAATGATTCAACCACTATTAGAAAATGTGGTTTTTCGTTCTAATAACTCTGAGTATCAGCCAATTCTCGACGCACTGGCGCTGATAAAAAAATATTTTGACAGCAACAAAATTAATTTTCCAGACGATGAAGATGTACCTATTGATTGTTTGCCGGATAAATGGAAAAAACGCATTGTGGATCCGGTTAGTGGTAAAATTAAGCGAATTTGTTATGAAGTCTATATTTTAAAAAAACTTGCAGACAGGATCAGGTGTCGCGAAATATGGATTGAGGGATCGTTTAAACATAGAAACCCAGATGAAGATTTACCGAGTAACTTTGAAGAAAATAAAGCAGCGTATTTTGATGATCTTTCTTTGCCCCTTGATGGTGATCAATTTATTGAACAATTAAAACAACGCCATGTCAGCGCATTAACTGCTTTAAATGACAGTCTCCCCAAAAATACAAAAGTTAAGATTAGCTCTCAACATGGCGGTCGTATTATTGTAACTCCACTTACAGCTCAAGCAGAATCAAACAATATTGGAGTTATCAAAAAACATTTGCAGGAAAAATGGGAAGGAACCAATCTCATTGATATGATTAAAGAAGTTGATTTAGAAAATCAATTCACTCAAGACTTTATTTCTTATGGCCAAAAGATCTATTTAAAACCGCATGAAATTTCAGAAAGGATTTTACTGACTATCTTTGGCCTGGGAACAAATGTGGGGTTAAAACACATGTGCGCTGGGAATGCTCATGTGAATGAGCATCAGTTGCGGCACATTAAAAACTATTTTCTATCGACTGACAATTTAAAAAATGCACTAAGTAAGGTAGCAAATGCATTATTTAAGATTAGATTAGAAGAGATATGGGGTGGCATGCCAATAGCGGTTGCTAGTGATTCAACTCAATTTTCAGCTTATTTTCAAAATTTGATTTCAGAATATCATAATCGCTATGGAGGAAGAGGCGTAATGATATATTGGCATGTGGAAAAAAATGCCTGTTGCATCCATTCACAATTAAAAAGTGTATCAAGCTCAGAAGTTTCTGCCATGATTGAAGGTGTCTTAAGACACTGTACTGAAATGTCGGTTCAAAAAAATTATGTTGATACACATGGTCAAAGCGAGGTTGGCTTTGCATTTGCACATCTTCTTGGATTTTCACTCATGCCACGGCTTGCCAATTTGAATAAACAAAGATTGGCACAATGTGAACTTGGAGATTATCAAAAGTATACAAATCTACAAGCCGTACTGACAGACACTATTAATTGGCAATTAATTAAAGAGCAATATAGCCAAATTGTAAAATATACTGCTGCAATGAAAGCCGGTCATACCGATCCAGAATCTATTCTCAGACGCTTTAATCAAAACAACTTGAAACATCCAGCCTATTTGGCATTATCACAATTGGGTAAAGTATTAAAAACCATCTTCATTTGTGAATATTTAATGCATGAATCTATCAGACAAGAAATTCAAGAAGGATTGAATGTAGTTGAGCTTTGGAATGGTGTCAGCAAATTTATTTTTTATGGTCGTTCAGGAGAAATTTCTTCTAACCATGAGAAAGCGCAGACATTATCAGTGTTGTCTTTACATCTAGTACAACTGTCAATGGTATATATCAATACATTAATGATCCAGCAAATAATAGAAGAACATGGACTAAAAAATAAATTAACAAAGGAAGATAAAAGGGCATTAACCCCTCTTATTTATGAGCATGTAAATCCATATGGCTTATTTCCTCTGGATTTATCAACGCGCTTACCTCATCTTCACTATAGGGTGGCGGCATAATGGAACGAATTTCAGCTAAAAAAATGGCTCAAAAGGTTTCAAATTTGCTTAAAGCACAGAATCCTAATTATGATTATCTTCGAGACGTGTTTCGCTTTGTAAGAGAAAATCTTAATATCGAGGTCACCACAACACCCAAGCGCTTACCTTATGTGCCTACTGAAGAAGAAATCAGGCTTTTTTATAAAACGGTCTGGGAGTCTCACGATATTGTTCCTATGCTTATTGTTAAGGTTTTGCTTTATACGGGAGTAAGAGTTAGTGAATTAATCAACATACAATTAATCGATGTTGATTTAACGAATTGTCGGATAAAAATTAATCAAGGAAAAGGTAAAAAAGATAGAATAGTACCTTTTTCACCAGCATTTAAAGAAACTCTGGCACTTCATATAAAACAATATAAAAATGAAAATAGACTTTTTCTATTTGAGTCAGGATTTCGTCGTCACTATACAGATCGAGGAATCAGAAAAATTTTGATGAGGTATACTAAGCTGGCTGGTATTGAGCGATCAATCTCACCTCATAAATTAAGACATTTTTTGTTTACTTGGCTTAAGAAGAAAAATATTGATGATGCCTTTATTCAGCCTTATTCCGGGCATGCGAAAAGAGACTCTCTGGAAATTTATTCAAAATTAAGTTTGGCTGATGCACAAGATAAATATAATGATGTTATAGGAGACTTCCCAATCTGATATTTTAAATTTTTGCATCAGGGCGCAAGTTCCGGGGTTCTGTCGCAAAAGATTTCGTGAGCGATGGTCGGATTTATTTTGGGCAAACTTATGCTGCAAGACCAGCGGTTCCCGCCAACCCATCAACTCTCAGCCAGTAGTGGCGTATTGATAGTTGCTTTCGCAGACTTTTTTGGTATTGTATAGTTTTTTTATGATATCAAGCAAAGGATGTTTACATTGTTGTCAAGGAAACATTTATCAGCAAACGGTTTATTAAGTGTTGTACACTCACAATTTAAGAAAATCAAGTCACCCCGAGAATTAGCAAAGCGTTCAAAACCCATAGCATTAACCGACTGCCTAATGTCCGGGGTCGCGATGTTTGGATTGAAATTTCCGTCTTTATTGAAGTTTGATGAGGCGAAAGAAGAGTTAGAGCTGAAACACAATTTACGTACGCTATATCATGTAGAACAAGCACCAAGTGATACCTATATGAGAGAGCGCTGTGATGAAGTTGACCCTCGCGAAGTAAGACAAGCATTCAAGGCTGTTTTTTCGTGCGTACAGCGCGGGAAAGGGTTGGAGGCCTTTCAGTATGTAGATCAACATTATTTATTGGCTGGGGATGGTACCGGATTTTTCTCATCGGATGTAGTGCATTGCAAAAATTGTTGCGTAAAACATTACAACCAATGCCATGTTAAAATCCAGGGATATGTCCCTAGCGACGCTTCAAAATACAAAAAGAATACATACATTTTAGTCAAAAACTCAAAACAACCATGGGAATTGCATTGTATTGATCATGAGCGAAAAATCACAAAGCATGATCCATGTGTCATAGATGGATTGCAGGCGGTCTTAGCGGATAAATCCAGAAACAATCTTTCAAAAGAGGAAAAAGAGCAGATAAAAGGGGTGATTGCAGAACATTATAAAACAAAGCATCCAGCAGAGGATGTTTCCTATTACCACAATATGTTTTGCGCAGCAGTTGTTCATCCTGACAACAGAATTGTGTTGCCGCTCGCGCCTGAGCCCATTATGAAAGCGGATGGTTTTACAAAAAATGATTGTGAACGCAATGCTGCAAAGCGATTATATGCGGATGCTAAGCGTGAACATCCGCATATGAAATTTATTGTTGTAGAAGATAGCTTGGCATCTAATGTGCCTCATTTGACCGATTTAAGCAGGTTAAATATGCGGTACATTGTTGGCGCAAAACCTGGTGACCATAAATTTCTATTTAATTTCATTAAAACGGCCTTATGCACCGAATACACCCATCAAACAAAAGATGGTACGACTCACAGATATCGCTATATCAATCAAGTACAATTGAACAAAAGTTATGATGATTTTAAAGTGAATTTTCTTGAATATTGGGAAACAAATAAACAAGGTGAACAACAACATTTTTGCTGGGTCACCGATCTCACAATTACTAATGATAATGTTTATCAAATCATGCGGGGAGGACGCGTTAATTGGCGAATTGAGAATAATGCATTTAATACACTGAAGAACCAAGGCTATAATTTTTCACATAATTTTGGGCATGGGTACGCTAATCTATGCTCTGTGTTTGGCATGCTCTTGATGCTGGCTTTCTTTATTGACCAAGTGCAAGAGCTGTGCTGTCCTCTATTTAAAGCTGCGCGCGCAAAATTTAAATCCAGAACAAGTCTCTGGGAAAAAATGCGCGGTATGTTTAAGGAGTATCTCATCGATTCGTGGGATGATATGTTTAATGCAATTGCTTATGGACGTCGAAATCCAACAAAACTTACACCTAATACGGGTTGACCATAGCGCTTTCAACACGAATGTGAAAAATGCTAAATTGGTTTCAGTGAAAATTATGGACGGTTTTATATGGTCGGTGGTGACTGATCGATGCTCGCTCGTCCTTGAAATTCAAACTTCAACGATCCAATTATATGACTGTTAACTTACTGAACATCCAGTAGTTGGCGGGAACCGCTG
>CAZNFJ010000068.1:0-5868 GCA_964572685.1 uncultured Legionellaceae bacterium
TCCGGCCTCAATAATTTAAGTCTAGGCGTTGGGCAGACTTTTTGCGACAAAACCTAATGCTGAGAGGCGGAACTATTTTGTGATGATGGTGCGATTCATGGGTTTAATTACCAGTGATATTAATTGAAAAACTCATTAATGACAACTACATTATTAAAGTGGGAACTAATCTTGACCGAAAATAGGGGCTACGTACACACTAGGCCAGGTATATTCAAAATTATCACTATCAAATGCTCAAGATACTTACGATGAAAAAATTAAAAATTTTCCAGTGTAGGTTGATGAATTTTACACTTTACAGCACGATCTTTAGTCTTGGGCCAAATTAGCAATATTAGATAACCCCATGACTCGCAGAATACTACTAATTCGTCTGGGGCCACGACACAATATAGCCCCAATCAATAAAATTTGAATATTTTTCCAAGTTGGGCGTGAAAATTCTAATGCAAATGGCGCTAAAACTGCTAAAATGTCGGTCGTCAACGTTAATACTCCATGTATTTCTTAAGCAAAACACATGATAAAGAGTTTGTTAGCGTTGGCAACTCCTTTCTAATCTTAAATCCCACTTCAATTTATTCAAAAATGGCTAAAGTGGTGGAGGACAACGATATGTGTTGCAGTAGCATGTACCGCTGTTCCCACAGGTACCTTTGCCATTAGACGTGCCACTACATCCATTGGGCGTTATACAGCCTCCTGAGCAAGCCGAATGATTATTGGACGACGTGCATGTCGTTGCATATACCGGTTCAAAAAAGAAAATGCCCGAGCAAAGTAGAATGGTCATCATGCGCAGGCATGCACTTGTATATGTTTTCATAAGATATCCTTCTTTAGTTAATGATTGGACTTTGGACAAAACTTCCAAAGTCTGATATTAAGTGTAGACGCTTTTTTAGTAATTTCCAATTTGATCGGCGTTGTTGCATAAATAAAAAGGCACCGTCAACTTGTGTAATACCTACTAAACTGAATAGATAATAGGCCTGGCGCTCCGGAACTTGCGCTCTGATGCAAAAATTTAAAATATCAGATTGGCGTTGTTGCATAAATAAAAAATAGATAAAATCAGGTCTATCGGTCTTTATTCAAGACACTTTAACTGATTCTGGCATTCCAAGTGATGTCATCCGATTTAATACGCGCACATCTATCCCGCCTTCCGTTTTTTGTTGCGGAATTTCCCTGGCTTTCATGCTAGGCCCGATGATTTTCTTATATCGGCCCAATCTTACGGTCCGTGACACAAGGGGCCACTTTGAAAATATTTAGATTGGAAACTTGCCAATAATTTCATCTGTTTTTTATTTATGCAACAACGCCGACAAAACCAGCATTTTTATATTTTTTTTCCCACATTGTCTAAGTATAGGTCCATTGATAACTTCCCCATAAATATGTCCCTGTTTTTCCTTTGGTAACATTATTTATGATGCAACGAATCAACTTTTTCATGTTTTGGGTAATATTTTTTTTGATGCAATTCGTGGAAAACTCTGAATATTTACATTATTTTAACAATATGTTAAAATATTTATATATTAACCTCTGGGCGGGACTAAGCAATGGTTTTTAAATTAAAAGATTTACAAAAATTCGATGAGAAAAATAAATATAATATTTACGATGCCTTGTTATTAGAAATGATTAAAACATTAAAGCAAACTGACAGAAGTCAAGATGTGAAAGTAAAAAACACAATTCGATTTTTAGAAAAGATTCGTTCTTTAAGTTCTAGCATCTCTTGTCTAAGTGAGCCTTTTATGCGACAGCGTATTCGACTCTATCATAATGACATGTTTGAAAGATCTATAATAAAAAAAGGAACAGCAAATCTAAATTTATTTTATCGTGAGATTGATGAGCAACTAACTAGTGATATATTCATCATGGTAGCAGGAGCTGCTGTATTTGCAGCACAAGCTTTGTTTACTGTATTGGTTGCTTTGAGCAGTAGCAAGGGATTAATGTTCACCCTGGCGTTCACTTCGGTACAGCCACTGTTGGTAGTTGCCGTGATTTTCGGAGTGATATCCTCTGTGCTTTTACTTCGTGCGTTCCCAGCAATTTTTCAAAAACTGAGACATAGCGAAAAAACCATCCAGTCTTGTGAGCAAGGTCTGGATTTAGACATATTAGAAGAAGCAAGAAATGCAGTGATTGAAATGTCTGCAGAGGATCTTCCAGCCAATGAACTGTTAGATGGTGTCGTCATGAGATTTCAGCCCATAGGAACAATGCATCTAATTTGAACGGCAGCTAAAAATGAAGCTGTATTTTTAGCATATCTTGTAGCAATGCCCCGCCATCTTTTAAGATGCATGAAGGCATTTTCAACCAGGTGCCTATATTTATAAAGTGATTTATCATATGCTCGTTGTTCCTTGCGGTTCTTCTTGGGAGGGATAACCACAGTCATTCCTTGCTCAGTAGCCACATCAATGATCTCATTGCTATCATAACCCTTGTCAGCAAGAAGATTTTCCGCAGTTAAGCCTTCTATTAACCTTGAGCCTTGCGTACAATCAGCAACGGTACCTGATGTAATAAACATTCTGACCGGCATACCATGCGCATCCACGGCCATATGTAGCTTCGTGTTAAGCCCCCTTTTGTAAGACCCATATCTTGATTGCCACCAACCGCCCCAGTGCCATGGGCATGCACTTTAATATGTGTAGCATCGATCATTAGCCATTCATAGTCAGGGTCATTAACCAAAACCTCAAGAAGAGACTCCCAAATACCCTTGTCACGCCAACGGCAAAAACGCCTATGTGTATTCTTCCAATCCCCATAATCGGGAGGTAAATCACGCCATGGAGCGCCAGTTCTAAGTATCCAGAAGACTGCGTTGATAAACTGGCTATTATCTTTTGCTATCCCGCCCCATTGGCCAGATTGACCAGGTAAATAGGGCGCTAAAAGATCCCATAAATGATCTGATATATCGTGTCGTCTGTGCGCTTGTTCCATATCTTACATCCTTGTGCATTAAAAAACGCACAAGATTAGCAGAAATTATTCTTCGTGACGACACTATCTAGGAAAGAGAGCAAGTATTCATTTGACATAACATGGCTTTATCCATATGTTCGCTTGGTTTTGTCGCAAAAGCCTGATCAATGAGTAAGTAAGCCTTGACGTGGGGTTCTGTCGCAAAAGATTTCGTGAGCGATGGTCGGATTTATTTTGGGCAAACTTATGCTGCAAGACCGTAGAATTGTTCAAAAATAGTCATATTGCTTGATTTAGTGTGCTGATTTTTCCGCAACATATGATGCAACTCAATTCCTGACAAGGTTGCTTCAGCGGAGTGAAATGCCTTAAACCCTCTCATCCCGTCCTGTTGCCTCATAATTGATGTTACTCAACAGAAAAACGGGGTAATTGCTTGTGAGGAATTAACTAAATGCTCTAGCCGTAGAATTCTCGAAAATGTGATGGAAGGCTACCCTTTTCGTGAAAATATTATTATTAACCAATGCATTTCTTATGATTTCCTTTTTATGGGTAATTCTATTTTAATGATGAAAGTTCTGTTTAATTTAATTAAAAACGCAGAAGAACAAATCATTGCTAAGGGCAAAGGAGACATTACCATCATAACAAAAGAGTTTGAAAGGGGTTCTTTTCAGGAAGGTACGAAATTTCCCAGCACACCCCTACAACCCTTTGCCAGTCTAGGCTACAGCCAATAAATCGATTTTTTTATGAAGTGTAAATTTTCAGTAACATCATGTAAAGTAACGCATTATTTTTGATATAAAATTCATATCTAGACTGTGCCCATAGATTCAAAAGAATAAATAATCCAATCCTCTTTTTTAATTGTTGCTTTAGTTGTAGTTGGCGCGGTTGATGTGAATTTTTCAATTGCTTTCAGCCAAAATGAACAAGCAATGGGATTGCCAACTAATACCCTTACTTGCCATAATCCTTTGAACTGCCCCCAGAGCTTAAGTGCTGCAGCGGTACCAATGCCCTGTTGTTTGTATTTTTTCATAATAAAAAACTCTGAGATGTCCCATATACAAGAATCTTTGGAGATTGAACTCACCATCAACAATGAATGCGCACGCTTACTGGCCAACTGCATGATTTTCTACAATGCCTCGCTGCTATCGGGGCTCTATGAACACTATAAGCGGAATAAAATGGAGGATGAGTGGTTGAAAGTTATTCGATTATCGCCGGTTGCATGGCAGCACATTAACTTGATCGGAATATATGAATTTTACAACAAGAAGGAATGTCTTAATTTACATGATGTTATAGAAAAATTAGTGACTAACAAAAAAATCGATTTGTTGGCTGCAGCCTAGACTGGCAAAGGGTTATAGGGGAGTGTTGGGAAATTCCGTACCTTCCTGAAAAGAACCCCTTTAGGGCGGGGAGGATGTCAACTTCATTCTCACAACAGCCAAAGCAGGCTAATAATAAATAAGCGTTCCTCCAGAACCCTATGTTTCACCAAACAATCTATATATGCGATTAGATAATAATGAGGGTTCTAAGGCTGTAGCCCTTATGGTATATGGTTCTTTAGTTTAAAGCTAACGAGATTTTTTGGTAGATATTTTGTTTGAAATGCTCTGGAATAGTTAAATTAATGACATAAACAGGTTGTCTTGGTCGCATTTGCCCCATTCCTGTAATAACACCCTTATTTTGAGGAATCGCATAAAGGCCATGGTCGTGTTGAACTGCGTCGATATTGGATTAGTGACATGTTGGATACGATTAGCAATCCAGAGCGGTGGGCTTCTTTGCAAGGTATTGGAATGGTTGAGTCTGAGCGATATATCGATGGTAAAACAACTTCTGAAATCAGATATTTTATTGTATCAATAGCTCCAAACGCCAAAATATTTGCTAATGCAGTTAGAAAGCATTGGTCCATCGAGAATCAGTTGCACTGGGTACTCGATGTATCATTCAGGGAAGACGATTCTAGAGTCAGGCGGGACAACGCTTCTGAGAACTTCGGTGTGTTTAGACATGTGGCTGTTAATGCGTTACGTAAAGAAAAATCATGTAAAAAAGGGATAAAAGCTAAACGATATAAGGCAACCCTACAACCTGATTATGCACAGAAAGTGCTAGATGGTATTTTTTGATCACTCATGCGTTTGCCCTGAAAGTTTTTCACTTTGTCGTTTGCCCAAAGAAGCTGTATTATATTGTTTATCCAGAAGAATCAATGATTGCATGCGCAATTGATTAATTTCTTGTAATAAAGGAAGAATGTTTTGAGCGAAATTTTCTCTTAATTTGTCATGCGTTTCCGACCAGGTCTTTATAATGCTGATGTTTTTTTGAACGCTTTTAGTGAGTCGATTAAATTTTTTTTGGGCAGGAGATAAGATTTTTTCTTCCTGATGCCCTGGACTCATAATAGTCATTAACTGATTCAATTCAATTCCCCTATAAAATTCTTTATTATCAAATTGTGACACTCATAATTGCAGATGAATTAGAGCTTTTCTTCGATAAGCTCTTTGAGTGTAGTTTGTCTTAAGCTGGTATCAAGTTGTTTAACCGCCATGGACATGGCTTTACGGGTACCAACAAATACCGCGAGTTTTTTAGCGCGAGTAAGTCCTGTATAAACCAAGTTTCGATACAACATTTTAAAGTGTTGGGTCATCACAGGGATAATCACTGCGGCAAATTCACTCCCTTGAGATTTATGTATGGTGATTGCATAAGCTAAATCCAACTCAACCATATCTTCTTTTTGGTAAAGTACTTCTCTTTTCTCAGAGGAAAATAACACACTACATGTCAGATTTTCATGATCAATGCATGTGATTTTTCCAATATCCCCATTAAATACATTTAAGTCATAATTATTTT
>CAZNFJ010000069.1:0-5590 GCA_964572685.1 uncultured Legionellaceae bacterium
ACTGCCGATGTATTTTTCTTGGATTGGAACATTACGAACCATCTTGGCTCTTGACGGACATAAAATCAATGCAGTCGCAATAAGGAAAGATATGGCTAAACTTAGGCACTCATTCGGACTATACTGCATGTCGATTTCCGCTACCTGATGATATTAAACTCTGATTTCCTCCTGCCACATTTCAAGGAAAAAATGCGTCATGGATCACGCGATGCCTCGCGTCATGTCCTGTGTCCGAATTGCAAGGTACGAACGAAACTCTACGCACTCAAAGACGGTAGGAAAAAATGCAGCGTCTGTGAAAAGAGGTTCGAGCCGCGCAAGAAAACAGACCAAACGAAACTCCAACAATACGCCGATATCCTCCTTTGCTTCACGCTCGATTTTACCGCGCACCGTGCCTCGCAGATCTCCAAGATCCGCCACCGCCTCGTCTCCGATATCTACAATAACATCCGACGATTGCTTTCAGAGCAAAATCTCGTGCCGGGGAAAATACGGCTCATGATGGACACGGAACCTACATGCCGAGGCGTTCACGGGAGCGAATACTGCAAGCGCTGCGGCAATTCCTACGAATGTAAGGGAAGGCAGCAGGGCGATGCGCCAGTCTTCGGCGTGCGGGAACTCGCAAATGGGAAAGTGTTCCTCGAGCCCCTGCAGGATGAGCCTGTGGAAGCCAGCAAAGTATCTGCTGCCTTCAGCGGCTTTATTTGCAACGGCACGTTCCACCGTTTCAAGGACAACAAAAAGCAGCAGGATGGTATGGAGAGTTTTTGGTCATGGACGGAAGAGCGCCTGCGCAAGCATCACGGGATTGAGCCAAAGAACACGGGACTGTATCTCAAAGAGCTGGAGTGGAAGTACAACCATCGTCTGCTGAGTCCCGATGTCCAAGCTGTGAAAATAGCGGGACTTTTCCCTGCGGATTTCCTCGAAAGTTGGTCCGAACGATGACCTAATCGTGGCAAATCTGAGCCAAAAGAGTGTTCCTCACCCTCTTGCGCTCTTTCATCGAAAGTCTATGGTGCGGGTGCTTTCGAGCCTCACATGCGCGTGCACATCCATCACCGGCCGAAGCGCTCTGGAGCGTTCGCGGTCCACCACAATTCGTGGTTCGCGCAGATCACGCGCTCCTTGCTCCTCGTCCCGCCTGCCGCTCACGCTCTGGTAGTTGCAGCGACCCGACGGACGGCGCACCGGTGATGGTTTGAATCTTTTACATCAGAGGCGCGGCGGGAGATGCATTCCAATACGAATGACGCCGCGCCTCTCCTTCCCGAGAAATTGACATGCCCTCCATCCACATCATTTACGCCTCCACGAGCGGCCACACTGAATACGTCGTTGATACGCTCATAGAATTTCTCAAAGAGAAAGCTCCGCAAATCGATGTTGAACGGCAGCGGGTGGAGCTGGCGAAGCCCGAAGATCTCCTGCGTGGGGATCTCGTCATCCTCGGTTCTGGTACGTGGAATTATCAGGGGGTCGAAGGACAGCTCAACATGTACATGCACCAGTTTTTGTTTGAAAAGGCGCAGGGCATTGATCTCTCACAGAAGCAACTTGCCCTCATCAGTCTCGGCGATGACCGCTACTACTACACAACACGCTGCACGGAGAAGTTCATGCGTTTCCTGAGGGAAGCCCACACGAAGTCTGCACTCATGCCGCTTATCGTCGTCAACGAACCCTATGGGCAGGAGGAAAGAATCGTGAAATGGGGTGAGAAACTCATCAAGTTCTTCGAGCAACCCGCTCCCCTTACTCCTACCCCTTCACAACATGTTCCAGTTACATGAAAAAGTCGCGCTCGTCACCGGTGCCGCTCAAGGCATGGGCAGAGCAGATGCTATTGCTCTTGCCTCGCAAGGAGCGAAGGTGATCCTCACCGACCGAAAAATCAATCTCTGCAAGAAAGTGGTAGCAGAGATTCAATCAAAGGGTGGCGAGGCTGCGTGCTTTGAGATGGATGTATCAAATAAGGCAGAAGTGGAGAAGGTCTTTGCCGATGTCATCAAACAATATGGCCAGATCGACATCCTCGTAAACAATGCGGGAATCTTCGTGCCAAAGATGGCATTGGATCTGACGGAGGAAGAATGGGAGCAGACGATAGCAATCAATCTGAAGGGCCAGTTCCTTTGTGCGCAGCAAGCGGCGAAAGACATGGCCAAGCGGAAATGGGGGCGCATCATCAATATCTCGTCCGTCGCATCCGGCTCCACCGGAATAGGATTCCCTGGAGCCGCGCACTACACGGCTTCCAAAGGAGGCATCATCGGCATGAGCGAGACTCTCGCCATCGAGTGGGCGCAGCACGGAATCACGGTGAACGTGATTGCACCGGGGGCTATCAATACGCCGATGGTGGAGGGAGCCAAGATGACGAAGGAGGCGCGGGAAGGACTCTTTGCTCATATCCCCATGAAACGCATGGGGAAACCCGAGGAGATCGCAGCAGCCGTCGTGTTCCTTTCCTCCGAAGAAGCCAGCTATATCACGGGAGCGACGCTCTTTGTCGATGGCGGATGGCTTGCGAATTGATTCTTCCCATCACCTTTGAATATCTCGCTCTCACTGTTGGCCACCAAACTTCTCAAACGACATCATGTCGGCGAGAGGTTTCCTATCCTGCTCTCCATGCGGCTTTGCGGGATGGGCGGGATACCCAAGCGCAAGGCTCCCAAGCAGCTTCTGATTCTCAGGAATCGCAAGCAACTTTCGCGTCGTCGCCTCATCGACCGTCACCCAGCACACACCCAGCCCCATATCCCACGCGGCGAGCCAGATATTCTCCATCGCACACACGCCGCTGTAGATGTGCTGCTCGTGCTCCGACAGCCACTCATCTACCTTCGCCTGCTTCGTTACGGTCACAACAATCACAACTTTTGCAGAGGTGAGAAACGATCCATGATTCGCTTTTTCCATGAGCTTCTGAATCGTTTCCTTTTCTCGCACAACTGTGAAATGCCACGGCTGGGAATTGAGCGGACTCGGCGCGAATCTCCCCGCCTCCAAAATCGCAAGCAGCGTTTCCTCGGACACTTCTTTATCGCTCCATCCGCGCACGGCACGCCTCGTCTTGATCGCTTCGATTGTTTGCATCGTTGGCATTCTACGCTCCTCATTCAGCTTTTTCCATACGGCACACCCTGATGTATGAAACCCAACCGTTCTTTCACAGCTACCTGTCTGCACAAGCAATGCATCGCGCCTTCCGTCTATGAATTGCGCTTCGGGAAGCCGGACATCCTGTCTTTCTCATCGGGACAATTCGTTCTCTTCGATGTGCCGCTCCTCGAAAATGCAGCGGATGTACAGCCGAGGGCATACTCCATCGCTTCCACTCCATTGGAGCGGGATCTCCGCTTCGTCATCAAGCTCGTTCCGAATGGGAGAGCAAGCCGGTGGATCGAGCACTCGCTCGGCGTCGGCACGGAAGTGCGCATGCAGGGATCATTCGGCAATTTCCGCCTCGATACCACATCGGAGAAGCCATATCTCTTCATAGCCACGGGAACGGGCATCGCGCCGCTGCGTTCCCAGATTCTGTGGGCGCTCCGAGAGAATAAGGACGCGAGGCCGATGCATCTCCTCTTCGGAGTCCTGAAGCGTGAAGATCTGTTTTGGCTCGAAGAGTGGCAGAAACTCGAAGAGAAATTCCCGAATTTCCATGCCCATGTGTCCTGCTTGAGCGGAGATGCCGATTGGCATGGAGAGACTGGATCTCTCCAAATGCGATTGCCACGCATCCTGCAGATCATCTCATCGCCCAGCGTTTACATCTGTGGCTCTCCCGTGACGGTCAAAGAACTGAAGGAACAGTGCCTCGCTCTCGGCATTCCGAAGGCAGATATCCATTTCGAGAGCTACATTTAATGGTTATGTCGCAGAGGGGTCTTTTGTGAAATGGATGTCTACCTTTGTCCCCTCGTGTATACTTCCCTCAGCATGAGCATGAAAATCCTTACAAGTATTGGCTTCGCTTCGTATGTCCTGCTGGGCAACGTTTGCATGATGCAGATGGCGGGGGCTGAGGAGATGCCAATGTCCCATGGAGAACACGCGGAGATGGCTATGACGCCGATGTCATCTGCCAATTGCGAGCATTGCCCAAAACAAGAGCAACCTGATGAGACTCCGAAGAAAGGCATGCCCTGCAGCGGCGGTCACTGCATTTCAGAGTCCATCCCTCAATCTTCAGCCGCCGTTCAAACACCCGGATTGCTTGCGGCAGCGACGCCTCCAACTGTTGTATCACTGCCCGCAATATCTCTGGAACCGAATGGATTACCGCATTCCACGGCTCCGCCGGGGATACCCATATCCACGAAAACGATCGTCTTACGGTGCTAGAGAAGACAGCATAAATACGCGGCCAGCGTTTGCTGGCGGTCTTTATCTATTTTCCCTAGAAACGCATGTCTCAATCATCATCACATGAGCGCTACGCGACCGTCTGCATCGGCGGCATGACGTGCGCCAGCTGCGAATTGCTTCTTGAAAAGAAACTCAGAGCCGTACCCGGCGTGAAGCATGTCGATGTCGATCATAAGAGTGGCATCGCGCAAATCACAGCGCAGGAAGACAAGCTTCCAAGCGCCGAGCGGATCTCCGATGTCATCGAGAAAGCCGGATACTCGGTCATCGATGAAAATGCTCCTTCTGTCTCAACACTCTCTCCTGATAAGAGGAAGTGGATGGAGATCGGCGGGGCACTCATCATTATTTTTGCAGGGTATAAATTGCTTCAAGCCTTTGATCTCGTCTCACTTGCTCCTTCCACCTCTGGGGCCCTCTCCATCGGCGGCATCTTCCTGATCGGACTCGTCGCCGGAACCTCCAGTTGCTTGGCCGTCACCGGTGGTCTCCTGCTCGCGCTCGCGGCAAAGCATAATGAAATCCATCAGGCGGAAACGCCCTGGCAGAAGTTCAAGCCGCTTCTGCACTTCAATCTCGGACGACTTGTTTCGTACTTTGTCCTCGGCGGACTCGTCGGAATTCTCGGACAATCGATCACGCTCAGCACGCAGATGTCGGGCTACATGAATATCATCGTGGCCTTCGTGATGCTCTACCTCGCGCTTACGATTCTCGAAATCATTCCCAAAGGGAGTTTCCCGATTCGGCCACCGAAGAAGCTCTCCCGCTGGATCTCCAATCTCTCCGAGAGCGATCACCCAGCCGCGCCGTTTTCCATGGGAGCGCTGACATTCTTCCTGCCCTGTGGCTTCACACAATCTCTCCAACTCGCCGCGCTCGCATCGGGGAGCTTCCTGACCGGAGGGATCATGATGTTCGTCTTCGCCCTCGGCACGCTGCCCTCCCTGCTCGGCATCAGCGCCATTTCCTCAACGGCCACGGGGACGTTCTCGCGCTTATTCTTGCGTTTTTCGGGAACGCTCGTCCTGCTGCTGGCACTCTTCAATCTCAATAGCGGCTTTGCCCTCACGGGATTTGATCTGTCGCGTGTGTTCGCAGGCGGATCGCAGCAAGCGGATGCCCCTGCCCCCATTATGAATGGCGATATGCAGGAAGTATCAATGACCGTGACATCCTACGGCTACGAGCCTCGCAATCTCAC
>CAZNFJ010000070.1:0-2882 GCA_964572685.1 uncultured Legionellaceae bacterium
CCGGCCTCAATAATTTAAGTCTAGGCGTTGGGCAGACTTTTTGCGACAAAACCATCATAGCTTCAAAGTGGAGGCAATTCACGGAGAAAAATTAGCAACAAGGGCCCTTACCAAAAATCATGTGTTCGAGTACATCGAAATATATTACAATCGAAAACGACTTCATTCGACAATTGGCTACAAAACGCCCGAATCGTTTGAAGTTAAAATGGTCGCTTAGCAAGGTGTCCGATTTTCCGGGGCAAGATCAGCGCCTACGTGCCTCGGCTTGTTCGAGTTATCCAGGAAAATGCTCAATTAAGAACAAATTTTTTCGTATCAATCATCCCCCACAGGATTCATTTTCTCAATTAAATTTAGGGCGTGTTTACCATTGTATTCTTACCCAAGAGCATTTATTTTTTTTTCCTGAAATATTCTTCTTGTTTGGGCAAATTGGTCATGTCATCTAGCAAACTGTCTACAGAAGGTTTAAAGAGGCCAATCCCATAGCCTTGGATGTTTTCTGTTTTGGCAAAGCCTAAGGCGCTTTTAAACCAGTTAACGACGCCTCTTTTTTTCTTCACTTCCGGCATTTTTCGGGTGTTTTGAATGGCTTCAAACCATTGTTTTTGGCGCAGAGAATGACCTTCGATACAGTCCATGGCGGCCAATTCGGTATGTAGTTGTTGAAGTTTTTCTTTAGCCGGGTCGTTATTTTTCATGGATAAGACGATGCGCTCTAGTTCTAATACATACAAAGCCTGTTTGCCCATAACAGAATGATTGCCTGTTTGATTGATATAGGTTCGTGGTTCTATCAGGGTGTATTGTTTGTTGGTGACAAAAGACAGTATTTGCTGTCTTTTTTTATCAGGCAGGTTTTTAATGCAGGGCATTACATCATATAAGGCAGGATGCCTTTTGCTAAACATTAAAGTCAAAATATTGTGTACACCCTCTTGATATTCGAGATGTTGGGGATAGTTTTCTGCCAGAATATTTTTTACCTCCGGTGTGCTGTTGTTTCTTTGGAGGGCTAAAAACAAGGCTTTTTCTCCTCTGGCAGAACTCATAGCCACAGGCTTTTCTACAAGGGGTGCGGAGGCTTGAACTACTAGAGTTTTCCTGAGTACTTGGGGGTTGAATTGTGGATGCTGTTGAATTTTCAGTAATTCATCTAACACATTGGCCGGCTTATTGATTGCGCTCCAGAATCCATTGGTAAATCGGGTAGACAATGCGCCTTCTTTTTCTACGTTAACGCGACATCGTTCAATAAAATCTTGCCAGAGCTGGTTGATTTGTAATTGTTTCTCAGGTTCTTGGGTTCGTTCTTCTATTTCAATGAGCGTTTTTAACTGATTGTATAAATAATCTCTGGCATCTGCGCTTTGGGTTGGTGCTATCCCTAATTGCACTAATAAGAAATAACGCTGACTGATGGGGTTAGCTTGAAAAGCACTCATCAATTTGCCCAGGCTAGCAGGTTTTTTTTCCAGGTAGGTTATGACTGCCTGTTGTTTTTCATGGGATAATGCTACCAATTCTCTTATCGTTGCTTGCGGTGCTCGAAGAAGTTGGGTTTCCCATTCTTGAGGCAACATATTATCTTCTGCTAAAGCCTCCTCTAGCCATTGGTCATCTGCCATCGCATCCACAACATGAATCGTTTCCTCAACCACAGTCGCATCAGTCAATACCGGATTGTCAGTCTCTGCTGTTTTTGTCGCTTGTGCCATCGGTAATGATTCATCTGCGAATGCCCATACTTCTATGGGCGGTGCGCTGGGGATTAGCTCATTTTTTTCATCACTCAGCGCATGCATCTGACGTGCAATGATGTCTTCGTCAAAGGTTTCCAGCCATTCTTGCAACTGACTTTGTTCTCCTTTGGATAAGATAGCCATACTGCTGTTTAGTATTTCACGCACCTGCTTTTGGCTAAATGTTTTAATCAACGCATAGACCATGGCTACTTTTTCTTTGGCCTCATGCTCTGATAGTGTTTTTTCGGACAGTGAATCCCTTACCTTTAAAAAACATTCAGCCAAGGGCGGTTTTTCAGCCGTGGCAGCTGGATTTAAATAAAGATATTGCTCATCCATCGACAAGGTTTTGGGTTCAAGATTAAAATAGGAAGCAAATTGTTCGTATTGCTGCCTGTTGCGGGTGAGGCGCTGATGCTGCGTCAGTTCTTTATCGAGTGCTTCGATTAATTGCAGCATCCCGGAGTTGTATTTAAACGCGGTTCTGGCCTCTTCTCGCAACGCAGGCCACTGTGGCCAGGCACGCTCATCCTTGAATAGCAATTCAACCCCTTCATACAGACGCTCTACAGCATAAGCCCAACGCGTACTGTGCGCATCTCGACCGGCTAGTGTTTGCATTTGTAAACAACGCACATGTAATTGCGCACGAGAAGTCGATGCTGCGCGAAGTAACAAATCCCATTTCCCACCCAATATTTCGTTTTGCTCGGCCAGGGTGAATTGCTTCATATGTTCTAGCAAAGGGGCAACGGCTGTAGGCTGATAATTTGCAGCCAGCATCAAGGCATTTACCACATAGCATACCGAGTCATTCCAGTTCCCCATCTTACTTTGCATTAAAATGTCTTTTTGTACTGCCGGAGTTAACTGTTTGATATGTCCTAGCAAAGGGGCAACGGCTGTAGGCTGATACTGTGCAGCCATCATCAAGGCACTCCAGTGATTTTGACTTCTTTGCATTAAAATGTCTTTTTGTTCCTTGGTGTCTAACTGTTTGATATGTTCCAGTAAAGGGGCAACGGCTGTAGGCTGATACTGTGCAGCCATCATCAAGGCATTCCAGTGATTTTGACTTTTTTGCATTAAAATGTCTTTTTGTTCCTTGGTGTCTAACTGTTTGATATGTTCCAG
>CAZNFJ010000070.1:2982-5309 GCA_964572685.1 uncultured Legionellaceae bacterium
AAGGGGCTACAGCTTCTGGATGATTAAGTGCAGCTATCATCAAGGCATTCCAGTCATCCTGAGTTTTTTGCATTAAAATGTCTTGTTGTTCCGCTGATGTTAAGCGGCCCAATAAAGCCATCATTTTTTCAGGGGCTGGCCATGATGTGTTCAATAGGGCTTGAGAGACCCACTGGCATAAGTTTTTTCGCCATGTGGCAACATCAATTTGCGCGCTAAAATACTTTTCCGGTATCACCGAAGAAAAAGAGTTTTTAATGTCCTGGTAAAAGAAATAGTCCTGAATAATTGTGGGGGAGGGAATATTTTTGTGTCTGAAATAGAGGTCGGCTGCTGCTATAAACTCACGCCATAAAATAGAATGAGGGTTGCTTTGTAACAACCTGCTAATGAGACTGTCGAAATCGAAATCTTGAATCAATGAGTTAATGTCAGCGGTCGCTGTTAACAGGCGCATTTCTTCTTCAATCACCTCATCTCGAGCATGGCTTAATAACTCCAGTATCACCGCTAAGGTTTTGTTATCCCACCCGGAGTATCTGCCTTTATCACTCAATAAACGGGTTAATAATTTGTTAGAAATAAGCGGATCACTTAAAAATTTTTGATATTCTGTCACTGATTCTGGATCAAGCTCTGCCAACAACTCTTCAAATTGCGCTTTTGTTATTTCAGGACTATTTTGAAATATTTTGTGTAAGTGAGACAGTAACATGCAACCCCCTTGAGATTGGTTTTTATTCTATCTGGTTTTTTTTTGTATAATTAATCTATAGCCCATGACAGATGCGATGTCAAAGTCAATACATTAGAATATGCTTACGTCAAAAAGGCCTCTTCGCATCGATATAGTTTTTTCATAAAATGCGAGAGAGGGAATGTAAGCGGTTAATTAACCCCATCTATTTCTTAATCGGATAATTTCAGATACTTCTCTGAGTTAGATATTAGGAGAAGATTTGATGAATGAACGAAGCAAACCGCAGGGTCAAGGATTTTGGAAAGAGCATTTTGAGTTATGGAAAGCAAGTGGTCTAACGCAACAAGCATATTGCACCCGTGAAGGTATTAGCTATCAAAGCTTTGTTTACCAACACAGCCGCGCTAATGGTAAATTAGAAAAAAAACCAATCAACTTCATTGAAGCGAAGATTAAATCAGTGGTTTCCTTCAAGGGGTCACCAGGATTTCACGTGCTATTACCTAATGGGGTACGTATTGGCTGATCTTCCCCTGATTTGTCGGACACCTAGCTAAGAGAGTAAAATCTATTAGCAGAGGTGAATAATGAGCAATAATAAAACAGAACCAACGGTAGTTCGAAAAAAATATAGTAATTTAAATTTAAAATGACCTGTTAGCTGTGTTAAACTACAGCTTTCGGTTTATCAATTATCTATCAATGAGTTATTCAAACGATCTTAGAAAAAGAGCATTAAAATTTGTAGGTGAAGGCGGCTCTATAAAAGAAGCGTGCCTGTTATTTGAAGTTAGCCGCTCCTCATTTCAACGATGGAGGCTTAAACAAAAAAACACGGGTAGCCTGGCGCCTAAATCCAGAGTGAGAGCGCCTTATAAAATAGACAATGATGAATTAACTGCTTTTGTAGACAACCATCCTGACGCCTATCTAAATGAGATAGCAGCTCACTTCCAGGTTACTATTCCTTGTGTTTCAATAGCTTTGAAACGGCTAAGAATTACTCGAAAAAAAAGAGTATCTTTTACAAAGAAAGAGACGATATAAAGCGGACTGCTTTTTTAACTGAACTTGCAAAGCATGATCCTAGAAAGCTTGTCTATATTGATGAATCAGGAATCGATAAGTTTGTTTCAAGAGAATATGGTCGAAGTAAGAGAGGCCAAAAAATCATGGGCAGCGTTTCTGGCAGGCGTTACGCCCGAGAAAGTTTTATTGCCGGTCAAATTCAAAATAAAATAATTGCTCCTTTTTGTTATACAGGAACATGTGACAGTAATTTATTTAATTTTTGGCTGGAGAATTTTTTATTACCAGCCCTTGGTTCAGGGTATATCGTAATCATGGACAATGCAGCTTTCCATAAATCAGAAATTACAAAATCACTGATAGAGAATGCAGGATGTCAGCTTCTTTTTCTTCCACCTTACTCTCCCGATTTTAATCCTATAGAAAAATTTTGGGCTAATTTCAAAGCCAAAATAAGAAAAATTATTAGTGGATTTTCAACTTTGGCGGAGGCTATTGATGAAGCATTTAGAAGCGATCATTTAATTTTTAATTAACTATACAGTAAGCGGTTAATTAGCCACATCCTTTTCAGGATAGATGAGTTCAGGTATAGCGC
>CAZNFJ010000071.1:0-5276 GCA_964572685.1 uncultured Legionellaceae bacterium
TAATAATTGGGATGAAAAACTGTGGCCGAACAACATACATTTTTCGGTAACGATGGGATACATCTACAATACCTGTATTGTAAAGCTCGCTATCAGGTTCCAGGAGTGATACAAGGATTGCATATTCACAATTTTTTTCATTTCTATCTTTGTCGAGTTCTTTAAAAAAGTCTTCATTTTTCTTTTTAGTTGCTGTCTCGTCACTCTCATTTTTCATTTCAAACATGATTGAAACTATTTCAGTACCTGACCCATCTAAATCTCGAAAAATATAGTCTCCCTTGCTTCCAGAACGAGAGTCGTTATCTTTTTCAAAATATGCCATTGGAAATGCAGTGGCTCTAATGCGATTGAACTCAGTTTCACAATGTTGTTCAAGGGTTTCACCAATCATCTTAGTTGACAAGCGGGCCTTCATGTCACGGATACGCTCGATTTCATCTTCACGATCCTTGATCTGTGTTTCATACTTTTCCTTGAGAGACTGCTCAACGAGCTGCTTTTCAAGCTTACTTTTCATAAGGTCGTTTTTCAGCTCATCTCGCTCTTTTTCGATTTTACTTACCGCATTTGTCATTGCAAGTTTCTGAGTAATCTCTGCTTGCTTTAGCTGATTTGAAAGTGAATCACGCTCTTTCTCTAAAGCATTTACAGCTTCAGTCACAGCGAGTTTTTGTTTGTCTTGACTTGCATCAAACTTAGCCTTTAATTCTTTAATTTCAGCGTCCTTGGTTGCTGCAGCCTTTTCTAACTCACTAGTAACTTTAGTTATCGCAAGTTCAACTGCATTTGTTTTATCTTTTTCTGCCAATTGGAGTCGTTCATTTAACTGACGCTCAAAATCTGTATCTCGAACCTGCTTTAAAATTTCTGCATACCCAGCCTCATCAATTTTGAATGCTTTCGTACAGTGCGGGCATATGATGTCATGCATAATAATTTATCCTTCTCAATTTCTTTAGTAACTATATTTCGAATTATCATTCTTACACTTTTTACACCATCGATGTAAATTTTTCACCTTGTCTGGTGGAGCAAACCATTGATGTCCATTTTTGCATTCCCATAATAATTTAGTCCTAGCATTTATGTATTCAGTAGATAAGCATTTCCCGCCCCTTTGTGCAGCGAGTTCATGCATATTTTCTATCGTTAATTTAAAACTTCCACCACAATAGGGGCACCATGTACGAAACTTTATTGAAGAGGGAACTGCCTCCCAAACATGACCAAAGCTACATTGCCATGTTAACTTGCTCTTATTATCTATATATTCATTTGATAAACAAAAACCGCCCTTATTCCTGGCAAGTTCATGCATGTGATCAATATTTAATTTGATATTTCCTGAACAAATACTACACCAGCTTCCTCTTTTAATTGATAAAGGAACGGCTTCCCATTGATGTCCATTTTTGCATTCCCATAATAATTTAGTCCTAGCATTTATGTATTCAGTAGATAAGCAATTTCCACCTTTAAGTTTTGCAAGATCTTGCATTTCACTAATAGTCAAAGTTTTTCTTCCAACACAGGCTGAACACCATGTTTTTTTTAAAGCAACTTGAGATAAACTTGCTGACCAGCGATGACCTAAATAACATTCCCATTCCACAAGCTGATGCCTATAAAGAACATTTTCACTATGACAAACTCCTTGTTTTAATTTAGCAATATCATGAGCTTCCTGTGTGTAATTATTGGAAGAATGATATTCGAGAGCTCCAAGGGATACAAAATCGTAAAGTGGTGGAATTGTAATACCTTTAGATATTAATACTCTTTTAATTATATCTTTCCATTCCTCAGAATTACTTCTGGGATTAAACTCATTTATTTCTACTAATATAACTTTTTTTTCTTTACATATTTTACGTTTATGTTCATCTAACAATTGCCGCCTATCAAAACTTATAATTTTATCAGGATACCAATATGCAGTTTTATCAAAATGGTATTTCCCTTGATACTCAAAAGCCATTTGGAGTTCTTCGCAATATCCATCCAATTCTAGTTTCTTTCCCTCATATACTAGCCATGAAGGTCTTGAGGAGGGAAATTTTTTGTTAAAAACTTTTTCAAAAAAACAACGAACTGCGCTTTCACCTTTTCGTTTGCTTTTATAGCAATGTGGGCACCATTTTTCATTTTTTATATCTCTTGGAGCCGCCTCCCATTGATGTCCTAAATGACATTCCCAGGTTAATTTACTATTAGTATTGACGTACTCATTTGACAAACAATCACCATTTCTTTTTTTTGCCAATTCTCGCATGGTCTCAATTGTTTCTTTTTTATTACCAGCACAATCACCACACCAACTCTCTGCATTCAAAATTCTATCCGGCACAGCATCCCACTGATGGCCAAATTCGCACTCCCAAGTTAATTTTGTTTTGGAATTAACATAAATCGTTGATAAACACTTACCTCTTTTAGATATTGCAAATTCTTGCATTTGTTTTATTGTTAATTTTTGTCTTCGAGCACAAACAGGACACCATATTTTTTTGTTTTTTGTGGAGTCGGGCACAGCATCCCACTGATGGCCAAATTCGCACTCCCAGGTTAATTTTGTTTTGGAATTAACATAAATCGTTGATAAACACTTACCATTTTTGTTCTTGGCCAATTGATTCATTTTATCAAGATTTAACTTTGCGCATCCCACACAATGATGGCACCAAGTTCCTAACTTTCTTACACTATAAAGAGAGGATTCCCATTGATGACCAAATTCACATTGCCATTTTAACTTTGCATCAACATTTAGGTACTCCGTGGATAAACATTTTCCATTTTTGCTTTTAGCAATTTCATGAGCATGATGTATCGTTAACTTTTTATTACTATTCATATTTTTACAACTTTAAGTTTGATAATTTGCCAAAATGCTTTTAATAAGTATTTGTAAATTTTATATAAGAAATTACAAAGCCAAGATAAGGAATTTATCGCGCTGACTTTGTTAACTAAAGCAAATCAATCCGGGAAATTCCACGGATCAATACCTTGTTGTTGCAAAATATATGGTTCTTGATGATCAATTTTTGTTTGAATTTTATCAAGTTTCTTGACTAAATCATTGTATGCAATTTCCAAATTTTCGAGTCTCTCAGCTGTATCACTTGACATATCATTCTCACTGTTGTTTTTAATAATTATTGCGTTCATCGTATTCCAATCTTTATAGCCATTGATAATGGCTATAGCTTGCAGGCAGGATGACAGTGAAATATCGGGAGATTTTTTGTTTAAAAAGGATTTAAGAATGTGCGCTTGTTTTTTAAAAACGTCTATAGATAACACCATATATTCCTCATCAGATAGGGTTGATTACCATTGTCTGCATTAAGGAATCCCTTTATGATTTAGAATAAAGTTACAACCAGAAAAAATTTACAGTAAGCTATTTACCATTTCCTAAAATGGAAGCAGACGGATCGGTTAGCTCAAACCATGACCGAAATTATTTCACACAACCCAGAAACTGTCAAATAAACACGCAACAATAAAAGTAATTTTTAAATCTACATTAATTAAAAATTACTAAAAAAGTAAACCAAGAATATATTGATAAATTTCTCCTAAAATTGAAATGTTAATATTTAACATTAATATTAAGTCATTATTATATATTCTGTATGTTTTTTATAGAGTATTTTTGTATAGCAATTTGTACGCATTAAAACGTTCGTATTTATTTCACAGAACTTCAATTACAACCCTAAAAATAAAATACATCTTCAATATCAAATTGAGTTTCTTTAGTCTTATTGATTTTTAGGGTATTAAGCCATTGCTTCAAACTTTTTATTTCATTAAAAGCTTCTAAATCTTGGCGCAATAATTCCTTTTGATTTTCCAGTTCCACTCTATTCCTATTTAAAAAATACCTTGCCTGCTCTGGTTTGTCATAAAAAATGGGTATATTCAATTCCATGCTAATTTTTTGTTTAATGGTGAAAATCTCATCTTTGGTTTTCTGATATTTTTTTTGTAGCAAGCGATTGTAAACCTCAAGCTTTTCATTGGATAAGCCATCAAGCGTAGATTGATTGGCTTGCTCAATTTCAAATTGAAGCTCAAGCAATGATAACAAGTCCTTATTTTTATAACTTATATTGGCACGTTGCATCAAATCACTTTTACGAATTTTTTCCTTTTCATCCATCTCTCTATCTGGATGAAGGACTTTGGTCAACTGACGAAATACTTCCTTGATCGATTGGGTTTCAGAAAGCTCTTGCTCAATTAGTTTTTTTTGTTTTGTTGTTATTTTTTCTTTTTTAGATTTTTTTTGCGATTTTGACTTTTTTTGTTCTTCCTTGTCTTTTAACGAATTGATAAACTCCCAAAAAGAACCCTCGGAATCAAAATCAAAATCCTCACCAAAATCGATGCCAAACATATCTTCTATTTCAGATTTTAAATCACAGAGCTGTTCCTTTTTGACATCTTCTAAACTTGTTTGATTATAACGATTGTATATTTCTTCGGCTTCTTGACTATCATCAGCATCAATACAGATTCTCGCCAAAGTAGCTATTAAACTATAAAGCTTTTCACTTTGTCGTTTGCCCAAAGAAGCCGTATGGTATTGCTTATCTAGAAGAATCAATGATTGCATGCGCAATTGATTAATTTCTTGTAATAAAGGAAGAATACTTTGAGCGAAATTTTCTCTTAATTTATCATGAGTTTCCGACCAACTCTTTATGCTCTTGATATTTTTTTGAACGCTCTTGGTGAGTCGATTAAATTTTTTTTGAGCAGGAGATAAGGTTTTTTCTTCCTGATGCTTTGGACTCATAATAGTCATTAACTGATTCAATTTATTTCCCCTATAAAATTCTTTATTATCAAATTGTGACACTCAAAAATGAAAATGCATTAGGTCTTTTCTTCGATAAGCTCTTTAAGTGTAGTTTGTCTTAAGCTGGTATCTTGTTGTTTAACAGCCATAGTCATGGCTTTACGGGTACCAACAAATACCGCAAGTTTTTTAGCGCGAGTAAGTCCTGTATAAACCAAATTTCGATACAACATTTTAAAGTGCTGGGTCATCACAGGTATAATAACTGCGGAAAATTCACTCCCTTGGGATTTATGTATGGTAATTGCATAAGCCAAATCCAGCTCAACCATATCTTCTTTTTGATAAAGCACTTCTCTTTTTTCAGAAGAAAATAAGACACTACATGTCAGATTTTCATGATCGATGCATGTGATTTTTCCAATATCCCCATTAAATACATTTAAGTCATAATTATTTT
>CAZNFJ010000072.1:0-5119 GCA_964572685.1 uncultured Legionellaceae bacterium
TAACATCTTAGGTTCTTATCCTTGTGACCCAACAAGTATTAAGCGCAACTGTTTGTTAATCAAGCAGTTGCGCTTTTTCTTTTTAGGCGTTGGGTAGTTTGTGGGTAGTTTGGGCGGTTTGATAGCCCCGAAAAGGCGTTTTTTATTTCAGTTCACCCGAACGGCTGCCCGTCCCCCGGCAACTTGAAAAAATCCTCTGGCATCTTGGCTGCAATGTGAAATGCAATTTTCGCCACAACGTCCCCCGGCACGACGGGCATTTCCAAATTCTCGTTTATCAGTTAAACGAGAAACTGATCTTTGGGAATGCCCGTCAATTCCGCTACTTCGTCAAGTTGGTAGAGGCGCATTCGTAGATAGTCCCTAATAAAAATACCTTGGTGCTGCATTGGGCTACTTTGTTTTTTCCATTTTGCACTTGTTAGCCAACTCACTGCCTAACGCTTCCGCCGTTTGAAAACGAAAAAGACTTGTTCTTTCAAGGTAAAATCAACCTTGGCGTACGAAGATACCATTTCCCATCCTTCTTGCCCAAGCAGGTTAAAACCTGCGGCAGGCGAATTAATTTGGGCGTTTCTGGTTGAATCTCTTAGCACATCTTGTTTGCCCGCATCGTCCAGTGCCTTGTCCATTTTTTGATCGCTAAATGCCTTTGTACCATAATCAACGTAGAAAATACATTTTGAGTTGACACCTCCTTCCTGGTATCTGGCAACACAATATTCCCAACTTTCTGATTGGGAATGAGCAAAGAAGGACAGAAAAAGGAGCGGGATAAATAGGTGTTTCATAATGTGAATTTTTAGTTGGTGAACAACAAAGGAAAGAAAAAAACATAAAACATTTGGATGGGAGAAATATTGGTACAAACCCGCAAAGACTTGCCTCATCACCGTTATCAATACAACGATTGTAGGTAATTTGTAGAGAAAGCAAGTTGTCGAAGTTGCCGAACCTAACAGAAAAGGGAAATTGGAGATATTGGAAAATGCTATAAAAAAGGAGCGTTCATCTTTCCGATCTTTCCGAACCTTATATAAAAAAGGGCTTTAACTGCCCCTCACTTCCTCAGCCGCTGCTGCAAACTCCAAACATTTAACGCCTTATCAGAGCGGGTTTCTTTATTCAGCAATCGCCTCGCTGTCCGCGTAGGCTTGCCTCGGTAGAGTTTTTTTCCGTAGGGTTTCAACAACTTTCCGTAGAGTTCGGCAATAGCGTCTTCGTAATCGAAGGCGCGGCCAATAGTTTGGAAATAGCCCGTGCAAGTCTGGCATTTGTAAATTACTCCTTTCGGTAATGCCTTGCGGCTCACAAAATGGCCGTCCTGCAAGTACAGCACCCTGCAAGGGTTTCCAGTCACGGGGCAAACAAATATCCAGTAGCCCCCGGTGTGGCCGGGCAGGTTGCTTTTTAGGCGGCGAAGGTTAATTCTATCAGTTACCGTTTCCCCCGTGTAGGTAAGGTTGTATTGCAAAACCACTGCCGAAACACCTCCTGAGATACGGGTGTAAATGCGAATAGATGCAACAACTTCCCCGCTTTGTGTCCATTCCAGGCTACCCAAAAAGCCGTCGCACAACATCCCCAAACGTTTCAGGTCGTGAATGGAAAAACTGCGGTAATCTTCGATTGTGGTAGCCATTGAAATTTTTTTTCAAACCTCACTAAATCGGTAGAGAAGACTTTTACCAGTCGCGTGGCTCTCCCTTGGTAGCTGATATGGCCTCCACTTTGGGCAGCACAAAAGGCATGATTTTACAAAGGAAATTCAGGCGGTCTTTGTTTTCCAAAGTGGCCAGGACTTCAGGCAAACGCCCAATTTCTTCACTGAATACCTCTTTAAGTCTTGCTCTCATATCTCCCACGATGGGCGCGGATATTCGCTCTAATCGGGCAATATAGGCGCGGAGCGGCTGGATTATCCCGGTCAATGTTACCCCTTCGCTTTCAGGGTCGGCTTCATCGGCCCCAAACACAGTATTTGAGAAATAGTATTTCACTCGTTGGGCGATAAACAGTTTTTGCGCATCGGTCATTCCTTCGGTGTGTTGCTCAAAAACGGGAATAACCTTGGCGGGTTGTTCGGCAACCTGTATCAAAGCTGTGCGTAGGTTGGAGAAGGTTTGCAAGGGTTGTACCGGGTCGCTGAAGGTTTCATCTTCAATGGCTGCGAGGTACACGACTTTATCTTGTTCGCCGTCGTAGGTATCGGCAAAGTCTGTGATGGGGGGCGGGGTGGGATTCTTTTTCATATTGTTGCGCGTTTTTGCTGTTCGTTAATACGGCGGGTAATGTATTCGGGCGCAGCCATGCGCTCAATTCCAAAGGCTTTTGGATACCATCGGCGGGCGCGTTCGTGTCGCTGTGCGGATTCTTTTTCCCATTGCTCCCAGGGCTTTTCGGCCTCTGTTTTGTTGAACTTCAAACCAAACCGTACCATCAACTCTGTCGTGTCGGGCTGTGCCTGTATTACACGGGCAAGGCTTTCCCGTTGTGGTGGCTCCAGGTCTTTGTCCCATGCTGCCGGGTATCCATCGGCGTTTAACAGGACTTCGATAGGCTGCCCCGTTTCGCGATCTGTGAGACGTTCGCGGCGGTAGCCGTGTGGCAAGCCGTTAGATGTGGGCGGGGCGGCTGTGGGCGGCTGTGGGGCGTTGTCGGGCTGCCTTGCTGGTTGGTACTTAAAGCCCCGCTCATTCGCCATGTTAACGAGCGTTCCCGCCGTTGTGACATTGCCCCCGTCCCTTTTGATATTGCGCCAAAGGCCGTCAAAGTTTCGGGCTGTATTCGATTGGGCAAACGTGGTGCAAGCGTGTAGAATATCCAAAGCAATGCCCTTGCCCGCTTCGCTCCATTCGTGTTTGCAAGCAAAAGCGATGCGCATAAAATTGGCGTAGGTAGATTCCAGGGGAACGCGGTTTTGAATGAGGTATTCTACGGCTTGCTGTGCCAGGTCTTGCGGGCGTTCGCTGTGCCAGCGTTGGCCGCTTTGTCGGGGCGTATATGCGGGCTGTGGAAAAATTGTCTTGGTGTAGGTGGTCGCGTTTTGGTTTATTTTGTGGCTTGGGTCGTAATTCCAAAAACGTAGGTGGGCGACATTTGAGCAAGCAGAATCTATCACAATTCCCCACCCTGCGAAGTCTGCCTTTAGTGCTTCAAAATGCTCCTTGTGGTGTTCGGGTTTTTCAATCGGCACAACTCCCCAAACGCCTTTCCCAGAAACAGACAAAGCGCAGTAGGCAACCTCTTTTAACTTAAAAATTTCGTCCCTTAAATCGGGCGCGGTTTGAGCGTTTAACCAGGTGTTTTTTTCCCCGTCAACGTCGAATGCCATTAGGCCGGAATGCTGCAAAAGCCCTGCTTCGCTTCGGTCGCCAAACAGCCCCGAGGGATTAAAGCAAGCGTCTTGTTTTTTCAATTTGGAGCGTTCGGTTTTGTCTTCTGTCGCCCGTATTTTTTCAAGTAGCGGCCCGTATTTTGTGGCAAGTTTTGCCGACGTAACGATCTGCAAAAACGTCCCGGTTTTGGGTGCTTTGGTATCGCTGAAATGCTCGTAAAAACTTATAGGTGCGTCTAAAATATTCATAGCGTTCCAAATTAAAGCAGGTGGAACGTTCCAAAAATGGAACGCCGTTTAACTTACTGTTTATCAATTAGTTAAGTGCGTTTTTGGCGTTCCACTCGTTCCAAAAATGGAACGGCAAAGGGTGTTCTTTGTGTTTCGGCGTTCCAAAAATGGAACGAGTGGAACGAGTAAATACGGGTTTAAGTAATTCATTTTCAATTAGTTGTGCGGCGTTCCAAAAATGGAACGTTGCACTTGGTTGTTTTTTTATTTTGTGTTCAGCCATCGGTAAACTGTGGTCTGTGGTTCGGCTAATTCCTTTGCAATTTGGGCATAGGGTTTGCCCTGCTTTTTGAGTAGTTGCGCCCGTGCTACGGTGGCTGCTTTGGTGCTTAATTCGGTTTCGTATTTGGTAGCGTTCCTCGAAATTGCGGGGTTGGGCAAATCGTAAAAAACAGCAATGGCGTGGCTTTTCAAAATCTCCACAATTCGTAAAGCGTTGTAAAAATCCAAGTCCTCGCAAAGCATGGTTTTTGAATAGTCGGCTTGCTCGAAATTGCGTAGTGCTGTGAGCTGCATTGCAAGCCGAAAACAGATAAGCCCCAAGCGGTTTACCGTGCCGTCCAGGTCGGTAGAAACGTATTCCCCCACCTCCGTTTTCCAATCTTTAAAAACTGTCAGGAAGTGCGCTTTTTGGCTGTCCCTTAAATCGAAAAGTATTGGGTCGTTTTCGTATCCTTCCAGCGTTTCATAATAGTTTAGGAAGGTTTGCCCCAAACGGTCGAAGTATTCAGGGTAGCCATTTTTTGCCGGGTCGAAAACGTCTTTAAATTCCCGGTTTGGGGCAAGGCGGTAATGGAGAAAACGAGAAAACAGGCCGTTTTGAATGTTAGGGATAAGTTTCTGGTATTGGTCGGGTGTTGAAGTCAAAACGACGGACAAACGCGGGTTTTCAATCTCTCTATATTCGCGCCCTACACGGCGAAAAAAAGAAATAGGCTCTTGGTGAAAACCTTTGCGCAAAATGTCGCTAAAGCCGCCGTAATCGGTTTTTAAAGCATCGGCCAAAGCGTCCCCCTCTGTTTCAAAAATCACCCCGCCCCCATCATTGTCTTCCAGATTTTCTACTATGCCGCTCTTTGAATTGTTGGCCGGGATGTAAAGCATTTTGTTCCCAGGATTTTTGGGTTCGTCTTCGCCGTTCTCTTTTGCTTCAATACGTTTTTGATTATACGTCCTTTGCAGGTCTTTCGACAATTCCCGCCGTTTGGCGTGGATAGGTTGGGCTATTTTGTAGGCCAATTTTAGCCCACCTTTGCCCGTTCCGTACTGCCCAATTATGTAAGCGAAAAGGTTTGGACAAGTATAGCCCCCATCATAAAAGCCCCGGACATTTGGCAGTATTCCCGAAATGACGGCGAACGCTCCCACCAAAAAAACCTCCTTTTCTGTTTGCTCTGTCAGCACTTCGCAAGCGTTCCTAAGTACGTCGGGCAAGTCATTGAAAACAGCGTCGGGAAAACCTTGCCCCGCTTTTGCTTCGGGCTGTGGTGG
>CAZNFJ010000073.1:0-5075 GCA_964572685.1 uncultured Legionellaceae bacterium
TATGGTTGGATTAAAAAAGGCCAAGATAAAGTAGTCAAATCGAATTCAGGACGTCAACGAATCAATATTAACGGTGCATTAAATGCGGATACATTGGAAGTAATTATTCGAACAGACGATACGATTAACACGCAGTCTACTTTGAAATTATTTGATACATTGGAGCTGAAGCATCCCAATGCAGGGGCAATTTTTATCACCTTGGATAACGCGAAATATTACAAAAATGGATTGGTTTACGAGTATTTGAAAACATCTAAAATTAAACTGCTTTTTATGCCGCCATACTCACCTAATCTTAATTTAATTGAACGATTATGGAAGTTTATGCGTAAAACGATTTTGTACAATAAATATTACGAGAAATTTGCTGACTTCAAAATTGAAGTCATGCGGTTTTTTGAAAACATTGCGCAACACAATGATAAATTAAGCACATTGTTGACTAAAAATTTCCAGATCCTTGGTGTGTAGAAACCGAAAACTGATTTGCATTGAGTATATCTTGTGGATGAGCAAATAAATCTTTAAGGTAAGGTGCTTGGCCGATGGCATAGAATTTATGAAGTTTCTCTGGCTCGTTGGTTTTAATTAAATTAAGTAATTGCCGTTTAGCTTTATTATATCGCTCATTTTGAGAGGGGATTGTTGTATGGTGTTCATCAACACTAAATTTTTCAATCTCATCAATGAATTTACTTTGATATTCTAGGTAGTTCTGAAGATTCTCCTTAAAGAATTTTGAATTGGGTAATTTTTGAATCTTGTCTGTTGTATCCTTGAATCTTTGTAGTTGCAATCTTTCTTTTAGTATGGATATGTTTTTTTCTATATCATCACTTAATTGTTCAAGACTAGTCGTGGTCTTGTCATTATGATTACCGACTGCATGAGGTAATAATTTATTTTCAATTGGATCATGTGTTTTTTTCTCTTTTAATTCATGAAATAATTTTTTAGCTTGTTGGTATTTTGTATAGGTATTAGGAATATCTGTAATTTTTTTTTGAATATTGTCTAAATCTACTTGAAGTGTCCTAGTAAATGGGGCAACTTGTTGTTTAAATTCCTCATTATTTTCAAGCGCAAAAGCTAAATCTTTCTCTGAATGATATTCTAATGCTTCTTGTATGAGGAGAGTTGCATAGTGATCAGGCCAAATTTTGGTTTTTTCTTCCATTGTTTTCCCTAGTAAAATCTCTTTGATTCGAAGGAGAGAGTTTTTAAGGGTTTCAAAGGTTGTTGCTTTTTTTTGATGATAAGGGTAATGGTAATGATAGAAATTTTGAGCATCTCGAAATTGTTTGATATAAAATTTAAGCTCTTCGGATTGAGTATTTTGGTATTGCACGGCTAATTGATCATGTTCTTCTCTAACCAGTGTGCGTCTATGATGAAAAATTGCTTTAAAGTTAAGAAATAATGTTTTTTTATCTTTAATGGATTTTGTTTGTGGTTGAATGAGATCGATCACCTCATCATCATCTTCCGAACTTATTTGGGATGGGCTTGGAGTGGTGTCATCATGAATAAATTGATCTTTGGCAGGTTTTGTTCTGTCGCGATAACATGTTGGTAATTGAATAAGCTTTGTTGTTGTGTCAAATATAAATTGAATTAAATTTTTTTTTGTTTCTTCATGTGACTCTCTTTTTTGGTCATTTTTATCTAGCCCTTTATCAATATATAATGCTTCACCGTGCACCCCAGCTAAATAATGTTCATGAACTTTTGTGGTTAAAGGATTTTGTATAACTAGCCGTCCCAAGTGTTGAGGTTTAAAAAATGGAATTTTTTCATCCTTCATGAAAGTCACATCAAATCTTTCAACATTGCCTGGAATGATATACGAGCCGTCATCATCACGATGAAAAGGACCTGGCACAGGGTCGACCAAAAACAGATTGATTTTGATTTGTGGGTATTTTTCGTATATGCGATTGACAAGCCTAATACACGCATCAGCACCGCGGCTGTAGCCTTTGAGATTAATGGTTTGTGGGATGATATTATTATTTTTTTTAATGATAAATTCGATATAATCATCTGCTTCATCCAGAAGTGCTTGCATGCCTTCACCTGTTGCTTTGGCAACATGATGGGTGATTTTCTCATTGGTTTTATTTATTGTTTTGCTTTTAAAGTTTTCTTTATGCCATGTGTAATTACCCGGTCTTGGATTTTCCATGGTTCCTTGACAACCAATGCCATCGAAAAGACACATTTGTATTGGAGAATTTTCTATAAAGGGTTCATCAATGGAAGTAGATGTATCACTTAATTTTTTTTTGAGATTTAGGTAGCTAAATGTTAGCAAATGGCGATGGGTAGTGCGGTGATTATCAGTACCAAGAAAGGTTAAATCAATGATTTCAGTTGTAGTTTGACTCATATACTTTGAATAGAGTTTAGGCTCTATCCAAAGTATAGTTTAAATTATACAGTTGGCAGGACTAATCGATAACTTTGGATGGTTTTTGAAAATTCTTTGAGATATTCAATACCTGAATCTTCAGCCGATTTGCACCATGCTTGTAAAGAGTCGACCAGTTCTTTTTGATTGCTCGCCGTTTTTAACCAAATATTTTGCAAGTTTTGACGATATTGATAGACCAATTTAAGCTTGTCAAAACGTTCAACCAAATCAGCAAATGTAGCTCTTGCTTGTTCTGATAATAAACCTTCTTGACGCTTGAACAGGGCTTTTGCCTTGCTAAAATGGATTTTATTTTGTCCTTTGAAAAGTCCTTCTTTTTTCATTTGTTTGAGCATGGGTTTAACCACCTGACGGTAGTAATGACCTAACACTTGAAAACGATGACCGACAACTGCTTTAACGGTATCGATATCGATTTGTTGAATTTTCTTTTCACGAATCAGTATGGGTGGCAGTTTTTTGACTTTCGCTAAACCCAAAAACTGTAAGGTACGAATATACAGCCAGCCAATATCAAATTCCCACCATTTTAAAGAAAACTTGGCAGATGAAGCAAAGGTATGGTGATTGTTATGTAATTCTTCACCACCAATCCAAAATCCCCATGGGAAGACATTGCGTGCTGCATCCAAACATTCAAAATTACGATAGCCAAATGCATGACCAATACCATTAATCACACCAGCTGCCCACAATGGAATCCATATCATTTGAATGGCCCACATTGATAAACCAGGCAAACCAAATACTAAAAGATTAATGAATAACATCAAGAGAATACCTTTCGCCGAATGTTTGGAATATACATTTTTTTCCATCCAATCATCGGGGGTTCCATGACCATAACGCTCAATCATTTCTTTATCTTTTCGAGCTTCACGATACAGTTCAGCACCTTCGAAAAATACTTTTTTCAATCCATAAACTTTCGGACTGTGCGGATCACCTTGAATATCAGAATAAGCGTGATGTTTACGATGAATGGAGACCCATTCTTTGGTCACCATGCCAGTTGTCAGCCATAGCCACAAGCGAAAAAAATGACTGATGATCGGATGCAATGTGAGTGCGCGATGTGTTTGACAACGATGCAGGTAAATGGTCACTGCTGCTATGGTGATTTGTGTCATGATTAAAAGCGCCACTAAATCGCCACGCCAACTTAATTGAGATAATCCAAAAATCATAAAAACCTTCAAATTCAGAACAAAGGAGACACTATCATACCACATTTTTACCAATTTTCCCAAAAAAACTGTATTTCATTGATTTTATTAAATATAATTGGGGAACCTAGGTCTTGTACAGTGAACATTATGCGCCCCTCTTTTTTTCAAACCATTAAAATTATAATGCAGTCGGTTTACTCCGTTGTAAAATTGTCTGTTAAAACGATTATGCAAGGTTTTAGTGGAAATATGACTCGTCAGTGGGTAGATGAAAGTATTCAAATTTGGGTGAATGAAATATTAAGTTATGTCAAGGCAACAGTACGTGTCATCAATCCCAACGGCGTTACTCCTCAGCATGGCCAACCGACCTTGTTGATGTGTAACCATGCCAGTTTATATGATATTCCCATCACTTACGCAGCTTTTCCCGATTTGACTATTCGAATGCTTGCTAAAAAAGAAATGCGAAAAATCCCTTTTATGGGGAAAAGTATGGAGGTTGCGGGATTTCCATTTGTAAATCGCCATCATCGTCAGCAAGCGATTCAAGATATGCAAAAAGTACGTGAAATGTTGGCCGACGATATTGTGATGTGGATGGCTCCCGAAGGGACGCGGTCTCGCGATGGACAGTTGGCCAAGTTTAAAAAAGGTGGCTTTATCACAGCCATTCAAGCGCAAGCCATGATTATTCCTATGGTGATTCGAGGCGCAAATATGATATTACCTGCAAAAACGCTCAGATTTGCGTTGCATCAGCATGTGGATGTAGTCGTAGGGCAACCCATTGACGCGAGTCAGTTTTCGCTGGAACAAAAAGATGAGTTAATTGCATTGGTGCACAGCACCATGCAAAATATGCTCGACGAGCCTATTGACCAAAACTTTTAAGGATCTCTAAAGTTTTTGCTGGAACAAATGCACTGATATCACCACCCAGTTCCCAAATTTGTCGCACATAAGTGGAAGAAATTAGGTGTTTTGCCGGTAAAAACAAGGTTTCCAGATGAGGCATGAGTGTTTGATTGATTTGAGCCATTTCTTGTTCATAACTCCAGTCTATCACTGAACGTATACCTCGAATAATAATGTTGGCGTTTTGCGTTTTTAAAAAATCCACCAATAGTCCAGAAAAAGACATGACGGTAACATTGTCAAGATGCTCCACGGCCGTTTGCATTAACAGCGTGCGTTGCTTTAAATCCCATTTGGGATTTTTCGATGATGACTGCGCTACAGCAACTAAGACTTCTGGATATAGTTTTGAGATCCGTTCAATGAGATTGAGGTGCCCAATTGTGACAGGATCAAATACCCCGGAAAATACAACTTTTTGCATGGCTTAAACCCTTCTGAGTTTTTTATATTAAAAATTATAACGATTATGTATTTGAGTCACAAGGCTTGTGATCAGGGCAACCGCATGAGTGCTCAAAAAATACCATTTAATACTTTCTGTGCATAAT
>CAZNFJ010000074.1:0-5033 GCA_964572685.1 uncultured Legionellaceae bacterium
GAGAAATAATGACTATTTTTTCTAGAACAAAATTTTTTTCTTATTTTTTTTGAAATTATTCAAGATTATGGATAAAATAACATCATATATCACAATTATATATGATTCATCTTGATGATCTTGATATTATTTGTTTTTTCTTGAATGGTAATTTCTTTTAAAAATTTTAAATTTCTTAAAAAATTACCCCTTTTGAAAATGGATCAAAAACCCAAAAGAAATCAAAGGGGAATAAAAAATTATCAAGAAGAAATAGTATTTGAACTAAATATTTCATCATATTTCGAATATGGAGATCTTAATTTTTTCTAGAAAAAATAGGCTTTATTTCACCTATTTTGAAAAATAAAGGAATCGAAGAAAGATGAAATGAAAAATAATACAAATGCAACATTAAAAAGGCTATACAATCTTGTAAAATATGCGACCATCAATTATTTTGCAAGGAATGTTTTGTTGACGTTCATTCTTGGGGGTAAAAACACAAACCACAACAAATTATCAAATTATGGAAGAAACTTCCAACTGTTTTATTCGAATGAAGGGACTTCTATCTTTATCCTCACTACAATTGTAATATATTTGTTGTTTTCTTTTGAATTCTTCGACGATATTTTGATTTAAGGAGATTTGCTTTTCCAATTTGGTTTTGTCGTGTTTGTCGAAAAAAAAATAAAAATTATTAATTATCTGTTTTTTGATGAAAAAAATGAGAAAACGAAGAAAGACTTTTTTGTTTAAAAAAAAAAATAAACTTTCAATTATGTTTCGTTCTGGAATATGATTTAATTAATAATCTTCTTCTTCAGCTTTGTCTTTTTTATTATTTGAGAAAAAAACTGTTCTTTCAATGTCATCACAAATGAAAAGTTGAAGAAAGGTTTGGCCAAATTCCTTTTGTGTTTGAATATTTGCTTGTTTGAGCCTTTTTTTTTGTTGAAAAAGATTATTTTCAAGATACATAATCATAGTCCGAAATGCAGTCATCAGAAATTGAATTTCTTCTAAACTTTTTGGCTGCTGCAGGTAAAGTTTGAGAAAATTAACTAAAATTTTTGTTGTTTTGTATTCTGAACTTTCTTCCATGTTAAATTGAAGATGGTTTTCTTCTTTTTCTTGCATTAATTCAAATGTACTTTTAATTTAAGAAATTCGAATTTCAAGTACTTTTTACACTGCAAAATAATCAGGAAATAAAGTTCTTTTTACACTCAAAATAATTCAAGAAAATCCAGAGTAAAAATTTTAAGAATTAAGTTTTATTTTTTTCTTTGTAAGAATCTTTTTTGGCACATGTTTCTTCTTTTCGGTGATGGTTTGTAAAAAAAACTAATTTCCTAAAAAAAAAGCTAATTTCCTAATTTAGTTTTTTTGAATAATTTTTGAAGAATTATTTTCTTTTAAAATAATTTAAATTATTCTCTTCAAACATCAATTATTTTCGGAATTTCCTGAAGAGGAGTGGGCTCCCCGATTTCTTTTATTGGCTTTAATACTTCACCAGATCTTGTTTTACCATACCAATAACATAAATGTTCATTTTCCTTGATAAATGTTTTTGAAATAAGAAATATTCTTACATAACCTTCGTGCACAATTCGAACTGAGGTCAGCTATGAAAATCTTTTAAGACTATTACTTTTATTAGTTACATTATTTGACGGAGAAATTTTGGATTCACCACTTAAAAAAAATCTCCCAATGTTACAGTACATCTGAGGACAGAGAACAAGACTTGTATGGCCTTCTCCAGTTTTTAAAAGGTCAAAAGCATCATCATTTTGCCAAAAAGTAGTCCTGTCACGCTCCCAAACCTTAAAAACTATATTATAAAAAAACGAAATTTACATCTCCTGAGTATTCACAAATAATGGTATTTTCAGGAATAGCAGTCTTCGTTTTGATAGACCATCCATAGTTGTCATAGAAGTTCAAATCCATTGGGATGTATTTTCTTTTTCTAGAATTTTCCTTCATTACCGAGATTGCTTTTTTTGATTCCAGTGGTATATCCCAAAAGACTTCGTCTGTTTCTTTTGTATAATCATTCATTTCTGTTTTAGTCCAATAAACATTATCATCACTAAAAAGCAATCCTTTATTGGCCATTGCTAACTCAAGATTTTCAGGTTCAGCAAATTCTTTTGGAGAATTAATAACTAAATATTTCTTTTTGGACTGATGATTTTGTGGTGGGAATATTTTTGATCTGGTCAATAAGTCATCATAGGGATAGAAGAGTGGATTTACCTTGAAAATAAGAGGAACTTCAATTTTGATGCAATTATAGCAAATTCCACAAAGATAAAATGCTGAATCGAGCTTATAAAACCCGGTTCCGTTATTCTTTCCCCACGCACAATCCGAGTGAATAAAACAATCACATTCATAACAAGAAAATACCTTAATCTTTTCTGCAAGAATAGGGTTGCAACATTCCAGGCATTTTTTTTTTTCAGATTTAAAAAGAAAAGGTTGTAAATTTCCTAGTGGAATTAATTCTCGTCCTACATAATCTTTTCTTTTTAAAAATGATGAAGCTGGCTCTTTTATTTCAATAAAGTTATCAATGATTTGAAATTCACCGAGATCATCATTTCTTTTGCCAATAATTAGATCCTTTATTTCACCGTTTTTTTCCAAAATAACTTTCGAAATATTTTTAACAGAGCTTGTTTCTTCATACTTTTTCATAAATATAGTTTGCAATTCTTCTTCTAAAGCAAAATCCTCTTCTTTTTGATTGGAAATTGAGCTTAAATCAAAAATCTGAGAAAGATTATCCTTGCCTTCTTTTTGTGTTCCAGAAATAAAACTTGAATTAGGAGTTTTTGCATATAATTCATTTGGTTCGATTTTTTCATAAATATTTTCCAAATTCACGTGTTCAGAATAGTTTTTCAAAATTGTTTGAAAGTCAATATCGGAGCTAACAAGCTCTAAATCTTGGAATAACTCATTATTATATGTCTTTGGGAGTTTCTCTTGGAATTTAAATGAATTCAGTTGGATATCAATATTACAATTGGGAACAGTTAATTGGCCATCAAAAATCTTTTGGAAAAGTTGACCTTCATCGTCAACTTCAATCTCTGCAATTTCCTTCAAAAATTTTGTTTCTTTAAAAGCATAATACTCTAAACTTGTTTTCTTCTGATCCAAATTATGGCCAAGTAACATTCTCGCCTCGGTTTCTTTGTTCTTTTGATCATAGAGAGGGTCTTGGAATATCCTTTCAACAGCTGTATGACGCCATGTATGGAGCTTAATTGATTCTCCAAAACATCTAGACGTAATCCAAGAGCTCAAATATCGAAAGGCCTGTTTTTCGTAATTTCCCAATGTTTGATTGAATGTTTCTGTTTTTACTTTGATTAAATTATTATAAAGCCAAATTGGGATTTGAACTATTTTTTGGTATTTGGTTTTTTTTTGAGCATACCGAATCCAATGAGTTTTAGTCTTTTGTGGATCATTGTACAGTTGAATTAAATGCTTGGGACCAATGTACAATATTTCTGATGTTCGTGGTGCTATGAATTTCAGAAGTATAAAGTACCAGATTAAATGTTTTCCTTTTTCAAGAGAGAGAAGAAAAGAAAATAGTTTTCTTTGATCATCAACAGAGATAATGCTTTCAATCTTCTTATTGTGGACAGAAACTAAACAATTAAGTTTTTTCATCGAAAATGGTTTCACACTTTCTGGAAGAAGATAATTTAAAAATCTTAAATGTCTGATTCTTGTTGACAATGCCAACACTCTCTTTGTTTTTTGGCGAGTATTGCAAAAGAAATTCTCTATTGAATTTGCTTCTAATTGTAAATTGTTTCGAAAAACGAATTGCAGAAAATCAACTGCCACTTTGTCAAATTCTTCAAAGCCTTTAAGACGTTGGAATTTCATTTTAAAGGCTCTGTGCCTTGCTTCCAAGATTGGACTTTTATAGAAATCAAAACTTATTGACGGCAAAGTAAATTCATTTTGTTCCACAAATCTTTTGCGAATCTTCCGCATATTTCGATGTATTTTTGACCATTTTTCTTCTAATTTAGCATAATCCTTGATTTCTAATGGAGCATTTTTTGTGAATAATTTCTCATCATTTTCAGTCAATGTTAAAAAGTTTTGGAATGCAACCAAACTATTCACGTTCAGAAATTCAGAACATTGATTGTAAAAAGTAGAGTTGAAAATTAAGTTTTTTTTTTTATCCATTTTGGTTTGCGTTGACTTGATGTGACGATCAGTCCCTATGTGTGAATTCAGGTTAAACCTCTTCATGGTGATAAAAGTATCGCAAACAATGCATTTCATTTCATCTTCCTTTGGAAACTCAAAAAACTCTTTTTGTTCTGCGGGAATAATTTTTTTCATTTGTTCTAAATTCAAAACACGATTGTTTGCACCCATAGAATGAGGTGTGCTTGGTTTTTTTTTTATTTTATTGCTCTCAAATTCAGATTTTTCTTCTTTTACTTCGCCGAAGGAAGTTTTCTGTTTTTTCGTAGGTTTTGAGGCCGTTTGGAGCAAATCGGTTTCAGAATCACTGTATTCGGAATCGCTTTTCATCATTTTTTTTTTATTCATGATGGAATTTTAATTTGAGATTTTTGGCTTTTTTGGCTCCAAAAAAGTCAAATATCTTTCGCAGCTTCATTCTGTTTTTTAAAAAAAATTGTCTTTATTTTTCAAAATAGGTGAAATAAAGACTATTTTTTCTAGAAAAAAATTAAGATCTCCCTTTTTGAAATATTCTGAAATATTTAGTTGAAATACTATTTTCCTCTTGATAATTATTTATTTATTTTCATTTCTTTTTGGTTTTTGATCCATTTTCAAAAGGGGTAATTTTTTAAGAAATTTAAAATTTTAAAAGAAATTACCATTCAAGAAAAAACAAATAATATCAAGATCATCAACATGAATCATATATTATTGTGATATATGATGTTATTTTCTCCATTATCTTGATTTATTTCAAAAAAATAAGAAAAAAATTTTTGTTCTAGAAAAAATAGTCATTATTTCTT
>CAZNFJ010000075.1:0-4860 GCA_964572685.1 uncultured Legionellaceae bacterium
AAAATTTCCAGATCCTTGGTGTGTAGAAACCGAAAACTGATTTGCATTGAGTATAAATTGGGCTGATATAATTCTGGCATAAACCTACGATTTACTACCGCACCTAAACCTGCAAAAAAACTATCAATAAACCAATGATATATTTACAGAAATTTCCAAATAGATATAAAAATAAAGGAATATAGCCTCTTGCTTCATCATATTTATGATAAGCAAAATTTGTCATTCGATTCGTTTCATTCATGACACTTTGAACTTTTTGACAAAATACTTCAGATGTCTTCACCATATTACCTTTAAAAAAAGTATTTGGCCTAACATAAAACAGCAATTCCGTCCATATTCAAAAACTTTGAATAAGATACACAAGTGATAATCGATAAGCTTTAAGTTCATTATAGTTTATCTTAAAAACCTCATGCTAAAGCTTGATTTCCAACAAATTGACACTTCTTTATTCAAAAGAAATCATCATGTAAAATAAATTGATTGAAAAGATAAATAATTGCATATTTCATCTTGACAACCCCACTCAAAACATGGAAAATGCCCTCCGTTGGCTATGTAGCTCAGCCGGTTAGAGCGCGGCACTCATAATGCTGAGGTCGGTAGTTCGAGTCTACCCATAGCCACCAAATTCAAAAAGACCTAGTTATATTTCAAAATATTTGTTAAAATACCCCTCCATTAGTCTATTTTTAGCCAAATTTCATGCGATTAAAATTTTTTTATGTAACGCTTTTTCTATTCGGTGGGTCGCTGCAAGCACAAGATATCTCAGCAGCAACTAAAAATACACTCAACCATATCCAGTCTTTTTTTACTGAAAAAACACCTATTCCTGAAAATAAACCCGTTGAAGAACCTAAGACGCAAGTTACCGAAATCCCCCCCCTGCCTACGGAAGAAGACACCGAAGTGATTGCACCGGTTGACAGTGAAGGCCATTTCTGGAATTTACAACAAACCGATATTCGAGCAGTCATTCAAGAAGTCTCGAAAATGACCGGTAAAAACTTTTTAATCGACCCTCGCGTACAAGGGAAACTATCACTCATTTCCAATTCTAAAATTGCCGATAAAGATATTTATCCTGTGTTTTTATCCATGCTACAAGTCGCTGGATTCTCAGCAATTCCTCAAGGCGATGTGATTAAAATTGTGCCCATCATGGATGGCCGCACAGAAGCTGCTTTTTCCAATCCATTGTTGCACACCCAAAATCATAGCGATGCCTTAATGATTCAAGTCATTCCTGTGCATTACGTCCCAGCAGAACAGTTGGTGCCAATCCTGCGCCCTTTGATGCCGCAATGGAGTACAGTCAGTGCCTATGGTCCTTCCAATATGCTGATTTTATCAGGCAAGGCTTCTAATATCAGTCAACTGGCTGAAATCATCAAACAAGTGGATACATCTTCAGCCAATGGCATTGATATTGTACCGCTCAAACATGCGTTGGCCATGGATGTCACCAATACATTAAAAGAATTACTCAAAGCACAATCTCCTGGTGGCATGCGAAATGGTCCAGTGATTGCTGCCGATGATCGCGGTAATGCCATATTACTCAGCGGAAATAAAACCGACCGTCTGCGTTTACGTTTACTCATACTCGAACTCGATAAGCAAAATCCCAATGCAACGCATAGCAATACCCAAGTGGTATATTTAAATTATATGCGTGCTGAGGACTTGGTCCCCATCCTAGCAGGTATTGCTCAAGCAGGCTTTAGTGGTATCGTAGGCACCACCATTGGCACGGTGACCCAACCGCAACTCGATAGCTCTAATCCGGCCTCTATCATGGTACCCAACCCATCAGGTAGCAATATTCCTAGTAATCCCATGGTCGCACAAGGTGCAACAACGGGGGCAAACCCAACTACACAAGGGACAAGCGCTCAAAATGAAGGCAGCTCTAAACCCTCTATACAAATCATTGGCGAACCCAACACTAACTCAATCATCATGAATGGCCCACCTGCTGTTTTGAAAACTTTAAAAAATGTGATTCATCAATTGGATATCAAACCTGCTCAGCTTTTAATTGAAGCACTTGTTGCTGAAATTGATGCGGAAGAAGTCGACAGTTTAGGTATTGAATGGGGTTCGATTGATCAAAAAACTAAAGATCCCAATACATTTAGTCCTGGTTTTGCCATCATTAACTCAAAAACCTCGATAAACCAATTCCAATCACAAATCTATGCCCTATCCCGAGAAAGAAAGGCCAATATTCTCTCGACACCATCTGTAGTCGTGCTGGATAACCGCCAAGCAAAAATTCTCATCGGTAAGCAAGTCTCGGTAGCATCCTCTTCCTATCCCAATAACGCGCAAGGCACAACCACAGCAAGCCCTTATACAACCTTTGACCGTGTGAATGTGGCTCTACATCTCTATGTTCGCCCACAGATTACCCGTGAAAATGGTATTCAAATGCAAATTGACCAAGGCAATGATACCTTACAAAATGACGAACTCATTGATCCAGGCACCATTCCGGTATTTAATATCAGTGCGATTGTCACCTCGGTTCATGTGACATCGGGAGATATCATTGTACTGGGTGGACTTGCGCAAGATAAGCTCTCCAATAACAACACCGATGTCCCCATATTAAAAGATATTCCAGGTGTAGGTCGATTATTCCAGCATAATATCAACAACCGTCGTAAAAAGGTTCTCATGGTCTTTATTCGTCCTTACATCATGAAAACCAATAACGATACAGCCCTTTTCTCTAGCGGAAAATATCAACATCTACGAAACGATCAATTAGAGTTCTCGCGAAACCAAGAAACCTTTGATCAAAGAAATCGTGATACGGTCGCGCCTCCTTGGCACTCGGAAGTATTACCCAGACCCTTTTCTGGTCAAGCACACTTGGCGCAAAAATAAATCATGAGTATGACTGCTAAAATAATCCCCTACGCTTATGCAAAAAAGCATGGAGCTTATGTTGAAGCGGAAAAAACACTCTATCATTTAGTCAACACACCATTTGAAATTTTTATGGAAATTCAGCGTTTTTTCCAATCCAATACCTTGAATTATATTTGTTTAAACGATGCAGAGTTCTCCAAAAAATTAGCGCATTTTTATCAACAACAATCCGTTCTTCACGAACACCAAGATTGGTTTGAAGATGAATTAGAACTCAACTCCTTAGTACGTAAAATACCCAAACACCAAGATCTCCTCGATACCCAAAACGATGCACCGATTATCAAACTCATTAATGCCTTGTTCATGCAAGCTGTTCGGCAAAAAGCATCCGATATTCATATAGAAACCTATGAAAATCAAATTACCGTACGTTTTCGTATCGATGGTATCTTAACTGAAATTTTAAAACTCGAACCGCATATTGCGCCACTCGTTATCACGCGCATCAAGGTAATGGCGCATTTGGATATTGCTGAAAAACGTTTGCCCCAAGATGGTCGTATTAGTTTAAGACTTGCCGAACATCAAATAGATGTGCGAGTTTCGACCCTGCCTGCCAATCACGGCGAACGCGTCGTGATGCGTATTCTAGATAAACAAGCCCAACAACTGAACTTAACTTTGTTAGGCATGCCTGAATATCTTTTAAATAAAACACTGAGTCTCATTCATCAACCTCATGGAATTTTATTGGTCACCGGACCTACCGGGTCGGGTAAAACCACATCACTCTATGCCATGCTCAGTCAAATGGATGCCAAAACCCATAATATTTTAACCATCGAAGACCCCATTGAGTTTGATTTACCAGGCATTAGTCAAACGCAAACCAATCCTAAAATTGACATGAGTTTTGCCAAAGGCCTTCGAGCTATTTTACGACAAGATCCAGACATTGTGATGATTGGAGAAATTCGAGATCTTGAAACGGCTGATATTGCGATACAAGCAAGCCTCACCGGTCATTTGGTGTTATCAACTTTACATACCAATAGCGCCCTGGGTGCTATTTCTCGATTACAAGACATGGGTGTTGAGCCCTTTTTACTCTCTACGAGCTTACTGGGTGTTCTTGCTCAACGTTTGGTTCGAAGATTATGTCAACACTGTAAACAACCCAGAATCATTACCATTGAAGAATTACCCTGGTTAGAACATCCCAAAGAAGACCGCTTTACTATTTATGAACCAGTAGGCTGTGAGCATTGTCACCACACAGGCTATCATGGTCGTACGGGTATTTTTGAACTGATTATTTGTGATGACACGTTAAGAGGCATGATCCATCGTCAAGATAATCCACAGAGTATGGAATTGCATATTCGTCAGCTGACACCAAGCATTCGTCAAGACGGTTGGATGCAAATATTGGCAGGAAGTACGACTATTCAAGAGGTTTTAAGAGTCACCAGTGACTATTAAAGGAACAAAACGTACGGGAATCAATTGTTGTGAATCCATGTGCCAAAGACTTTTTTTGGTCAGCAGATAAAGATACTCTTGTTGTAACGCAGAATCGAGAATCGGGATAATCATTTTTCCCTCGATTTTAAGCTGGGCAACCAGTGATTTGGGCACACCACTTTGAGAAGCGGCTGTCACTATCACCGCGTCATAAGGACTGTTTTCACTCCACCCCAAGGAGCCATCTCCTTCTTTAATTTGAACGCCATACATACCTAAATCATCGAGTTGAATACGAGCACTTTGAGCGAGTTCTGCAATACGCTCCACAGAGTACACCTTGGCGCCGAGATAGGCTAAAATGGCTGCTTGATAACCCGAGCCTGTTCCAATTTCTAATATCTTTTTATCCCTGACTGGCATCAATTGCTCGGTCATGTAAGCAACGATATACGGTTGCGAAATGGTTTGTCCGCAACTAATGGGAAGCGCAGTATTAACTTC
>CAZNFJ010000076.1:0-4704 GCA_964572685.1 uncultured Legionellaceae bacterium
TCATTCAATTAACGCTATTGAGCTGGCTAAAAAAACTTATGGGTAACGACATGAGTTCGTAATCAGTGATCACGATGCGTCGGAATATGCAGCAAAAATAGTAAATATTGCTCTAATGGGCTAGATGCCTAAATATTTCGCGGGAATATAGGATTCAGGCCCAAAGCAAAACCCAAACAGGGATTTATTTTGTTGATGCGACCACAATTGATGTTTGTCACGTTAAAAGAGCAGCTTCTAATCGAGTATTTAAAGGGATTGCGAAGAAAGGAAAATCATCTAAGGGATGGTTTTTTGGCTTCAAATTACATCTTGTTATTAACGACAAAGGTGAAATCATGGCATATAAGCTCACTCAGGCTACAACTGACGTGTCTTATCATGACTTCAATTCTTTAAGTGCCAAGAGTCATCATTGGCTTTTTTGTGGCGGTATTGTTTACAGCTAGTCAATATTTTCTGGAAATGATCAGTGGTGATTTTACTGTTGTGCCTAATACAAAAATCACTATTCCAGAACTCTTTCAAAAGAATTTAGCTGAAATGTTAACCACTAGTCGATTTGAAGATCAGGCTGCATTATAAACCCCATCTTTATAATTAAAAAAACAACCTGTTATTGGGAAAGGTTTCTAGAGGGCTAATTTTTTTATTTTTCAGCTTTTCTACAGATTTATCCACAGAATCTGTGAATAAAAATAGAAAATCACAAAGCCCTTTATTTATTAAATAGCCTAATTTCAATGACTTAGTGATTTATGTTTCTTTTTTTTCTATTTGTCTGTTGAATATACAAAAAGTTATGCACAATTGATTTTTAAATAATTTGCTTGAACGCAAGACAATTAATATTAAAAATTTTTTATATAAATCATTGTTTTAGAAGAAATGTTATCCACTAGTCGATTTGAAGATCAGGCTGCATTATAAACCCCATCTTTATAATTAAAAAAACAACCTGTTATTGGGAAAGGTTTCTAGAGGGCTAATTTTTTTATTTTTCAGCTTTTCTACAGATTTATCCACAGAATCTGTGAATAAAAATAGAAAATCACAAAGCCTTTTATTTATTAAATAGCATAATTTCAATGACTTACTGATTCATGTTTCTTTTTTTTCTATTTGTTTGTTGAATATACAAAAAGTTATGCACAATTGATTTTTAAATAATTTGACTGAATTTATTGCAAATTATCGGGTACTCGCTCATTGTTTGTTGTGAATCTATCAAAAGATTAAAAGGATGGATTTCTCTTTTTTTTCATCCCTCTTGTGATTCGAATCAAGAATCGTTATGCTTTCTGCAGAAGAGGAACCAGTGGCTCAATAGGATTGCCACCAGGATGTAGGAGAAAGACATGTTACAACCATATCATTTAAATATGCCAGAGGGACAACGAGCAATTATTCATCAAGCCTATCGTGAAAATGAATTTGAAATCATTTCCTTGTTGATGGATAAAGCGCAATTGAATGAACAGCAAGTTCAGGCGATTCGCCAAAAAGCTAAATTATTGGTTGAACAGGTTCGTCTTGAACGTAAAAAAGCGATTGGTATTGATTCGTTTTTAAATACGTATTCACTTTCTACACAAGAAGGCATTGCTTTGATGTGTTTGGCGGAAGCCATGTTAAGAGTCCCTGATCAGTTGACTTTAGATAAACTTATTCGTGATAAATTAACTAGCGCAGATTGGCGTTCAAAGGCAGGACAAAGCGATTCTATTTTTATTAATGCGACCACTTGGGCTTTGGTGTTGACTGGGCAAGTTTTAAAGAAAGATGAAGAAAATACTAATTGGACACATGTTGTCAGACGGCTCATCAATCGAACAGGAGAGCCTTTTGTGCGTACTGCTGTGGCGCAAGCCATGAAAGTATTGAGCAAACAATTTGTCATGGGTCGCACAATTCATGAAGCGATTGTTCGTTCAAAAAAACCTGAAACGCAAGGTTATCTGTTTTCCTATGATATGTTAGGAGAAGCTGCATTGACCGATGCGGATGCCAATCGTTATTTTCAAGCCTATCAAGATGCTATTCGTACATTAGGAGAATCAACAGATAAAACTGTTTCTCCCGAGAAAAAATCAAACATATCTGTGAAGTTATCAGCATTGCATCCTCGTTATCAAGAAGCTTTTGCTACAAGAGTACAAGTTGAACTGGGAGAAAAACTGTTAAAATTGGCACAACTTGCCAAAGAGTACAATATCGGTTTAACCGTTGATGCTGAAGAATCAGAAAGACTGGAACTATCTTTGGATATTATTGAAGCGGTATATTTGGATCCAAGCCTTAAAGATTGGCTGGGGATGGGACTTGCGGTTCAATCTTATCAAAAACGAGCTTTTGATGTTATTGATTGGGTAGCACAATTGGCACAAAAAGGTGGTCGACGAATCATGGTGCGCTTAATAAAAGGCGCATACTGGGATAGTGAAATCAAGAAAACCCAAATGCAGGGTTTAAGTGAATATCCTGTATTTTCCCGTAAAGTTTTTACCGATGTTTCTTTTCAAGCTTGTGCTAAAAAATTATTAACTTACACCGATGTTATTTATCCACAATTTGCGACACACAATGCATATAGTGTAGCGATGATTTTGGAATTAGCAGGTTCTTATCGTGATTTTGAGTTTCAATGTTTACATGGTATGGGGAAAGAATTGTATGCACAAGTTGTCGAACCCTTGGGAATCCCATGTCGTGTGTATGCGCCAGTTGGAAGTCATGAAGATTTATTGCCATATTTAGTCAGACGTTTGTTGGAAAATGGTGCAAATTCATCTTTTGTAAGTCGAATTGTGGATGAACAACAGCCCATTGATACCCTGATTGAGGACCCCATTGTTGCAGCAAAACGCTATTTGGTTTTAATTAACCATAACATCCCCTTGCCGTGGGCGATTTTTTTACCTGATCGACAAAATTCACGTGGTATCGATTGGTCAGATAGGGCTCAGATGTCGATATTACAGCAAGCACTTAACAAAGAGAAAGAAAAGACTTGGTTTGCAGCACCATTGATGGCTGAAAATCATCAAGACTCTGGTGATTGGGTAACTGTTTGTTCACCTCAAAATACAAATCATGTCGTCGGTCGTGTCCAGTATGCAAGCACAGATGATGTTCAAAAAGCATTTGTAAGTGCAGAAGATGCCTTTACTTCCTGGTCGAAAACAGATGTTGAATATCGCGCTTCTCTATTAGAAAAAATTGCCAGTCTATTGGAAGAGCAGCATACATCTTATTTAAGTCTTCTTTGTTTAGAAGCAGGAAAAACGCTACCTGATGCTATAGGAGAGATTCGAGAGGCAGTAGACTTTTGCCGTTATTATGCATCCCAGGCCAGAAAACTTATGCAAGCACCTCTTGTTTTAAAAGGCTATACGGGTGAACAGAATGAAATAAGTCTTCATCCACGTGGCGTGATGGTTTGTATTTCGCCCTGGAATTTCCCTTTAGCCATTTTCATGGGACAAGTTGCGGCAGCCCTGGTCACAGGGAATGTTGTTTTAGCTAAACCCGCAGAGCAAACATCATTGGTGGCTGCCAAAACTATTGAACTGATGTGGCATGCCGGTGTTCCCAAAGGTGTCGTACAACTTTTACCTGGCTTAGGCGAAACGGTTGGGGCGTCTTTAATTGCGCATCCCAAGGTCGCAGGTGTCATATTTACCGGCTCAACTCAAACCGCTAATATCATTCAAAGAGCATTGGCAGCCAAAGACGGTCCTATTGTACCATTGATTGCTGAAACGGGTGGTATGAATGCCATGATTGTGGATTCATCAGCCTTACTTGAGCAGGTGACTCAAGATGTGATGCAGTCTGCCTTTGGAAGTGCCGGGCAACGATGTTCAGCTTTACGTGTTTTATTCATACAAAAAGATATTGATTCACGCTTTAAAGAGTTATTAAAAGGAGCGATGAGCGAGTGGCAGGTAGGAGATCCCAGATATTTAAGTACCGATGTAGGTCCTGTGATTGATGAGCAAGCTCTTAAGGTTCTCAATAATCATATTGATAATTTTAAATCAAAATTTTCAGTGATTGCAGAATGCTCACAACCTCAAGATATGCAACAAGGATACTTTGTCTCTCCTATTGCTTTTGAAATACCTTGCATGGCGGAACTCAAAACAGAGGTCTTTGGTCCGGTCTTGCATGTGGTAACTTTTGAGGCAAAAGATTTATCAAATGTGGTTGAGCAAATTAACAATTGTGGGTATGGTTTGACTTTAGGCCTACAAAGTCGTATTGGAGAAACCGTTGACTATGTTCGAAAATATGCGCATGTCGGTAATTTTTATGTGAATCGCAATATAATTGGAGCGGTGGTTGGTTTACAACCTTTTGGTGGTGAGGGGCTTTCTGGTACAGGACCCAAAGCAGGAGGCCCCTATTATTTACCTCGACTTTGTCATGAACGAACCTTTACTGTTGATACCACGGCAGCAGGTGGCAATGCCAGTTTAATGTCTTTGAGTGACGAGGGAATCTAATCATGATGGGGGATAATTCTCCCATCATGATGTAATCTATGTAGTAAATATTAAATAGACTATAATTGGTGGGATAGAGCTACGTTTCTTCTGTAAAAACTGTTTTACTTCATGCATGTTCGACGATTTTTGGTTAAAAAATGGGAGTGTTCACGTAACTGTGTCAAAATTTAATAAAAGATAATACTGGAATTTA
>CAZNFJ010000077.1:0-4657 GCA_964572685.1 uncultured Legionellaceae bacterium
TTAAGAACTTACGTGCAATTTACACTTTACAGCACGATCTTTAGTCCACCGCCTATTCGAAGGGTAAAGATTTGGGCAAGAAATATTGCCCGCAATCACGTCACAGTCATTGCCTTCCCAGGCTGTTCTGTGATTAAATTTTAACATAAATTGATAGAGATTTTATATCTTAACTTCTCTTAAAATTGGTTTGAAATTCTCGCCCGCTTCAATGTTCACCTTGTCAGGAATGCCGCTTGAGCCAATTGCTTTCTCAAAAAATGCTCTGGCTGCAGGTTCGTCCCGGTGTTCTGACAACATGAAATCAACCGTATTTCCTTCTTTATCAACAGCCCGATATAAATAGACCCATTTGCCTTTTAGTTTGATATACGTTTCATCCATTTTCCATGAGATACCAACAGGACGCTTATGGCGTCTACGAAAGACCCCCTCCAGCAAGGGAGAGTACTTAATCACCCAACGATTGATGGTGGAGTGATCTACTTTGAGACCACGCTCCAAAGCCAACTCTTCAACATCACGATAACTCAATGGGTAGGCTAGATACCATCTGACCAACATCAAAATCATATCCTGCTTAAAATGGTGCCACTTAAAACTGAGCATCGGTCATCGTCCCTTCAAAAACTAAGAATCTTATACGATCAGAAAATTTTTTGCGACAAAACCAAAAAAATCAAAATTATTCAAACAAATCGGCAAAAGCTTAGCAATTATCAGTTAAAAACTCCATTCATGGTTTTCATCTGGATAGAAAATTGTGTTAGGCAAATCCAAATCTTCAGTAGTCATCATATAAACTAACCAACCATGTGGCACAGATAATCGACAGGATTCAACTTTAGAGAGAGGAACTGGAACATTTTCCCAGGGTGATTGGCAAACATGCGCAAAACCTAAAATAGGAAAAAGTAAAATGAGATAAATCGCTTTTTTTAACATCTTGCCTCCATTGGCATACTAACATTGGTTACAAAATTTTGCTCTTGGTTGAAATATGAGTAGGTGCCTAAGGCCAATGCACTAACCCCTAAACCTGCTAAAAGTGAATTCATAAATACCAAAGCGCCAGCAAGAGCTACTAAGCCCAAACCCCACAATAAGTGATGAACCCATATCATTTTTGAGGCTTGAGATAAAAGGCTTTCTTCTTTCTTCAGTTGAGCCATCATCGACTGATAATAATTCGAGATCTCTTGAATACTTTTAGCACCTTTAATCGAAAAATCGATGATATTCATTCCAGCGCGCTCTGGCATTGAGGCCATGAAATCTTTAGAAATAAAACCAGAAATCGATACATGATTAATTTTAGAATTATCACGGACAACTTGAATTAAAGCCATTTCGTGAGCCAAAGGCATGGACTGATTTACAATTAAATTTAACTTTTCTAGCTGACGACTATCACTTAATGCTTTAGATAAAACTCCAAATTGTTCATCGGTCATTTTATCAACATACAATAACAAACTTGCATCAGGGTCTAGCGGGTCTTTGGGTAAAGTATACTTAAAAAAGTTCTGTTTTTTATCCTGATTTAATGTTTCAGACATGATTGACATAGATTGTACTTGCGTCATGGCTGTTAAGCTTAAGGATTTAATCAGATTTTGTCGAATGCAACTCAAGAGAATATCCAAATCTGAATACAATTTAATGCCCTCAACTGCAACATCTTCAAGTTTTTCCGCACTGAAGTCTTTATCAATAAACTTGATTTCAAAACAATACATTGCAATCTCCTGTCAGTTATTTGCGTGGGGATAGTCTTAACTTTTCTTCATTCTCAGCAGCAGGCTGAAAAAATCTCTCAGACATTTTGCGTGAAGGTTTTTGCCCCTGAGTTTCTTGATACCAAGCCTGAATCATATGATAAACATCGACTTCGCTATCCTGCTTTGATTCTTGATAAATGACGTAATTCCAAAGGTTATCCCAATCAATAGCAGGCGTTGTCTGTAAGGAATGAGGCGCTGTATGAAGGGTCGTGTGTGGCGTCGTCATTTCAATATCGCCTTTGGCTGAAAGAATCTTTGGCATTGTCAGTGTAGTTGCCGTAACCGAGGTTGCGGTGGTTAGCGTAGTAGCTGAACATGCTGGCGCTGAAATTACCGCAGTTCCTGCTTTAAATTTATTAAGATCTGCTAAATTTTTTAAATGAGTCAATTTTGAACTAGAAGAAGATGCCGTTAAAGCATAGTTTGATGCACCTGCAAGAACACTAGGTGCTAGCATACGCACGGGATGATAATACAAACTATGCCCCACGCAACGCCAACCATCTAAGGTCAATAAATTACCCAATCCTTGGATGGTATCTATGGGATGTCTGATAATTTGATATAGTCCTCTGGGAATATCTAAAATGCTGTTAAAAATTTCACGAGGAATTGGATAAAGCCCAAAAAAATAACCTGCATTTTTTTGCACATACTCCGCAAATGCTCGAGCTCTAATAATCTGAATCATTCTATCATTCAAATGATACTCCTGATGCTCGTAACCAATTGGCCAAGTTATTTTTTTCCATTCTTGTTGAATAAACTCTTGCGCACTATCATGATAGAAACGTTGCAATTCAAGTGCTGGAGCAACAAATTCCGGAATTGCGATATCCACCGGCTCCTCATTTTGAGAAACCAACTGTGTTATTGCTAAAAATAAGCCTGCACTATCATGTAAACTATTCGCTAATTCATAATACAAACGACCACCACCATGTGAAAAAAATTCGTTGGCTAATTTCTGCATCAATCCTCTAACAGATTGAGTTCCATAAAGCCGACAGATGCCATCAAAATTAAATTCATGACGGGAAACTTGAGGCTTCACCTGTGAACTAAATACCGCTATCTGCTGAGAATAAATGGTGTAATTTAATAATTGAAACCAATATTGTTGATAACCCATGCCGATGTAGTCTAAAAACTCTTCAAGTGATTGATTATTTATCTCTTGCGAGGCAAATTTTTCAATCAATTTTTCTAATTTTTTTTCGATAGGCGCAAGTGCAAGAATGCTTTCCTGTTTCATCATTGGAACAGTGTTAATAAATTTACAAGCGTATTCTTTTTCTTGAATCATTCGTTGACGCAGCATGGGATCAAAATCATATTTATTAACGTTTAAATCCAAGCTAATTTTCCTATAATTATCAAGCATGGTTTGACGTAAAAAATGAATATTGGTAAATGTCAAAACACGAAGATTTTCATTGATTTCTTGCAGATACTTTTGCATCTGTGAATCACTTTGATTTGCAGCTTTATGATTTAAAATTTTAGACAGTGCCAGACCAACAATAGCTGCATATGGACCATAAGTCAGCAATATATGCGAGTGCTCACCCATAAAAGTTTTAGCCAATTCAAAAAAATCCCCAACTGACTTGGCAGCCTTCAATGCATTGACTATATGTTCGATGAAATGTGCATTGTTAATCTGTTCAATTAAATCACCTAAGCCAGCTAAAATTTTATTACATGACTCCATATCGAGTTCACTAAGCTTTTTTTGCAATTCAGACATCAATGCAACCGCTTTTTCGATGAAACCCTCTTCTTGAGCAGTTTTTAGCAATTCATTGAGTCGAGATAAAATACTTTTAATATCCTGGTTAATAGCAGGATCATTGAGTAATCTGGAGACTGCATCACATGCAGATTTGACGGATTTAAAGAACTCAGGTGTTAAAGATTCCTGTAATAATTTTCTAATTTCTTGTATAGCTTTACTGATCTCGCTCAGAGTGGACATGGTCTATTCCCTTAAAAAATTTTGAGCGATTTTATTGTTCAAAAAGATTCCTGTCAAGGAATTATTTAAGCTTCTTCTAAAATATGTTCTTTGATAAAACTTACAACTTTGTCCAATGAACGTGTCCAAGGCATAGGTGGTAAGCTTTTTTAATATCAGCGCCATAATTTCTTGCGATTAAACGCGGGTCTCCTATGAGTTAGGTAACAGGGTCCCATTACGGTTTTGTCGCAAAAATTTTTTAATCGAAGAACAGGGCTATTTTGGACGAACTTATGCTGCAAGTCCATAGAATTGTTCGAAAATAGTTTGATGATCTGATTGGGTATGCTGGCCTTTTTTAAGCATATGGTGCAATTCAATACCCGACAATGTCGCATCTGCAGAGTGAAATGCTTTGAATCCCTTCATCTGCTTCGTGATTTTTTTAATAAAGCGATGGTCTTGCTCTATGATATTATTCAGATATTTGATCTGGCGAATGGTGATTTGTATAAACACGCCAGTAAACATAAATAACAACGCCAAATGCAGATTGATGGTATCGATACCCGCTTTGTTAGCACCACTTTTATCCATAGTGACTTTATCAGGAATGCCACTGGAGCCAATAGCTTTCTCAAAAAATGCCCGTGCAGCTGGCTCATCTCGTTTTTCTGACAGCATAAAATCAACGGTTTGGCCTTCTTTATCAACGGCTCTGTACAGATAAACCCATTGGCCTTTTACTTTTATATAGGTCTCATCCATTCTCCAGGAAATTCCTACAGGACGCTTATAACGCTTTCGAAATACCTCTTCCAGTTGCGGTGAATAGCAGATAACCCATCGATTAATTGTCATGTCGTTACCCATAAGTTTTAAAATCCGCTAATATACTGACTTTTTTGATAAG
>CAZNFJ010000078.1:0-4421 GCA_964572685.1 uncultured Legionellaceae bacterium
ATCAAAAAAGTCAGTATATTAGCGGATTTTAAAACTTATGGGTAACGACATGTTACGAACTATCATGATCACCACCTCTGATTCTAAAGATAATGCTGTAGAATAACTGCTAAAAAATGACCTATAATCTAATTATCGATGAAATTCTTGATGCCATTAATGCTGATTCGAAAAGTTTCAAAAATCATTCATCAACGATTTTTACACACCAAATCGTCTGATTTTATGACGCATGCTATTGTTGAAATTTTTAATCAATTTCCTAAGAGTATGAATATTGAGCTTAAAAAAGCCATCCTCCTTAATACCATAGAAGATGCCCTTGATAATATTCAACATCCACCTCGTCTTAGCTTAAAAGACGCTCATATTCCTGAACACCTACCTTTGTCTCAACAATTAGATATAGCAAGCCACTTTCGAAAAAAATATTACGCCAGTCCTGTTCTTACATCACATCCCACGGAAATTCTTTCTGAAGAAGCCAGAATCATCATCAACCGTGTTGTCAAAAATTTATTATTAAACACCAAGCAATCCAAAAATCAAATTCAAGAAGATATTCGTTGGATCATTGAACACTCGTTATTACCCCAAACTTATCTAACACCCCAAGAAGAAATTGACCGACAAAATACCCTTTATCTTGATATGATGACGTCTTGGTCATCCTTTAACCATCGTAATATCGCAGCATTTGCTAAAAACCATCACATCAAAAAATCCCAGATCAGTGATGTACTCACAAGGATGAATAAATATGCTTATAGTCATGTCTCCAGTTGGGCTGTTGCTGATGTAGATGGTAATCAAAAACGTAATCGCCAAACCATGGAACGCATGGAACTGAGTTTACAATTAGCGATTGCAACACGCTATCGAGCCTACTTAAAAGACTTACTGCATGATTTCCCTATCCTTAATAGCAGTGATGCCTATTTAAAACGCTGTCAACAAGCCATACAAGATGGTATTTTGTTTGATTTATCGGCGTCAGAAATCGCCAAGAAGCGTTTTTGTGAACAACTACAATCTTTAATTCAAGAACCATTTTTGCATCCTGAGCATAAACAAAAATTAATTGAACTCAAAGACTTGGTTGATTTAGTGGGCTTTCGAGGTGAACTCAAACAATTTGTCAGACAATCTAGTCATTCTAACCAAGAAGTTCTGAATGAGTTAGGCGATATTTTAAAAAATGAACACCCACAATTTCAAATACTTCTCGAACAAAAAAACTATCAACAATTGAATCAAGAGGAAAAATCTCAATTTCACCAATATTTACGTACCGATTCATGTTATTTTAAAAGTATAAAAAACCATCGTCATCGTTTATCATATCACTGTATGCGTGAATTAGAAATTTTGGACTTTGTAACGCATTATCAAGATCAGTTCTCCTATATTCTATCAGATACTGAAAATATTCTAAGTCTCGATGAAGTGGTCTTATTATTTGGCTTAGCATCCTATATCCACGGTCATTTATCTATCGATGATATTCGAAAACCACCTGTACTATTAATACCCTTATGTGAAACACCTAAAGATTTAGAACATCTACCCGATATCCTTAATCAGATGCTCACAGATCCTCATTTAAAAGAAATCATCATCCAAAAGGGAGAATTAGTCTATGTTGCAGGCCCCAGTGATTTGGGCAAGGAAGGTGGTTTATTTGCACATGTCTCTTTGATTAATGCTGAAAACAAAGCTCAAGATATACTCAAAAATCATCAAACTAAAGACAAAAAATTAAATACTATTCAGCTCCGAGTACTATATGGTCTAGGTGGAGATTTTCATCGCCGAATTTCACAATCCGCATATCAATTATTTGCAACCTTTCAAGGAAGCGAAGCTTGCTGGTTAGGAAGCTATCATGCATATGCATCTTATGTTGAACAAGTCACGGGACAAGCGTCTGAAAATACCTATCGTGCTTTGGAGTTAAGAATTTTAGAAAATGCCTCTCCAAACGATTATCAGCACTTACAAAACATCATTGAAAAATGTATTAAAGCCTATGAACGTTACACCAAACATCCCGCTGCCAAAAACTTATTAAGAGAACTCAGCATTCCCTATGAATTAGCGATTTTAAGCAACACCAGCTCTCGAGGGGAATCAAAATCAACTGAACCCAATGATATTTTAAAAAGTCGCGCTATCGGTATGACCAATTATGATATATCAAGTCTATTCATGACTCGGACTTTTATGAGTGCAGATGGTTTGGTGGATGATTTACATATGCCTCAGGAAGCCTACCTATCGATTTATCAACAATCGACTGTGGTACAAGAGATCATTCAAAAAATTTTATTTTCAATTGCCGTTAGTGATGAAAAAAGAGCTTGGTTGAAAATTTTAGGTTATCTTCCAAACGAAAAGAAAATCCAATACTGGGCGAGTCAATTTGAAGACATAAGTCATACCAAAGCTCACATTGCACTTGCTTATAGTGTCACTCGATTACCTAAAATCATAGAACACTTAAGTCAATTTATCCCCTACCCGGATGCTATTGAAAATTTTTGGAGCCTGAAAACTTCTAAGCCTTGTCACCAATTGGCTTTAGAACTTATTCAACATATTGGACATGAAGATGTACACTTTGCAAAACTCGCTCAGGAAATTGCATGGGATTTACGACCACGCTATCAAAGACTCGCGCAATGTATCGATACTTATCGTCAAGAATATGCAGGTGCAACATTGGAAAAACAACAAGAATTACAAGAGAACTGTATATTGGCCTTGAGAGGTGATAAAAAAATCACCTCAGGGCCTAAAACCATTTCTACATTACATCATCGTTTTGATCATCTCATGAACCCAGACATGATCAAAAAGTTACAAAAAAATTAATCTATCACTTCTGCAGAAAGAATTACAACAGATTCTTGTGGAACGTCTTGATGACCATTTTTGGAACCTGTTTTAACTTTGGCAATCGCATCCACCACATCCAGACCTTCAGTCACGTGACCAAACACACAATAACCATAACCCTGCATGTTTTCACCAGAGAAATTCAAGAAATTATTATCCACTAAATTAATAAAAAATTGAGCGGTTGCTGAATGCGGATCATTGGTTCTTGCCATGGCAATTGTGCCACGTTTGTTCGATTGAGCAGATTTCGCCTCATTGGCAATGGGTTTTTGTGTCGACTTTTGTTGCATTTGTTCGGTAAATCCACCGCCTTGAATCATAAATCCTGGAATCACACGATGAAAAATGGTGCCATTGTAAAACTCATTTAAAACATAATTTTTAAAATTCTCAGCGGTCACTGGGGTGTTAGTAGTATCTAACTCAATACGAATATCGCCTTTGGAGGTTTTTAATAAGATCATTTTATTTCTCTATATAGTCTTTGGACTCTGAATTTTATCATAGCCAAAAAAAAATTCAAAAAGATGTGCTATATTTAAATTGTAACTTGTCAGGATGATGAGTCAATCAAGGAAACGAAGACAGGATGTCATGAAAATTTCATAGGATATGATTTTTTCGCATAGAGCTGGAGAGCGTGCTCCCCAGCTCTAGTTTTATGCGTAGTGAGAAGTGTGTAAATAACGAAAATCAGGATAATAAGCAAAAACCACAGAACCACCCTGAATCGTATGAATCAAAGAAGAAGCAATACTTTTGGCTACCGATGGACAACCCCAGCTGCGACCTGCACGGCCTGTTTGGCGAATAAAGGAAGGCTCCACATACCAAGCACCATGAATCACCACACGTCGACTCAAAGCATTATCATTAAATCCTCGTTCGAGTCCTTGTAGATTTAAAGACAAGCCATTGTTTCCGAAATAGGTATTTTTGGTAATATAAGCCCCTAAACTACTGGATTTGCTCGATGGAGTATTGGAAAAATGTCTGGCCACATTCATGCCTGAGTTTTGACCATGAGCCACATAAGTATTCATTAAAAGCTTTTCTCTTTTTAAATCAAAAATCCACATACGCTGACGTGAAGAAGGCAATGAATAGTCAATGACTGTCAAAACGGGTTTATGCACCAAATGTTGCGTACTAGCTTTTTGATAAGCATTCAAAGCAGACTGCAAAGCACGCGTACTTAAATTAGGAGCCAAATGATGAAGATGTTGAAAAGTTTGGCTGGTGACTTGGGGCGCACTAAAAGTGCTTTGTGTTACAAATAAACAAAAAACGGAAGGAAGAGATTTTATAATATTTCGATAGTTCATAGTACCTCTCTATTCTTGACATCGATTAAAACTAAAAGGGTTACTAGTTGCCATTTAGCCACAAAAAGAAAATATTATAACTTTTTTTGATCAAAAGGTCAATTTGATCAGCCTTCCAGCACCTTTTTTACATTTTTTGCACGCGTTGACTCATTTAAAAAGGTAACCGAAGGTACCAATCGTTGACTCATAATT
>CAZNFJ010000079.1:0-4400 GCA_964572685.1 uncultured Legionellaceae bacterium
GCCAAAAATCAACAAGTTTAATCAATTTATTAAGTTATGCAAGAGCTCTAATATTAAATTTTGATACGAAGGTTTTTGTTGAGCCTTTGTTGTTAAAAAATAGCGCAAGTGAAATCATCAAAAACTCGCATCAAACCTATAAATCGTTTTTTGTGGGTCTTCTTCTTTTGCTAAAAAAATCTACTCTGACAGGAGATAAATGTTGGCGAGTTGCTCAAAAAATAGTGAACTTTCCTGAGTATCAGTCTACCTGCATTGGCTACAGCTCTGGTAATACAGAAGGCAGAGGTTCAGGTATTGAATTTTACGATAAAATCTTTCAAAGCGCGAAAGAAATTGTCGATTTGGCGCAAGGCGAACCGGAAATATTCTTATTATTGCCTCTCCTCGAAGAAGGTATTGCAGGTGATCGGATCAGTGATATGGTGCAGAATATTATTGATGAGGATATCTGTCGCTATACTGTGGATATTATGGCCAAGGTTGGTATTACAGGCGATATTATCCATACTACAAAGCATAATAATCGCTATAACTTACTGCAAAATCCATTTTCCAAACAACCGATTAAATTGCTTCCAAAAGATATTTTATCGAATCTTCCCGTTGCAGACAGGATTGATTCCGTGGTTTATGAGTTGGCAGAGCATAATGAAAGACTACGACACGTTGTTAATCGCGATATAGGCTACATCTGGCTTGAAACTACGAAAGCAGCCAGAAAAGAAGCGTTACTCAAAGAACTTAAGACCAATAAACTATTTTTTATTGAAACGCTTAAAGCATTAAAAGATTATAGTTTTGAACATTATGATTTGGAAAAAGACTATGAAGGCTTGTATAAATGGCTTGAGAACAGCCAGCATTTCATTAACCTTGAATTATCAAAGGAAACGAGGGAGTGTCCTGATAGCCTTGACTCATTAACGCTTGCTATCACATCTATTATTCATCACTTCAAGGATCTCATAGAAAATAAAGACGTTTGGCGGACATTCTGGACGAGGCACCAGCCAGCATATAGGCATGTCAGAGTTTATTATTCGCAGATGTTATTTTTTACAGTTTGTAATACATGGTTAACTTCACAGAATAGCAACATCACTATCAATCTCTTGCGAGATGAAAAACAGCTCAATCTTGAGTTTAGTATCTCCAATGACAATCGTTTTGTGCTTCATATTAAACATGCAAATAATCCTAGCCTTGTGAAAGGTTATACGGCTATATTAGAAAAATATCGACATTTAAAGAATGAAAAACATGTTTGTTTAATTATGAATTTTGAGGACGTGCAAGCCAATCAACTCAGAGAGGTTAAGATCATTGAAAACCCGATATGCAAAATTTTTGAGATTGATGTCACTAACAGAAGCCAAGAAACGACGGAAAGCTTATTCGAGTTGCCCGATGATAATTTAGATTTTATACAATTTGAAGATATGCTGTTTGAAGATGATCGTTATACCAGTGAAAAACGTAAAGGTGGGGCAAATTCATACCAGCGTTATAAACCATTAAGAACCCAAGTCCAGACTCTTTGTTTGGAAGAGCTAAACGAAAACGTATACGGTTCTGCTTCGCAATTATGTCAGGTAGTAGCAAATAGAATGGTTGACGAATTTCCACAGTTATTAGATTCATTTCAACCTTATAAAAATTACCTTATTGATGGTCGTGACTGGACTAGCCCTACATTTTATAGATGGTGCAATGAGGCATGTAGCACGTTTAATAATAAGTCTGAATTAGCCATTGAATAAATAATATCTGTGTTAATAGTCATGTAATATAACGAAATATGATATATTATAAGAGTATAAACACAGGATTGCTGATGAAAGCACTTAATTTTATCAATGAGCTACGAGCACAAGGCCGTTTTTCTTTCACTGTATCAGAAGCGGAAAATGCGCTTGGTTTGAAAAAAGTCTCTTGTCTTAACGCGTTACATCGTTTGAAAAAAGACAAATGGCTTGTAAGCCCTGCTAGAGGCTTTTACTTAATCGTTCCCCCTGAATATCAAGCTTATGGTTGCCTGCCCGCCGAGATGTTTATTTCAGATTTAATGCGCTATTGGGGACTGCCCTATTATGTGGGGTTTCTGAATGCTGCCCAATATTACGGTGCTGCGCATCAAAAGCCTCAGCGATTTCAGGTTGTCACCCTTAAAAGTCGTCCATCCATTCATTGTGGTCGTGTGCATATTGAATTTATCGGTAAAAAGCAATTCGATACCCACATCACAAGGCAATTTAATACGTTGGCTGGAACGATTCAGGTTGCCAGTCCAGAATTATTGGCATTTGATCTTGTCAGTAACCCAGAACATGCTGCTGGAATGAATAACGTGGCGACGATATTTTCTGATTTAATCGAATCATTCGATGAAAAAAAATTAGCTGCCCTGACACAATATCATATGAAATTATTTGGTCTACAGCGATTGGGATGGTTGCTTGATTATTTTGGTCACGAAACGCTGGCTAATGCGTTATTTAATGCGCTTGAAGGCAAAACATTGCATTGGGTGCGTCTAGTATCGTACGCGCCCTACGAGCCTATTGAGAGGAATAAAAAGTGGCATGTGATTGTAAACACAAGTTTGGAGATTGATGAATGATTCCTATGGCCTATATTACACAATGGCGACAAGTGGCACCTTGGCCTGATGACATGCAAGTAGAACAGGATTTAATTTTATCACGAACGATTGTTGAGATTTTTTCTAATCCTTTTTTATCTGAGCAACTCGCATTTCGTGGTGGCACTGCATTGCACAAATTATTTTTCTCGCCTGCTGCACGTTACAGCGAGGATATCGACTTGGTGAGGACTGCAAAAGGGGGCATTAAAGAAATCATTGATGTATTACGTGATTGTCTGGAACCATGGTTGGGACAACCGAAAACGCGACAAACCGGACAAAGCTTTAAATTGCTCTTTTATTTTTCTCCAGAGGTTTCAGCGGCTATAAAGCAAAAAATTAAAATTGAAATCAATATTCACGAAAGTTTCGCTGTTTTAGATCGTCTCAAAGTCCCATTTTCTGTTCAGTCACCTTGGTTTTCTCAAGAAACAAAGGTGAGCACTTTTCAACTTGAAGAACTATTGGCGACTAAATTGCGTGCTTTATATGAGCGTAAGAAAGGACGTGACGCATTCGATTTGTGGTTGGCTATCCAAGAAAAAGAATTTGACGCTACAAAAACGGTCGCTGTATTTATGGAGTATATGGCACGTAGCAATAAAACAATCACAAAAAAATTATTCGCTAACAATTTAAGTTTAAAACTACAAGACGCTATGTTTCTTGATGATATTGAACCGTTACTTGCGCCCAGATTGAAAAATAACCATTCGCGCGCAGTAGGGTTACTTACGGAACAAGGACAAACTATAGCAACAGAAGGATGGAGTCTATCTGATGCTGTAGAAGCGATTAAAAACACGTTCATCGATCAACTCACTCGTTAAATAAATTTATCATCACTAGAGGTGATCAATCCATCTCTAGTGGTTGGTTATATTTTAATCAAAAAATCCATTATCGTGTGCTTATACCGTTAAAAATTGTATGAGCCATGTCAAATTTGACCGATTCAATTAAAGAGCTTTATGAAGATATCTCGGAAGGCGAAGCAAAGCTTGCCGCAGATAACTTGATGAGTTTTTTTAGGGTTTTGGAACAGGTCGAATCAAGACTAGCTCAAACCAAACAACGTCATGAGTCCGAAAATGAAAATATCTGAAGTTCAAATTGATTTCATCAAGCCTCGCGATGGGTTAATTGGTTTTGCCAGCTTTGTCATCGACGAAAACATCTACATTTCCAGTGTTGCCATTCATACAAAACTAAATGGTGATGGTTATCGTCTGACTTATCCCAGTAAAGGCAATTTCACAATATGCCACCCCATCAATAAGAAGGCCAGTCAAGAAATAGAGGACGCTATTTTTAGCAAATTAAAAAACGTAATAAATAAGGTGAATCACGATGTTCAAATACTACAATCCACGCTTAGTTAAGAAGTATCGCTCATATACCACTGAAGAGATATGCAAGTTATTCGAAAATAAAAAGCTTCACGTCCAAACCATCAGAGATTGGGTAAGGTCTGGTGACCTCGAAGTTGTCACTAAAAAACCGATCACGGTATACGGCGAGATTCTCCAGGCTTTTCTCGAAAAAAGAAATGCTAGCCATAAAAAACAATTAGCGTTCGATCAATTTAAATGTCTCAAGTGCCATGAAATCATTTCTCCCCATGAAAATGCTATATCGATGTACAAAAATAAGAATGGCAGCATTAAAGCATCAGCAATTTGCCCTTTATGTAACAACCTCGACTTTAGCCATTTAAGCCGCTATTGATAGCAGGTATATCAAGCTTTCAATA
>CAZNFJ010000080.1:0-4256 GCA_964572685.1 uncultured Legionellaceae bacterium
CTTTCTAATCTTAAATCCCACTTCAATTTATTCAAAAATGGCTAAAGTCGAGAAAGGATATTGTTGTGAAAACAGGATGATTATGTAAGCCTGCAGTTTAAGAATACCGCACCAAGATTGATTGTCACATGATGCGGTTTGGCATTTAACGAAGGTGTTGAATGATTTCTTTGTGAAGATAATCGGGAAGACCTTGGTGATAGGGCGGATAAGCCTCACCTTGAATGAGTGGTAAAATATATTCACGGCAAGCTTGCGTTATCCCCATACCATCTTCACGAATAAAGTGTGTGGGTAGATGCTTTTCAATATTAGCGACTTCTGTTAAAGGAACATCGCCAATCGTCCATTCATAAGGTTCCTGGTTTTGTCTTATAATGATGGGCATGACACCATGCTTGCCTGATAAAGCCAATTCAACAGCATACTTTCCCAAAGCATAAGCTTGTTCAACATCGACTTGTGACGCAATGTGTCTTGCAGAGCGTTGTAAATAATCAGCGATAGCATAATGGTGTTTATGACCTAATTTTTCTTGAACGAGGCTTGTCAGATATGCGGCAACGCCCCCTAATTGTGAATGACCAAAGGAGTCTTTGCGAGATTGAGCGCTTAAAAAATCACCATTGGCACGACGAATCCCTTCTGATGTGACAATTACACAAAAGCCTCGTTGTTTGACAGTGTCATCCACCTTGGCCAAGAATTTTTCTTCATCAAAAATTACTTCTGGAAATAAAATGATGTGGGGTGCTTGTTGAGGACTAATACCTGCAAGGCCTGCAGCTGCTGCAATCCAACCTGTATGTCGCCCCATTACTTCTAAAACAAAGACTTTGGTCGAGCTTTTGGCCATAGAAGCAACATCTAGTGATGCTTCTAAAGTTGAAATGGCTACATATTTCGCGACGGACCCATATCCTGGACAATTATCAGTGAGCGGTAAATCATTATCGATGGTTTTGGGGATGCCAATACATTGTACCGGCCAACCGAGTTGTTCAGTGCGTTGTGAGATTTTCATGCTGGTATCTTGGGAATCACCGCCACCATTATAGAAAAAATAACCGATGTTATGTTCTTTAAATACGGCTACCAATTTTTCAAATTCATCATCACTTTTCAGCTTATGACGACAAGAGCCAAAAGCACCGCCTGGCGTGTAATAAAGTTGATCGAGTTCGTGTTGATTGAATTGGCTACAATCAAATAATTGGTTGTTGAGAACTCCCAATATTCCATTTTGAGCGCCATAGATTTTCCCAATGTGATTCGGATGTAGTCTGGCAGTTTGAATGACGCCAGCAGCCGTTGCATTGATGACCGCGGTGACACCGCCCGATTGTGCATAAATGGCATTTTTGGCCATGGTTTCTCCTATAGATGATTCGCAATAACATAGTGTAACAAATGCACTAAAATACTCTACTAAAACTTAGAAAATTTGCTTGGTGGATGCATGAAATTGAGTTAGTATTTAGACTATATTTTTTACATTGAAGGAAAGTGATTTTGAAGTCAATACGAACTCGTTTTGCCCCAAGTCCCACAGGTTATCTGCATGTAGGAGGAGTGAGAACAGCCTTGTTTTCCTGGCTTTATGCTAAGCACCTGCAAGGTGATTTTATTTTAAGAATTGAAGATACCGATAGGGAACGATCTACCTCAGAATCTGTTGGCGCCATTATCGACGGGATGGCTTGGTTGGGACTTGATGCAAATGAGGGACCTATTTATCAAAGTCAACGATTTCAACGTTATGCCGAGGTGGTACAGACGCTTTTAGAGCAAGGGCATGCTTATCGTTGCCAATGTTCGGTTGAGCGTTTGGACAAAGTACGAGAACAGCAGATGCATCGTGGTGAAAAGCCACGTTACGATGGTCATTGTCGTGATAAAGCATTTGATAACAGTTTACCCAATGTCATTCGTTTTAAAACGCCACGTGAGGGTGAAGTTCATTTCCATGATTTGGTTTATGGAGATATTAAGGTATCTAATGATGAGTTAGATGATTTGGTGCTTGTAAGAACCGATGGCGTGCCGACATATAATTTTGCCGTTGTCATAGATGATTGGGATATGAATATTACCCATGTGATTCGAGGTGATGATCATATTAACAATACGCCAAGACAAATTCATCTGTATCATGCTTTAAATGCGCCTGTCCCTATTTTTGCGCATCTACCAATGATATTAGGTTCTGACGGTAAACGCTTATCTAAACGACATGGTGCTGTGAGTGTTATGAGTTTTAAGGAAGAGGGGTATTTACCACAGGCAGTGTTAAACTATTTGGTGAGATTAGGTTGGTCGCATGGCGATCAAGAAATTTTTTCAATCGATGAAATGATTAAAGATTTTAATTTAGAACATGTGAGTCGTTCGGCTTGTTCTTTTGATTATGATAAATTGCGCTGGTTGAATCAACATTATATGAAAACCTTACCGTTTCATGAGACTCAATTAGAGTGGCTATGGCATATGCGTCAACAAAACTTAGATTACGAGCAAGGTCCAACATGGGAAAAATTGGCGCCTATTCAAACACCACGTTATAAAACCATGAAAGAGTTGGTTGAACAAAGTCATTATTTTTATGAGGATGTGCATCCCCAAGAACACGAACTTGCCCCATTCAGAAATGAATCAGTGGATAATGCTTTGAATGAGTTATTGATTGAGTTAACACAAATGCATGATTGGACTGCAGATAAAATAAGTATTGTGCTCAAAGCGATTCTTCAGGTACATGGTTTGAAAATGCCCCAATTGGCACAACCGCTTCGTTTGTTAACAACGGGTACCTTAATGACACCAAGCATTGATGTCACACTTGCATTGTTGGGAAAAGAACGCGTATTAGAGCGTTTAAAAAGATATATGCGATAAATAAAAACCCCCTATCAAATGGGGGATTTTATTTTTAATGGATGTATCGAGTTGGTATTTTTTGAGCTTTCTTCGTGATGCGATTCCCAGGATAATTCTAGCTGCTGAATAAAATCTCTTACCATTCTGGGCAGAGCATGTTGAATCAATGAAAGTTGAAAATGCGCATATCCGATATCAAAATTTTCGACTTTTTCACGTAAATATTCATAATGAAAGCCAGTAAAAGGAATTCCTAAATTTTCAAGTGCGTTTTGAATATTCAAAACATTTTCAAATTTATCATCAACCATAATGACATGACGTGGATAGAATCTGAGGTGCTCAATAAGTTTACTGCCTTTGTTTCCACCATTACAATAAATGATTTGATGTTTCTTGGGATTGATGCCAATGCTTGATAATTGATTTTGGGTTATTGTTTGTAAATCAATATTTCTTGCTGTGATAAAACCTTGAGGAATGCCTGCCGCTGCGAGATATTTGATGATGGTTATTGTTTTTTCTTCAACATGTGTGGTTTCAACATGGGCTTGAACAGCGTTATAGGTGGCAATCATGTATTCCATTTTAAATCTTGAACCCAATTTGGTTTTGGCTAAAGAATGGAATCCGCAAAACCATTGATCAGAACCCAATTCCTCCTTGGGTTGAAATACAGTATTGTCCAAGTCCCAAAAAATAGTAGAGTTGAAACGAATATTTTTGCTTTTTAATAAAGATTTAATATTTTGAATGCTATGAATATTTGGGTACTCTGTATGTGTTTGCATAAACTGCCTCAAAATGAGTAATTATGTGAATTCATTTAAAAAAGGTCAAGCATTAATAAGCACATGTTTGTGATTGAGTGAAGACCATGGACCTGTTGTATCATTAACTCATGTTACGCACGGACACATCAACAAGCCATGGATTTTAATTCCTTCATCGCGATTTGATTAGCTCGAACAATCAATTTATATTTGATAGCAAAGTGATTAAGACCTGTTTTGAATTTAAGCATCTCAAGCTTGCAGTAAGCAATCATAGCAGCGAACACATGATTGCATTGTGTTTTTACTTTCTTGGTCGGTGATTTTTCCAAACTAGCATTTTGCTTAATTGATTTGTGAAACTCTTCTATTTTCCACCGTTTTTGGTAGACTTCATAGAGACGTTCAGCAGAACAGTGTATGTCATTTGAGACCAGATAGACTGTACCCGTGGTTCCATTTCGTTTTTTGAAAACCTTTTTGAGTAATTGCACGATAGAGCTACGTTTCTTCTGTAAAAACTGTTTTACTTCATGAATGTTCGACGATTGTTGGTTAAAAAATCAACTACTATTGTTAATTCGCTTTTCAGTTTAAATTATCGCT
>CAZNFJ010000081.1:0-2396 GCA_964572685.1 uncultured Legionellaceae bacterium
CCTATGGCAAAAAAGAAAAACTACGGCGGCGGGAAAAGCGCAAACCGTCCGCAACCGGCGCGTCGCGCGCCGTACCGCGCGGTCAGCCGACCGAGCAGCCCATCGGGTAACCGATAATCGGGCAAAGAAAAAAACGCTCAGGGGGATGAGCGTTCGTCGTGTCAGTAGACCACGACTTCTTTGACATCGATCCTGGCTTTCGTGTCCACGAAGGTCAGATCGACGAGGGGATGCTTCCACACCAGTCCGTGATGGTGCAGGTGATCGAGCAGATGCCCGCTGCCGTCCGGAAACTTCTGGAGCAGCAGGCGACGGCAGTCCGGGATACCCGTCTCGCTCGCGTGCTGACGTAGAATGTCGTACGCCTTTGCTGCTCGCGGACGGAGTTCGACATGCCGACGCTCGCTGAATCGCGGGCGACGTCTGGTGATCGTCTTGATCGCCAACTCTTCGTCGTCAGCGATACGCTGCAGGTTGTCGATGTTCTTGATGACGCACTGGAACGATTTCGGAAGATCGGACGGAATGACCGACCGCAGAAGGATCCGGTAGTCGCGATCCTTGAACGACACCGTCATCGGAGCGAAACGGTTCTTCGGCGGAATGTCGCCGAAGACGACGCGAGGCGACTGCTGGTAGTCGAGTTCCTTGACGCTGGCGACCTCGGTCAGGACGTCGTGCGTCTCCTCGATCAGGACCAGAAGGCGGTGAATCATCTTCGGGCAGGATTCGCGGGGAAAGGTGGACGGATACTGCGGCATGCAAGGCTCCTTCCTTGGGAGTAACGGGCGGCGGGGTGAAAGGTGCAGAAGGCACACGGTACCCTATTATCGTCGATTTGTCAATGGTGGGCGTTATACTGATACGGTTGTAACGTTCGAAGATGTGCTACGATAGAGGTATTATGGAGCAGCCGACGAACGATATTGCCGACCTTGTCCGTCAGGCGCAGCAGGGGGATCGCGACGCGATTGCTGCCTTGTTTGATCGTCTCCATACCCGGATCTATCGGTACCTGATTCTACGGACATCGAATCGGGAGACTGCCGAGGACCTGCTGCAAACGACCTTTCTTGAAATGATTCGGGCTCTGCCGCGGTATACCGTGCAGAGCGATACGAAATTCACGACCTGGTTATTTCAAATCGCCCGTTTCCGACTGATTGATTATTATCGTCAGCAAGGACGAACCGTGTCGCTCGACGATGCGCCCGAGATGATTGCCGAGCAGCCGGATATGATTGACCCGTTCGATCACGCCCGCGTTGATGCCGCCCTCCGGACCTTACCTGAAAAATTTCAAACCGTATTACATCTTCGCTATCGCGAAGAACAAACGACCGAAGAAATCGCGATGGTGATGAAGACAACAACGATCAATGTCCGCGTTATCCATCACCGCGCCCTCAAAGCACTCCAGCAAGCATTACCGAATGTATGAACGATTCTGAATTGATGACCCAACTCCGAAACTCCGGCCGTGCGGATCTTGATCCGACGGTTGCGTCGCGCATTCGCCAGGCGACGATCACGGAGTTTACGCGCGTGATGGCTGAACCTAAACGACATCCAGCGCGTTGGTTTACTCCACATCTATTCTTCGCCCAGCGCGCAGTTGGTGCTACGGCAATTATTCTGTTGGTCGTGGTGCTTGGTTTTGGTACGTCGATCGCCGCTAACGCCGCGAAGCCCGGTGATCTGCTCTTCGGCGTTGATCGTGTCGCTGAACAAGTTCGCCTACGACTAACGACGGACGAGACAGCGAAGGCAACGTATGAGGCGGAAGTGGCCGAAGAGCGCGCTCGCGAACAAGCGAAACTTGAAGTTGAGCAATCCGATCACGCATCCGAGGCCTCCGAATTAACCCGTCAGGCGCTTGAACAGGCGCTCGGGGCGGTGGCGCGCGTTCAAGAACAATTGACTGAGAAACAGGGCAACGGATCCGAGGCGTTGATGAAGGTCGAGACACGGTTACGTGAATTGCAAGGTGAACGTGAACGACGATTGCGCATAACGGTTGAACCTGAGGGCGAACGTATGAAGATTAAGGTGGTATTTGGACGTAGTGAGTGGGAATGGGTATCGACCGCTGTTACGATTTCGACCGTTCAGGAAGACATTGCTGTTCGTACCGGACTTCCGATCGATCAGATTCGTGCCGCTCTACCAACGTTGAGTGGCGAGAATCGTGTTGAAGATGAACCGGAAGTGTCGAATGATGAGTCCATATCGAATACACGATCCGTACAACCGACGAATACTCGTTCACAAGATACGAAAAAAACCGCTACAAAGCGGAAAGCCACAAAGAATGTGAATGTATCGGTTCGAAATACGAACGGCGCAGCAAATACAAACACTTCGGTACGTGAATCAAATCGAAACGTGAACAGCGA
>CAZNFJ010000081.1:2496-3575 GCA_964572685.1 uncultured Legionellaceae bacterium
TCGGGCGAGACAACCGCGGATTACTACACGCCGAATCAAGTCCTGACGCAAATTCGCGGCTACCTCGATCAACAAGGATACGATAGCGCGGATTTTGTGGTGCTCGAAGGATTTTCCCGCGGCAGTGCAAATACGTATGCCGTGAAATCCTACGACCAGTTGAATGTGACGCATGTACTTGATGCGGTGATTTCCGCTTCCGGAAAATATCAGGCTGACTTTCCGATGGCGCCCGGTGGATCGGCCACGCCGAAATTGTTTAACGGGGTGCCGTGGATTTTGGTGTGCGGAGGGAAAGATGATAATCCGACGCGTGATGGTTGTCCGGGAATGACGGAGACGAAAACGTGGCTCACCGGACAAGGGGCGAATGTGCTCGGTTTACTCGAAGATCCGAATAGTGGGCACGGAGCGTTTCATACCAGTTCGCTGAAACTCGTCGATCAGGCGTTGACGTTGCTCAACGCGTTACCGGCAGCGAAGTAATACTGAATGTATGATTGATTCTTCATCTCGCGGCGTTCGTCAGTCCGTTGCTGATCAGGATGATAGAGCGATAGATTGTATTGAAATTGAGCAGCCGGGAGATCGCCGACATTTTGGCGTGCATGTGAGTTTATTGCTCTTGGTCATCGCGGCGACTTGGTCGTTACTCGCGATTGGTCGATGGCTCGTGCCGCTCGTTCCGGGCGTATGGTCATCGACAACGTTTATCGATACCCAGCTCAAATATCAACTCCTCACGCTCGTGCTTGCCTCGCTGGTGTGTGGCGTGCTGGTGCTTGTTCGACCCACGGTAGCTCGGTTGTATGGACGGCGCGGCGAGCTCGGTGCAGCAGCCGAGGCAAATCGACTCTTTGGTATTCGTGCTGGAGAATCGTGGCGAAGTGTTGGAAGAACGTTTTTGATCATCGTAACATTGGTTACGTCGGTGGTTATTTGGCTGCAAGTTGTCCGTGGGCAGGAGTTGCGGTGGTCGTGGCACGTTCTGATCTTTGTTCCGGTGCTCGCGGCAGTGAATGCTGCGGTTGAAGAATATATGACGCGTTATGGTGTTATCGTAGCGCTGCATGGATATC
>CAZNFJ010000082.1:0-3389 GCA_964572685.1 uncultured Legionellaceae bacterium
CCAGTATTGCTTACTTAGCTAAAGTGATTGGTCAAATTTAGATGCGTTTACCGTGTCCTTCTTCACAAATAATTTCCGCAATCTCTAAAAATTTGTTATCATTAGTATTCAAAGCCATTTGTTATTCCTCTATGTATGTCGCGAAACAAACATGAAGTTTAACGGATGGCTTTCTTCTTTTCTAGGCCTTCCTGAATTTACAGAAACTTTGAGACACTAACGCGATTGAGCTCTCGACAAACAGAAGATGGTGATACACCTATAACCTGGGCAATTTTATTATGGGGTGTAGCTATTGCTTTTAGTGCAGAAATTTGAGATCTTTGTTCTCGAGTCACATGATGGTAGCCTTTGGGCATGATTATTCCTTATCGGTTCGCACCTTAAGAATATCAATATTATGTGACTCACTCTACGATACTTTTATTTATTTCTAAAAATTGCACTTCACTGTTGAATGGGCGAAACGCCAAAAAGATTGAATTATGCTGTCAAATTGACTTAGATTATCTTTTTGTCGAATACAGTCTCTAAACCATAAACGATTCCACCACCAGGCGGAAAAATAAGTATCAAAAAAAGTGGAGGAAGTGATTCGCGTATCCTGCTCTAAAAGTTTTCCTAAAGCCGTATATTTAAAGATGAACCCAAACCAACTTTTCTGATACCCTTCTTTAATATCATTAAAAACTTGCTCAAACATATGCACCTCAAAAATTCAGTATGATTAAAATGACAATTCTGCTTTATCAAGCATGCCCGATATTTTTAGATCCTAAATACTTTGAACCTATTTTATTAATTGCACCATAGTGCCGGCAATTTTCTCAAATTGCATCAAAATAATATTGCTCAAAACAGGAAAAAGTGCATTCGTTACATCATAAATAATGTTAACAAAGAAAAAAAGAGGCATATAAATGGGTAAGCTAGCGACAGATCAATTCTGTGGTAAAATACTAAAGAGCGCTTAACCTTTGTGGCTACCTCATGACTATAAGATTTATGGGTAATTAGATGACTCAATATATCAAGGCCTATTACAAATAGATTCAGCAACAATTGATCGATTATTAGCAAAGGTCAAGGTTCAGTCTAAAATTTCTGCACTAAAAGCAATAGCGACACCTCATAATAAAATTGCCCAGGTTATAGGTGTATCACCATTCTCTGTTTGTCGAGAGCTCAAGCGCACTCAATTGTAATCTTAATCTTTTTTGATGCTTGGATTGAATACCTTTCGTATTCTCTTCTTAAAAAAAGTTTAAGACCTTTATGTTTAAATGATTTAATCATAGAGTCCTGAATATCAAAATCCTATATCAAATCTAGTGCGCACCTATAATATCACTAGTAATTAAAGCCATGAATCGCACCATCATCACAAAATAGTTCCGCCTCTAAGCATTATATTAACTATTTGATTAAATAATAAAATTTAAGTTTCTATGTTCTTAAAAAAACAACCTCGCTTCTTAATTGTACGAATAATTAGATAAATATTGACCAGAACACGTGATAAAATATCAAAAATATTGTATTATGCTCACAAATTATCTAATGTTTTTAAAAAATTATCGACATTATATTAAAAATCACTTAAATTTAATAAATACAACTATTCGAGGAGAATTCCTATGGGAGCAACCTGCTCTGTTTATACATCACGTTCACAACTATTAACTTACGATGAACTGATCAACCTCCTTGAACCAGACTTTGATAAAAAACTCTCTGAAGAAGCTCATCATGAATTATATTTTATATCTACTTATGCTTATCATGCGTATCAAAATATCATTTTAGAGATTAAGAATAAAAATCTTCAGATTTTACCGTATCACTTCAATCAAATATTTCATTTGATTCGCCTGGAGAAACGCATATTCAGCAATATTTTTTTTGAGCAACTAAAAAAATCATGTGAATTGATTGATATTCATAATATTGAGAATCAACGATTGTTAAATACAATGTATCATGATTTTGAAGAACATATTAAAAATCAATCTTTACAGAATCACCTATTACACCATGCGCTTCCCCATGCCTTGGAGGTTGAACATCGTCTCGATGTAAACCTAAAAAAATTCAATCTTCTTGATGAAAAAGATTCCTTCACACAGTTGATTCGTCACATCACTTTACTGATGGCTAAATACCATGACTTGATACAAATTCAAGTTGAGCATTACCCGACAACGGAAGAACATACTGCGAGCGTTTTGAAAAAAAATCTATGCCAACTCTTTAATATAGAGGCAGAGCATCCATTAAGCTTATTCATCAACTATCTCGCTGATCTGGTCATTGTAACTGGCACAACCATCATTCGTGAACAAAGCATGATGCATCAAATGGATTTATCCAGACTTTTTTTAGAGTTTAGAGATTTAACATGCATCTATCATCCTTTCGACTTTTCTGAAGAAGTTCAGAATATTCATCAGAGTTTTGGTTCAATCGTCTTGCTAATGAGCATCATTGATAAATATCCTGCTGCTTTAATAGAAACGACCCATAGCCAGCTCCAACTCAGTAATCATGATTGTTTGGAGATTCGAGAAAAACCCGTAAAACTGAAAGAGCTTTTTTGGGGGATGATGAAACAACAAATGTTTATGCAAAAATACTCATCAGCATTTTATTTTCAAGCATTTTTAATTGCAATTGTCCCTCATATTGCCATGCAGTTTGAATTTTTTGCCAAAAAAAATCCAACTGAAGCACTCTCCATGTTATCTTTTATTGACATGTGTCGAGAGAATCTCATTCAAAATAAAAATAAACTATCGTGGTTAAAAGAGCCAATAGCTCAACGAAATATTCTATACTTTATATCTGAAATCTTTATTAAAAAAATTCAACAAGAAATTAAATTTTGCAAGTCACTAGAAAGCGGGCTTGACTTTGCAAAAACTTATTTTGATAAAAATCACCACTTAGTACTTGATGGTTTATATGACACAATACTTCAGATAAACATAGAATTTCTAAAAAAACTGGACTTATTTTTTTTACAGTCAGAGTTTCAAATTCGCTTTAAGATAATGGAAGAGCTTTTCCTCAATCTTATCATCCAAAAGGGGTTTGTCATTGAAATGCAAATGAAGAAACCTGTGGAAATGGATAGCACGAGAACCAATGTTAATCGATTTTCATCTTCACTATTTATACTTCCGGATAATCTGAGTTCTGTTCACACGGAGCATTTAAGATATAACACCTGATAAAGACGCCCTGAATTAAAGCTAATTACTCATTAAGGTGATCATGTTAATTAAATATCAGCCAAATTGGAATGGTTGATATTATTCATCCTTTTTTATTATTGACTCATGTTACGCACGGACACATCAACAAGCCATGGATTTTAATTCCTTCATCGC
>CAZNFJ010000083.1:0-1567 GCA_964572685.1 uncultured Legionellaceae bacterium
ACTGCTCTAGATTGATGAAGTGGATTTTCAGTCACGATGATATCTGAGGTGTCAGATTCTGGGCTAGATGCTGGCGTTGTTGAGGCAGTGGTTATGGTTCCATCGGTCATTGATTTTGGACTTTCGTCAAGGGTAACGACATGTTTTGTGGGATTCAACTCAATTTCGCTTGGATTCATAACATACACTCAGACTATAAAAAGTAATAAATTGTTTATAATTTTATCATTTTAAAGTCAAATGTTCAAATTTTATTTGAGTTGGTGGTGCTCCAAGAAATCCGATAAAATAATGAGATACCATTGTTATTTCAGGATGAAAACAATTGAACGATCGTCAAAAACAAATATTGCTTGATTATGGTTTTGAAGAAAAACAAATTGAAAAAATTATCAAGAAAAAAATCTCCGAAAATACGCTAGATATTTTGATATCTCATATTCCTGAGGCATTAGATGCTCCTTACTATTTTTCGCATAAAGAGATCGAAAAAATTGCTTTTCAAAAGGGAGGAAATGGGAGCTTGATTTCATTGAAAAAAAATTTTTCTAATTTTTTAAAGATTAGCTGTACGAAAAAGCAAATCATTAATGTTGTTGCGCATGATGGTGGTGGTGCCAATAATATTGAGACATTGTTAAATGAAATAGAGAATTTTAAGAAATTAGGATTCAGCTTAGAACAAATTTTAAAAATTGTTTCTCGAGGCGGGGGGTCGAAAAATATTCAAGCTGTCAAAAGAGAGTTCAATGATCTCAGGGCATTAGGATTGAGTTTGACGCAAATAGTAAAAATTGCTTCGCATATTGGTGGCTCTAAAAATATCCATGTTTTTAAAAGTGAATTTGATTATTTAAGATCTTTGGACTTAAGTATGGAACAAATATTAATGATGGTTGCACATGGAAGCGGATATAAAAATGTCCAGGCATTCAAAATGGAATTTGATGCACTTAGATTATTAGGTTTGACAAAAGAGCAAATTTTGAAAATCTTATCTCACATTGGAGGATCTAAAAATATTTATTCTTTCAAAGATCAATTTCATGAGCTTCAATTATTGGGATTGAGTACTGATCAAATCATAAAAATTGCTTCCCATATTGGTGGATCTCAAAATATCCAGGCCTTTAAAGCAGAATTTCATGAGCTTCAATCTTTAGGATTATCGACCGAACAAATACTGCAAATGGTTTCTCATGGTGGCGGCTCTCGAAATATTCAAGCCTTTAAAGCAGAATTTCATGTACTGCAGTCTTTAGGATTATCAATAGAGCAAATATTAAAAATCGTTTCTCATGGCGGTGGTTCAAAAAACATCCAAGCCTTTAAAGCAGCGCTTCATGAACTTCAGTCCTTAGGATTGACGGTTGAGCAAATTTTGCAAATTGTTTGTCACATTGGCGGCTCTCGAAATATTCAAGCTTTTAAAGCAGAATTTCATGAACTTCAGTCCTTAGGATTGACGGTTGAGCAAATTTTGCAAATTGTTTCCCATGGCGGTGGTTCTCAAAATATTCAAGCTTTTAAAGCAGAATTTCATGAACTTCAGTCCTTAGGATTGACG
>CAZNFJ010000083.1:1667-3285 GCA_964572685.1 uncultured Legionellaceae bacterium
TTTCATGAACTTCAGTCCTTAGGATTGACGGTTGAGCAAATTTTGCAAATTGTTTGTCACATTGGCGGCTCTCGAAATATTCAAGCTTTTAAAGCAGAATTTCATGAACTTCAGTCCTTAGGATTGACGGTTGAGCAAATTTTGCAAATTGTTTCCCATGGCGGTGGTTCTCAAAATATTCAAGCTTTTAAAGCAGCATTTCATGAACTCCAGTCCTCAGGATTGACGGTTGAGCAAATTTTGAAAATTGTCTCCTGTGGTGGTGGTTCAAAAAATATTCAAGCCGTCAAAAGAGAGTTTAATGATCTCAGGACATTAGGATTGACCATTGATCAAATTTTGAAAATGGTTGCTCATCATGGTGGTTCTAAAAATATTCAAGCCTTTAAGACGGATTTTCATGAACTTCAGTCTTTAGGATTGACCATAGAGCAAATAGTGCAAATGGTTTCTCATGATGGAGGCTCTCAAAATATTCAAGCATTTAAAACAGATTTTCATGAACTTCAGTCTTTAGGATTGACCATAGAGCAAATAGTGCAAATGGTTTCTCATGATGGAGGCTCTCAAAATATTCAGGCATTTAAAACAGATTTTCATGAACTTCAATCCTTAGGGATGACTATGGTGCAAATGGTGCAAATGGTTTCTCATGGTGGAGGCTCTCAAAATATTCAAACTGTTAAAAACAAGTTTTATGATCTAAAGAGTTTTGGGTTTGATATTGAGCAAATAGTGAATATTTCTTCACATATTAGTGGCTCTAATAATATTAAAATTTTGCTTAATGAGTATGAGCAATTGAAGAATATAGGATTTTCTCGGGAGCAAATGGTGCGTATGGTGGCTTTTAACAGCGGTTGGATGAATATTGAATTCTGCAAGAAAAAATATTTAGAGCTAAAGGATTCAGGTATTCATCGTGATGAAATCATTAGATTAGCGATTGAGGAGCGACACGCTAAAAATAAAACACAATATGAGGCGATATAATCATATATTCCTAGACGTGGAGTAGGATTCTTTGGGTATTGATGAAAATCGCTGTAAATCGATCTGATTAAGTTTGCATATATTTTTTAGGCAAAGAGATCGCTTAAAAAGCTATGTTGTTGCAATTGGACGGCTGATTTGCGTTTATTTTGTATGTTTTTTAAATTTTCTGGATGGTCTTTTGGGATATTTTGTTGAGTTTGAATCTGGGTAATGTGTTCTTTCTGATTTTTCTTCCATGAGGCGATTTGATATTTTCGTTGATGACGAATATGACAGATTTTTTGAAAATGAGAAAATGCATCATCAAAGTTTTCAAATGCCACAAGCTTGTTTTGCCCAAGTTTGGAGTTAATGCGCCCATGGATAGTCACCACTACCCAATCACCCAGCAAATCCTCTTCTAGTTGTAGCGTGTAATAACGGGTTTCTTTTTCGAAACGAATCACTTGCCATTTAGGACCAAGGCTTGAAAGTTCGGAGCAGGGGAGTTGTGAGCAGGTTCCCATTTAGAAAATAGCCAAGTCAGAGATTTTTTTCAAACGCTCAGGATTGTCTTCAACATAAATGGCGGTGGTCATGATGCTCGCGTGTCCTGCTAATTTCGAAACCGCTTTAATGTCTG
>CAZNFJ010000084.1:0-3275 GCA_964572685.1 uncultured Legionellaceae bacterium
CTTTTAATCGACCAATTTGCTCATATAAATCAGCAACTTCTAGATTATGTGTTAGATAGTGTCGTCACGAAGAATAATTTCTGCTAATCTTGTGCGTTTTTTAATGCACAAGGATGTAAGATATGGAACAAGCGCACAGACGACACGATATATCAGATCATTTATGGGATCTTTTAGCGCCCTATTTACCTGGTCAATCTGGCCAATGGGGCGGGATAGCAAAAGATAATAGCCAGTTTATCAACGCAGTCTTCTGGATACTTAGAACTGGCGCTCCATGGCGTGATTTACCTCCCGATTATGGGGATTGGAAGAATACACATAGGCGTTTTTGCCGTTGGCGTGACAAGGGTATTTGGGAGTCTCTTCTTGAGGTTTTGGTTAATGACCCTGACTATGAATGGCTAATGATCGATGCTACACATATTAAAGTGCATGCCCATGGCACTGGGGCGGTTGGTGGCAATCAAGATATGGGTCTTACAAAAGGGGGCTTAACACGAAGCTACATATGGCCGTGGATGCGCATGGTATGCCGGTCAGAATGTTTATTACATCAGGTACCGTTGCTGATTGTACGCAAGGCTCAAGGTTAATAGAAGGCTTAACTGCGGAAAATCTTCTTGCTGACAAGGGTTATGATAGCAATGAGATCATTGATGTGGCTACTGAGCAAGGAATGACTGTGGTTATCCCTCCCAAGAAGAACCGCAAGGAACAACGAGCATATGATAAATCACTTTATAAATATAGGCACCTGGTTGAAAATGCCTTCATGCATCTTAAAAGATGGCGGGGCATTGCTACAAGATATGCTAAAAATACAGCTTCATTTTTAGCTGCCGTTCAAATTAGATGCATTGTTCTATGGGCTGAAATCTCATGACGACACCATCTAGGGTTTGTTGTTTAGATTTATCATTAAAAGCATCTGGAAGATATGCCAGAAGTTGTTTTTTCCATGCATTGATTTGGCTGGAATGCACCCCATACTTGGAAGAAATTTGTGCCAATGTGAGTTCGCCTTTAATCGCATCTAATGCTATTTTTGCTTTTTCAGCTGGCGTGTATTTTTTGCGTTGTTCGCTCATCTCGTCTCCAATTTTCTTGACGAGAATTATATCTTAATTTTTTAAAATTTTGGTCCTAATTTTTTGACCCACTTCTGTATGAAAGCATAAGAGATGAAAGTTATAAGGGAATTGCGTCAGACATTGCCATATTGATAGCAATCAAGGGATTAATTCCCTGGTTTTTCATGGTTTGCAAGTAGCTGGATATTCGACAATAGGCTTGAGCGTATTCTACTGTACGAAAACACCCTGAGACTTTCTGCTTTACCTTAGCCATTCTGAGGTCGCGCTCAGCTCTATTATTGGTGAATGGAACATGAGGTAATTTGGCAAATAATAGGACAGCGGAAGAATGCTCAGTGAGTCGTTCCCAAAGGTTGTGGGCATCTGATTTAGCAATACGTCCACGTCCTTTAATGGATTTTCTTGGGATAGCTGGCATCTCCTTTTCGCCCTTAGATAGAATATTTTGATAAATACGTTGGAGTTATGAAAACTCTTTATCAGTAAGGCATTTATCTTGGCGCAGGGATACCATTTTGCAAGCACGTTTTAGCAAACGCTTGATATTTTTCGCCCATCGATATCCATTGGAATCAATAATAAAGGTCAATTCTCTTAATAGATGCGAACCACACAGACCGTGGTCCAAGTGCTGGTAGGATAAATAGGATGCCCAACAATCATGGATAATCACTCCGTCATAATTGGGAATAATGCCTATATCGTCTATTGCCTCCTTCCCTCGCTTACGATGGAGCATCTTCAAGGTCAGAACACCTGATGAATACACGTGAATCCAGTGGTTTTGCTTATTGACACGCATGGATGTTTCATCGGTATGTATGCTGCTTGATACGTATAGCTGGTGGATGGTGCGTTTCTCCCAAGTTTCTAAAGCAAGATGCAGTTGCATCACGTATTTTAACAAGGTTGCTTCAGAAATAGTTCGCCCGATTAAGGCCTCCATCATTTCAACCACTCTATTCAAAGCGACCATTTGCGCAATGATGAGTTGGATAGCAAACGATGTGCTATGTATCTTGAAGATTTAACATCAAAAATAATCAAAAAGATATAATAAGTTTCAAATTGAACATGAATTAAATTTTCATGATATAGTATGAGTATGACCTTTTTTTAAGGTTTATTCATGAACAGTCAAAATGAAACAAACCAAATCCCTCTCAAGGGATTGATAGAACGAAAAAAACAGGAATTATCAAGACTGGCCAGTCCCTCCCAGCTTAGAACCGCTTTTAAAAAATTAATAAAAGATTACACCTATGTGCCTATCACACAAAAAATCAATGGTAAAATTGAAAGAGGTGGCTCATCAAAAATCAAAATAGTTTCTAAACACATTAAAGAGTTAGAATATCACTTTAGTAATATTCAAAATCCATCCGATACAATATCAAAAACAGCACTTGCAACCGTCTTAGTAATGCTCAATAGTCAAAACCTAGCCTACTTAGAACAACAAGAATCAAATATCGAGATGGCTAAGATTATAGAAGAAGAACAAAAAAAATTAAAACAACAGATGAACAATATTATATTTTTTTTAAAAATAAAAAAATCCCTTCCTTTTCATTACTTCGGAACAGCATTTAGATTTTTATTCAATTCTGAATTTAGAAAAGCTAGCTCTCAGAGTTTAGCAACATTTTCTTTGTCTAATTCCAATAAAGATTTACAAGCTAAATTAAACAAAGCAAATCTAAGAATTTTAAGCGCTACGGCAGCTGATTTATTATTTTGGGGAGGCCTTGGATTGATGATTACTGGTATGTTTTTTCCCCCATTATTAGTTCCCGGCATAATTCTATTAGGAGTAAGCTTCACGATTCACGCGTATTTAGATATTTCATATCACCAAGACAAAAAACATCAAACCAAAGAAAAGGAAAAAATAAGCCAAAAGGATTTTAGTTCTTCATATACTCACTTTGAAAAAGCCTTAGATAATAATTATGGGCATTGTCAGGATACAAATGACGATTCAATTGACTTCAGTCATCAAAAAATCGAAGTTCCATCAGAAAATTTCAGTATAATGAATTCAAAATTAGAAAACAATAAAGAAGAAGAACAAAAAGTTCTTAATAAAGAATTACATGGTAAAAGAATATGAATTTAAAACTTAAAAAAAAGAGCCTGGCGATGACCTACTTTCACATGGGGAAACCCCACACTATC
>CAZNFJ010000085.1:0-3193 GCA_964572685.1 uncultured Legionellaceae bacterium
TGCCAAAAATCAACAAGTTTAATCAATTTATTAAGTTATGCAAGAGCTCTAATAAGGCGATCAATTCAAATGGATTGCCTTTGCAAATCACGATACGACAAATTAAATACCTTAATAATATCATTGAGCAGGATCACAGATTTGTGAAAAAAATCGCCAACGGGATGAGAGGGTTTAAGACATTTCACTCCGCTGAAGCAACCTTGTCAGGAATTAAGTTGCATCATATGTTGCGGAAAAATCAGCATACTAAATCAAGCAATATGACTATTTTTGAACAATTCTACGGTCTTGCAGCATAAGTTTGCCCAAAATAAATCCGACCATCGCTCACGAAATCTTTTGCGACAGAACACCTTTTCTTTCTCGCTCTTTAGGACTCATTTTTAGTACCTCCTACATTTGACACCTCCTGAATTGAATAATATTAATTCAATTTAGGGTAACATGTTCAGAGGACATTTCTAACGAGTAAACAAGGGGACATTTTCATGGAGTTTCTACACTACGAGGCAAAAGTTAGTGCGTAAGGTGAGGAATTAATTTATAATAAAAGCATACCGAATAGAAAACGATACCAGACTATGCTAATACCCTTGAATGAACCAAGCAATTTTCGTTACATTCACATTAATCCTGCAACTAATCGTGTTCATCTACTCGTGCCCTTCTTTATTGCAGGTATGGATGTTAGCACGGATAACACGTGCAAATCAGATGTGGAGTTAAGGGCATTTTTTGAAGGTGGTGCTTTCAATGAATTGGAATCGTATAAAAGCACGCTTGAATTCCATCTATCGTTACTAGAAAAAGATAATGCGCTTTATCGCGCAAAAAAAGAGCGACTCGAACAAATCAATCTGTACCTTGAAGCAGTTGTCGGCATGAGAGATAGTTATAAAACGATTGTGACTGGCTTTTTGAGCAAGTCTTCCAATTTATACAGCATTCAGTTAAGACCCCGCGTTCAAGCCCCTATGTCCCGTGTTGTGAATCCCGTCTTTACCATCAAAGGTTCTCCTTTTTATTTCGAATCTGCAGCTAGCCCATCTGAAAAAGCTGAACGTTTATCGATGCTCATACAGTTTTACTTGGGTTACTTAAACGTCTATTGTCGGGCGAAAGGTATTAGTGATAGAAATTTTGGCGTGATTTTGGATGGGTCGTCTTCTTTAAGCGAAGAACTCGTTGAGATTGTAGCCGCGGCACTCAGTCTTGGTGAAGAAATAGAGCTTGCCATTATTGCATTTTTCAATCTACATAAAAATGAGTTTAAATTATCCCGTGAATTAAATACACAAGATAAAGATGCGATTATCCAAAAATTTGAACCCACCTACCGTACCGTGACGGCGACAAAAGAAAATCTTCACATGGATGATTTCATGTTCTTGGATACCGAAGCACAGGGCGAACATGATATTTTTATCACCAACAAAGGTTTAATTTGTACTGATGCTGCGAATATCCTTCCCACAACACCTCAAAACGAAGATTATTTGGCTGAGATTCGTCGTGAGGCGCGTATGCATCGCGATATCGTTACCCCTCAAGATGAACCCATTATCACGATTGATATTGCACCTGAATCACTCATGGATAAATTAGACGCTGTACAATGGGAAAGACTTCCCGTCGATATTGCTGAAGCTTGTCGTGCTTTACCGGTGTTTAAAGTCCGTGAACTTTTGGATGATGTGGCAAAAGGCAAACAAGATGAAGCACATGCTATTTTAGCGTCATCAGAAGACAAACAAACGCTCCTTCGAACACCGGGTAAATTCACCGATTACTCAGGAAGAACCTTTCATTGCACTGCCTATGAATATGCTTATTGGGCTAAAGATAAGCATATGATGCATATGTTAGAACGTCATATGGATGATGAAACCAAAGCATTCATGTTAGAAAAAATTGAGGCTCAGGAACAGGTAGGACTTTCTTATCAACAACACGGCATCACTTATCAAAACGCACACTATGATATGAGTTTTGCTTTAAAAAATTTAAACGCAGATGAATTTTGTCAATTACAAACCATGTTGGGCCAAAGCAATTCAAAGATACAACAAGCCACTATCGATAACTATAAAAATATATCGTTTACCGCAACAGAATATGAAGCGCTTAAAAAAAGTTTAGAACAACACCGGCCAAAAGGTATTTTCTCTTTCTTTTATTCATCCCCAGCAACAGCCCTCAGTGAAAAACTAAAGTTTGATTTTCATTCATTGATTACCGCATTGGATATTTATGTGACTAATTTTGATAAATGGAATTATCACCAGCAAGAAGAAGCTTGGATGAAAGTAGGTCAAGCCCAGCGAGATGTACCTGCGCACGTCGCTCACGAGTATTGTAGACCAGACCGGTCGTTTGACCTCCTGCCTTCTTTTACTGAGGAAACTTTGCCGAGAATTCTTACTTTTTATAATTGCGTTACAAATATTAAATCTTGGTTCCCTCTATCTTCATCTTCCTCTGGTCTCGGTTTCGATTTTGCATTAATACGGTGGCCCAGCCATTGCGTGTGGGGACGGGATGGTGCCGGTGTGATGGCTTGGGATGTTGCGGCTGGCAGCGAGACTGCTGTGATGCGTGATTTGGCGGCTGTCCGCCATCTTGATGAAGTGAGAATCGCCGATCTTACGCAGTCGCGTGAAAATCTAAGCCGGCCTGCAAATCAATTAGGATTGGGGGTTTGTCGCAAAAAGTCCGGCCAACGCCTAGACTTAGATTGTTGAGGCCGGACTGTGGTGCTTTATGATTAGTTTCAAGCAACGACATTTCAAACAAGATATGATTTTGATGTTAGTTCGTTGGTATGTTGCTTACCCAATGAGCTATCGTGACATTGAAGAGTTGGCAGCAGAGCGCGGTTTAAAAGTCGATCACTCGACCATCAATCGGTGGGTAATTTATTATGCGCCACAGTTGGAGGAATCTTTTCGCAAACGTTGTAAGCGCCCGGTTGGTGCATCATGGCGCATGGACGAGACCTATATTAAGGTTAAAGGGGAATGGGTTTATTTGTACCTAGCCGTTGACAAGGAAGGCCAGACGCTTGATTTCATGTTATCAGAAAAACGTGATGAACCGGCTGCACGGGTATTTTTCAATAAGGCGATCAATTCAAATGGATTGCCTTTGCAAATCACGATACGACAAATTAAATACCTTAATAATATCATTG
>CAZNFJ010000086.1:0-3109 GCA_964572685.1 uncultured Legionellaceae bacterium
CTATTTTTTCAAACGTTTTTTAATGTTTTGGGCTTGTTTTTTGTTGATAAGTTTTTGTCCAAACAAAAAATTTACACCTCTAATAATTTGTTTTCTCACAAGTTCACTTGTGTTTCCACTTTCAAAAGCCATTAATAATGTTTGAACTTTTTGGGGGGTGACTGAAAACCCTGAACCTTTTTTTGCAAAGGGCAAAGTTGTTTGACCTTTTGCAATTGGTTTTGGTTTTGGTGTTGGTTTTGTTGGTTTCTTCAACTTAATTGGAGGCTGCTTCAGCTGTAGAACTGCAGGTTTTGGTTGAACTTCCACATCCTCATCCACATCCTCATCCCCATCCTCATCTTCTGAGATTAAAGCATCAACATCAATGACCTCATGTGGAAAGTTTATGTTCCAGTAAATCTCATTCACAACATATGGGTCTGCATGGCTTTGATCAATGTGTAATATTTCTTGGTATGCTCTGAAAAAGTCACTTCCAATTTGATATCTGCCACCTGCATGCAGTGGGTCTTTTAATGATTCCCACAAATGTGTCACAAACTCCTCAAACTTTGTCTGAGGATTCACTTCTGGAATTTTCCTTTTCACAAGATCCCATTCCCTGATGACAGCCAAATTTTGTTTTTTGTTTTTACTTTTCCCTGAGTAAATTACTTTCAATGTTTGGTTGAATTTATAGGTCTCTCTTCCATCACGAATATGATCATAATATCTTGTGATTTCAATCAAACCAGTTACCAAAATTTGAATTTGCATGTTGTATGGGAGGTGAATTCTTCCTTCTATAAAGTCATCAAGATGGGTTGTTGCTCTCAATTGCTCAATCAGCCCATTCCTGAAATATTTCTCTTTGCCTTTTGAAGCAATGAATGCAACTTTGGAAACTTTTGAAATATCACTTGAAAATCTTGCAGCAAGTTTTGAAAGTTCCTCAATAGAATACCCAAAGTATGCAATGGTTAGAGCCAGGTGTTCTGTGTCCCCCATAATTTCATTTGAATGCTCCAGTTTTCTTGTTGCACCAACAAATGGTTTTGCAATATCTTCAATCACTGCCATAATAAATCTATGCTCCCCTTGCCCATCAAAGTTTTTGTACCTTGGTTGGTTTAATTCTTGAAATCTATCATCTGGAACCACTTTCATCAAAAATAAACCTCTGATCTGTTTGATAAAGTGGTTTATTTCATCCACATCATTTGGTTGAAATGTCATGACTTGATGTTCCATCACATGAAATGCTAAAAATTCAGAGAAAAGAAGTTCCAATGTTTGTGATGGTGTCTGATCAACAAAAACTTTCTGAAAGATTCTTTTCATCAAAATAATCTTTGGGTGATTTTGCACCATTTGTTTTGCTTGGTCAATAAATTCATCAATCACTTGAGGATCAAGTTGGTTGAAATCCAAATGGCCTGCATAGTTTTCAAAATTAAAATCATGTTGCTGAAGAAATTGGAGCAGTTGTGCACCAGTCATATTTCGAAATTGTTGGTCTGTTATTGTTGCTGTTGTTGTTGTTGTTGTTGCTGTTGCTCTTGTTTTTGCTTTTGATTTTGTTGCAGGTGACATTTCAAAATCATTTGCTGGTTTTGAAAATTTGGTTTTGTCAAGAACTGCATACAAAACTGTCTCAATAAATTCAATGGAGGCATTCACTAATGTTGATATTTTTGGTCTTCCAAGTTTGCAAAGCAAAAGGATGTTATAATATTGGTCAATGTTTGCATTCAACAGTGTCACATAATCTTCAACCAGTTTGCAGTTTTGAATTTGAAATTTTTTCAATGTTGTGTGGCTCAAAATAAGTTGGTCACTTGCTTCAATCTCATCAAACTTTGCATCCTTCTCAATTGGATTGTTCACTTTCTGAAAAAATGGAATGATAACTTTGTTTAATGTATTCAAGTATTGATCATAATCCCCTTGAAGTGTGTCATCTGCTGCAATATGAATAAATTCACGCATCACATTTATTTCCTCATCTGTTAAAAATTCTTTTTTCCTTTTCATCATTGTCACTGTTGAGAAAATGTGAGGAATAAATCTGCCTGAATACAGAAGTTCATTCACATATTTTGAAACCTTTTCAAAATATTGTTGGAATTCTTGGGCATCATTGATAACCAACTCAACCTCAAATATTTGTTTTGGTTTGGTTGTTTCTAAAACATCTGCTATTGTTCTTTTGTAATCATCTGGTTTTTTATCTATTGGGACTGCAAAGCCATCAAGCATTCTTATAGTTTGTTTTCTGTCTTGTTGGGCATATTTTGTTTCCAGTTGTTTATTCACCTTCATCAACTCCTCAAGTTGTTTCATATATTCTGGATAACTTATCATATATAATTTCAAAAGAAAATTTTATGAAGATATATTATATGATTAGTTATCCAAATTTTGATGCTTTGGTTGAAACCAAACTGAATCACAATTTGCCAAACTATCTGGCCAATCACCCATCACTGCCCAAAAATCCATTTCGAATGTGTTTGATTGGTGCAAGTGCTTCTGGAAAGGGCAACTTGTTGTTAAATATGCTCACCAATCTGTTGGATTATGATAACTTGTTCATGATTTCAGAGACAGATGATGGAATTAATGAATACATCAAAAACTTGGCCAATGAAAATTCTTGTTTTCATTTTTATAGTGATGTGAATGAGTTTGATCTCAAACAATTAAATCCCACCAAAACCAATCTCATTGTTTTTGATGATATTTGTCACAATTCAAAGGCACAAGATATGATTTCATCTTGTTTTTCATTGGGGAGGCATCATGGTGCATCCATTATTTATTTATCCCAATCATTTTTCAAGTTGCCTGTTTTTATTAGGAATAATTCAACTTATTTTTGTATTTTCAGATTGGGAATGGATAGTGAATTAGGGAAAATTCATGACCGTTTGGCAAGTGATGTAAGCAGAGAAAAATTCAAACAAATGTATCAGGCTGCTGTCAAGTTGCAGCCATATGGTTTCATCTTCATTAATCTCTTAGGATCAGATCCCAAAGAAAAGTATAAAAATCGATTTGAACAATATTTTGATTTCTTATAATTTATTTTCACATCAAACAATATATGTCACAACAAGGTCATTTA
>CAZNFJ010000087.1:0-2958 GCA_964572685.1 uncultured Legionellaceae bacterium
GATTGCGGGTATTTATAATTTCGAACTTTAAGAGGGTTATGCAAGAGGTCTAATGAGATCACTGCAATTCGTGAATTGTTAAATGGTTTGGCCATTAAAGGATGCATTGTCACCATCGATGCTATGGGATGTCAGAAAGATATAGCCGAGCAGATTGTAAAGCAAAAGGGTGATTATTTACTCGCTCTTAAGGGCAATCAAGGCAATTTCCATGAGGAAGTTGTTTCATTTTTAACAGTCGCAAAAGAGGCTGATTTTAAAAATGTGGAGCATGATTTTCATGAAGAAATTGATGCGGGTCATGGTCGTATCGAGACACGACGCGCTTATGCTATTGATTTTAAAAAGTATAAAAAACACATGCCTGAAGGCTTGAAGTGGAAAAAATTAACCAGTGTAGTTATGGTGGAAACGATTAGAGAGGGGCGTGATTTTAAAACAATGGATATGCGTTTTTATATCAGTTCATGTGCTCCAGTGGCTGCGCCTCTTCTAGGCGCTAGCCGTAAGCATTGGGCTGTAGAAAATTCTTTGCACTGGACGCTAGACGTTACATTTCGAGAAGATGAGTCTAGAATTCGAAAAGAGGCCGCTCCTGAGAATTACGCCATTTTCAGACATATTGCACTTAACATTATTCGTCGTAATACTTCTATTGATGCAAGTGTCAAACGTAAGAGACATATGGCTGCGCTTAATGATGATGTACGCACAACCCTCATAAAAGGTTTAAATTAAGATGCGGTTGCCCTGAAGACACGCTTTTTAATTGCATATCTATGCCAAATCGGGTTAAATTAAGACATTCTATTTCTAAGGAGTGCCCATGGGATTTTTAAAAGGTAAAAAAGCATTAATCATCGGTTTGGCCAGTTCTCGCTCCATTGCATATGGCGTTGCTAAAGCTTTTCATGAACAAGGCGCAGAATTGGCTTTTGCCTATCAAACTGAAAAATTAGAAGAACGGGTAAAAGACTTGGCCAAAGATTTTAATTCAACATTGGCTTTCCCTTGTGATGTCGCTCACGACCTTGAAATTGAGCAATTGGCGACATCTATTGCGAAACACTGGGATAAAGTGGATATCATCGTGCATGCGGTTGCTTTTGCACCTGCAGATCAAATTTCAGGCGATTTTGTGACCCAAGCCAATCGTCAAGGTTTTCAGATTGCCCATGATATCAGCGCTTATAGTTTTATTGCAATTGCCAAGGCGTTTTTACCATTGATGGAAAATACCCAAGGTTCGTTATTAACCTTATCCTACTACGGTGCTGAAAAAGTGGTTCCCAATTACAATGTCATGGGATTGGCCAAAGCAAGTCTTGAAGCAGCCGTGCGTTACATGGCCTCTAGTCTTGGTCCACGAGGCATTCGCGTTAATGCCATCTCTGCAGGTCCCATTAAAACACTTGCAGCCGCTGGTATCAAAGACTTTAGAAAAATGCTGACTTCTTATGCAAAAGCCACACCTTTAAAGCGTAACATCACCATTGAAGAAGTTGGCAATAGTGCGGCCTTTATGTGTTCTAATCTGGCCTCAGCGATTACTGGTGAAGTACTACATGTGGATGCAGGTTTTCATGCGGTAGCCCTTCAAGAAGCACAAATGGATTAATGCCTATCTCTCCCCATTTTAAAATGGGGAGAATTTCTTTATTTTGAAAAGTCCTCAATTTAGAAAAAGTTTAACCTTTCCTTAACGCAAGGTAAGCAGAATTCTCCATCCAGAGCGCGGTAGCGCTTGGGTGGAGATGGGTAGCGTTTATCCTTCTGGGGTTGATTGCTTCTGAATATATTGTTTGAGGATATCTATAGGCGCTCCACCTGCTGTAATCAAGCAATAAGCCCGAGTCCACAATACGGGCTTCCAATAGCACTGGGAAAGATGCGCTGAGAATTCCTTTCGGATGAGTCGACTCGTGACTGTTTTGAGGCTATTGATAAATCGAGAAGGCATAATATTAGGATGCATATCTAAGAGTAAATGAATATGGTCTTCTTCGCCACCAAATTCAATGAGTTCAATGGCCCATCCTTTGCATTGTTCACGACAGATTTGCTCTAAACGAGTGAGTATTTCAGAGTTCAATCATGGCGGTATTTTTCAAGATAGTTGATACCCTTTTTTAATTTTCTTGTACTCCAGTTACCTAAAATTTAAGCCACTTTTTCTTTAATTTGATAGTTTTGTTTATCCGGATTTAAGTAGACTTCTTTAGGTGACTCCCATTTTCGAATATCTTTACTCCATCTATGTGGATTTTTTTGTTTTGCAGCTAAGTACACTTGTTGTCTGTTCTTCATTAATTCAACGTGAGTTCGATATTCAAAAAGAGTATAGGATATTGAAATAAGGGTCTTTTTTGTGACCTAATTTGGCTGAAATTCCGAGTTTTCGTCAAAAAATGATTGCAAAAGGACCTTTATGGATAATTTACTGGAGTTATATTGCGTTGTCGATGATTTTTTAAAAGATTTCTTACCCCAATTTGAAAAAACCCAACTTGAATCGGGACAAAAGAGATCTAAAAAATCTTGTTCGATGAGTTCAAGTGAAATCATAACAATTATGATTTATTTCCATCAAATGCGATTTAGAGATTTCAAAAGTTTTTATACTCAATATCTGAAACAGCATCTGAAAAAAGAGTTTCCCCAACTTCTCAGTTACAATCGATTTATAGAATTAATGCCATCAATTTTAATTCCGATGTGTGCATTCATTCAGGCCCAAAGCAAAACCCAAACAGGGATTTATTTTGTTGATGCTACCACAATTGATGTTTGTCACATTAAAAGAGCAGCTTCTAATCGAGTATTTAAAGGAATTGCGAAAAAAGGAAAATCATCTATGGGATGGTTTTTTGGCTTCAAATTACATCTTGTTATTAACGACAAAGGTGAAATCATGGCATTTAAGCTCACTCAGGCTACAACTGATGATAGAGAGCCGGT
>CAZNFJ010000088.1:0-2923 GCA_964572685.1 uncultured Legionellaceae bacterium
TCGACCTGGACAGCGTGACCCACCTGCGCCGCCTGATCGAGCTTCAGTTGGGCGCGCCCCATCTGTTGGATCGCGATCTGGCCGAACTCACGGCCACTTAGGCGCCTTGACCTGTGCTGGGCCTGCGCACATCGAAAACCGCCCCGACCTTGAGGACGCAAGATGAATGCTCAACTCCACGGTCATGCTGACCACACCTCCCGCCAGACCGTGCTGGTGGTGGACGATGCCCCGCAGAACATCACCTTGCTTGGCACACTGCTCCAGCCCTTTGTGTCGGTGCGCGCAGCCAACTCCGGGGAACGCGCACTCCAGGCGGTTCAAACCCCACCCCATCCCGACCTCATCTTGTTGGACGTGATGATGCCCGGCATGGACGGCTACGAGGTCATGCGCCAACTGAAATCGAACAAGGCGACACAGAACATTCCGGTGGTGTTTGTTACTGCGCTGGACGATGAGGAAAACGAGGAACGCGGACTTGAACTGGGGGCTGTGGACTACATCACAAAGCCCATCCAGCCCGCCATCGTGCTGGCCCGTGTGCGCACGCACCTTGAACTCAAGCAGGCCCGCGACCGGCTAACTCACCAGAACGAATGGCTGGAGCGGGAAGTCGCCCGCCGCATGAGCGAAAACCTGTTGATCCAGGATCTCAGCATCCGGGCCCTGGCATGTCTGGCCGAGGCGCGCGACACCGATACCGGCAATCACATCCTGCGAACCCAGACCTACATTGCCACGCTGGGGCGCCACCTGCGGCAGCACGAGCGCTTCCGAGAAGCCCTGTCGGGCCCACAGCTCGATCGCATCGTCAAGGCGGCCCCCTTGCACGACCTGGGCAAAGTGGGCATCCCTGACGCGATCCTGCTCAAGCCCGGGCGCCTCACAGCCGAGGAAATGGATGTCATGAAGACCCACCCGGCCATTGGCGCTGCTGCCATTAAAAAGGCCATGAGAGAATCGCTGGCAGCTGCAGACGAGGCCATGGCCGCGCAGGCCAGCGGTGCCTTCGCCTTTCTGCAGGCGGCGCATGACATCGCCCTGTCGCACCACGAAAAATGGGATGGCAGCGGCTACCCGGCAGGCCTACAGGGCGACGCTATCCCGGTAGCTGGTCGGCTGATGGCCCTGGCCGACGTGTTTGACGCCCTCATCTGCCGACGCGTGTACAAAGAAGCCATGCCCATAGAGCAGGCCACTGAGATCATCGTCGCAGGGCGCGGCAAGCATTTCGACCCCGATGTGGTGGACACCTTCCTGGCCTGCCGAGAAGAGTTCCTGGAGATTGCCAATCGCTTTCGGGACGAGGCATAGCCCTCGCCCGAATCACGCCAGAAAACTGAGCCAGGCTCCAGCAGGTATCGACTTCCTCGCACGCCATGACCCTGATGAAGCACCGCTCCCCCAGGTACCTGCTGATCTACTTTCTGCCCGTTGCACTGTCGGTGGTCATTGCAGCACTGTTTGCCTACAGTGCACTGCAACAGATGCGAGGGCAGCTGGAAACCATCCAGCAAAAGCAACTCCATGACACCAAGAGCCTCGAGCGGGCCAACCGGGTTTCCCAAGAGTTGGACAGAACCCACCAATGGGCGCTGACTCAACTGGCCGCTGCCCCCCCACACAACACTGCACACGATGCTGGCACGACGCAGGCGCAACTGCGCCAGCGTGTGGATAGTCTGGAAAGCCTGTTCCACACTTTGAAAGACGTGGAACACCTGGGCCACGGGCCAGCGCACATTCATGCCGTTCAGCAAGACTTCCAGGCCTACGTCCAGGCCCTGTCCCTGGCACGGGAACATGCGCGGCAGCGCCCCGACAGCGCACGGCGATACCTCCTGGAAGCCACCGAGCACTATCTGCATCTGGCAGCTCTGGTAGACGATGTGACCGCGTCCATCCTGCAAGAAGCCGAAACCACAGAAAAAGCGCAGCACGCATTGGCCCAACGGCGATCGTATTTGCTTGGTCTGGTAGGTGCCTTTGCTGCAGGCACCCTGCTGCTGGGCTGGTACCTGGCCAGCCGTGCCATCAGTCGGCGTTTGGTCACCTTGTCGGAAACGGTACGGGCCTTGGCCAGCGGCCAAAACCATCCACCGCAAATGGACCAGGTCAACGCTCTGGCCCAGAAGGATGATGGCTTGATGGCAGAAATGGCCCGCGCGTGCCTCGCGTTTCGCGACAGCATTGCAGCGCGGGATCGGGCCCAGTACGACCTGACCGAACGCGTCAAGGAGCAGTCCTGCATGTACGACATCTTCCGGCTGACGGAAGACGAGAGCGCCTCCACTGCCGAGATGCTGCAGCGCATTGTCGAACGCCTGCCTGCAGCCATGCGTTTCCCGGAAACGACCTTGGTACACGTGGCCTGTTTCGGACAATCCATGGGCTCACCGGAGGCGCTCGCACTGCCCCATAGGTTGCAGACCTTCTTTGACGGCGACGACGGTGCGGTGCACCAGTTGACAGTGGCCTGCACAGCGCCTCCCGTCGATGGTTCGGACGCATTCCTTCCCGAGGAAAGCGCCATGCTGGAGGCCATCGGTTTGCGCATCTCCAGCATGCTGCAGCGCCGACGTGCCAAAGCGCTGGAAAAAGACCACCAGACGCTGATGAACATTCTGGTGGAAGAGTCGCCCGTGGCCATCGAGCTGGTCGATGTCCAGAACCTGCGCTTTGTGCTGGCCAATGCCACTGCCTGCGCCCAACTGGGGTACAGCAAGGATGAGCTTCTGGCCATGACACTGGCGGATGTGCAGGGGAGATTCGCCGCTACAGAAGTGCGTGACAAGGTGGATGGGATTGTGGCGGGCGGGCAAATGGCGCGGTTTGAGAACAAGCGCAGGCGACGCGACGGCTCGCTTCTGGACACAGAAACGGATGTGCATGTGATCGAGCGCTCCCAGCGCCAATTTAT
>CAZNFJ010000089.1:0-2886 GCA_964572685.1 uncultured Legionellaceae bacterium
GTGCTTGACGATATTTCGTAGGAGCGGTATACCGTAGTCACTTCGTTGATCATTGACAACTCACGGAAGGAGCGACTATGACGTCTTCACCGGTTCGACCGAAGTCTCGATCGGCCATGAAGGTCGGTCGTAATCGATGTCACCATCGGCCGCTATGGTCAACGGATGACGATGTGCGCTCAATTCAGGCATTGCAGCGTGATGTTGATCGCGTGCCTCTGCTGAGCCACGAAGAGCAACGTCAACTTGCGCGGCAAGCGCAACACGGCGACGAACAGGCGCGACAGCGCTTGTTGACTTCAAACGTGCGTTTGCTGATTTCCGCGGCGCACGATCTCATCGGCATGGGTATGCCGGTGCTCGACCTCGTGTCCGAAGGTATGTTTGGGATGAGTCGAGCCTTGGAGAAGTTCGACCCTGATCGCGGTCCCCATTTTACCACCTACGCAATTTGGTGGATCAAACAAAAAATGATCCGCGCCATCATGGAGAACAAGCAGCTCGTTCGTGTTCCGACGAATCGACAACAGCAACTTCGGAAACTCACTCAACTGGAGGATGCACTGCTCGCAGCCAACGGTAGTGTGACGACGGATGAATTGCGAACGCTGTGTCAGGAGCGAGAAGAATTACTCTTTCTCTGGCGCACGTACCAACGTCCCGCACTTTCCTTCGATTGCCCGTTGCGTTCGCGTGAAAAGCTGACGCTTGGCGAGACGATTGCCGGACAAGACGAGACGAGCGTGAATCCCGAGCTCTGGCAAGAGGCGTTACGGGCTTGTCAGGAAACCGTGGCAGAATTTTTGGCCCGGTGGAATAAGATTCGCCGCGTATCGAGTCGCGATAAGTGTATTTTCTGGCAACGTTTCGGACTCGATGGTACTGATCTACGCTATCTAGCCAACGTCGCTGAAGATATGCACCTGACGAGAGAACGTATTCGTCAGATTGAACAAGCGGTATTGCACCGCCTGTTCCCCCTTCTCGGTGTTCGGGAAGCACGTGAGGAGATGGGACGAGTGCGACAGGCACTCGAACTGTATCAGCACATGACCGGAACGTCCGTCATGGTTGAAGGTGTACACCGGATCGCTTGATCCGGTTTTTTCTTTTCCATTTCTCCTGTATACTGCGTCCATGATTATTACGATCTCCGGATATCCTGGTTCAGGAAAAACGACGGTTGGAAAAATGTTAGCCAAAAAACTTGGCGGACCGTACTATTCGATCGGCGGAATTCGTCGGGCCATGGCTAAGGAGAAAGGCATGACCCTTGAAGAATTCAATCGGTACGGAGAAACGCACCCCAATACCGACCGTGAAGTTGATGCCTGGCAGGCGAAACGAGGCGCCGAACTGACGACGGCCGTTTTTGAGGGGCGTACGGCGTTTCACTTTGTCCCGCACTCGGTTAAACTGTTTTTTGAGGTAACGTTGCCGGTTGCTGCCCACCGGATTATGCGCGATACAGCGGCCCACCGGCGTTTTGAGGCAAATTGGTCCAATTTGTTATCCGTTGAACGCTCGCTAAAGAGCCGCATGGCTAGCGATACTAAGCGATACAAGGCGTTTTATGGGCTTGATATCTTTGATCGTCGTCATTACGACCTCGTTATTAATACAACTCGACAGCATCCGGAGGATACCTTACGGGCAATTCTTACGTATTTGGCTAAGGTAAAGCAAAAAAAGGCTAAAGGGGATAAGTTGGGGGTAAAACACGTAGTTGTGCACAAGAAAGTCACATCAAGGACAAAAAAGGTACAACCCAAGAAAAGGGCTAATATTAGCAAAAAGAAGCTGCCTAAGGGGTAGGAGTTGACAAAACCCTTTTTTTGCGCTATACTACAAAAAGATCGTTATTTGGCCACGTAGTTGCAACTTAGTCAAGAAATCAGTGTCGCTCAAAGCGGCGGTACCGATGTCTCGACTATCCGTCTAGGTGACCGAGCACCATCAACAAAAACAAAAAAACGGTTCACTCTGGTAACGAGTAACATCGGCTGGGGTCGGACCATAAGGACGGTCGAGCTTCGCTCTCTGACATCTCGGTATCCAAAGAGCACTGGAAAAACGGCTTCATGCCTACTGGTGTAGTTCTTGCGCTGGTCATTCGAGCGTAGAAACTACGCCAGTACGCTGGCTATCTTTCCTACAAGGCCTATCAGGCCCATCTAACCACAATTATTTGGCTGTTCGATAGGCCTTTATCATATCCAAAAAATTCCGTACACTGCATATCTATGTGGCTATTTGCTGTACTCATGATGATCGTTGTTGGAGCCGATCGATGGTTAAAGCTGTTGGCGCAACAAGGAATAACGAAATCGATAGGTTTTAGTCAGTTCACGCTCGTAAAAAACGATGCGTTGGTGTTTAGTTGGCCGGCACCGAATTGGTTTGCTGCGCTGATGATGATTGCTGTGATCGGCGGGTTGAGTTATGCATTACGACGAAAGTTGTGTGCTCCAGTTTCGCTTGTTCATGTCGGATATGCGTTGATCGTTGCCGGCGCGTTAAGTAATTTGTATGATCGACTAGTATTTGGCTATGTGATTGATTGGGCGTACCTCGGACGCTGGTGGCCGGTGTTTAATATTGCGGATGTGATGATTGGGATTGGGGTGATGGTGTTGCTGGTGAAGAGAAAAAAAGTTTTCGGTAACAAAGAGTAACGATGTTTTCATAGGCGCCCGCGTTGACACGCAGGGCGATTTTTGCTAAGCTCGCGGCGTTACTAACTTCTCGTTCCTGTTGTTCTCTCTTTACTTCTGAGGAGGTGAGTCATGAAGAAGCTCTTTTACATCTTCGTGTTTGCGATGTTGGTTTGTGTAACATCAGCATTCGCTCAAGAGCCACCGCAGTACATCGCCTCGTGGTCTGCGG
>CAZNFJ010000090.1:0-2170 GCA_964572685.1 uncultured Legionellaceae bacterium
TTAATTTGTATGTACTGCCCTGCCATCCTAGTAAAATATAATCTAATAATTGCGCCTGTCTAACATTCGGCACAATACTTCGAAGTTGCTTAAATTTTGCATGAAAGATCGAGCAAAGATTTTGATTTTTATTTATTATTGTGTTTTCCATTTGTTAGCAATCCTTAGCAAATATCAGCCAATTATTGACGGAAACTTTTGTGATTGCTAAAATAGAATTGATTCGATCCATTAAGTAGCAGTTATTCAAAATCCATCTCCCCAGATGGATTTTGAAATCACATTAAAATTTCCTTTGATTTATTTTTTTATTAATTTATCACACCTATACATAATGTCAATCAGTTAACGTATAAAATAATTCATCACTACTATTTTTTTTTATACCTTTAAATATCAAACTAGAGCCAAACTAGAGCCAAACTAGAGCCAAACTAGAGCCAAACTAGAGCCAAACTAGAGCCAAACTAGAGCCAAACTAGAGCCAAACTAGAGCCAAACTAGAGCCAAACTAGAGCCAAACTAATATTTTCAAGTTTTGTATTGATTATACAAATATATTGTGTGATTATATTTATATGTATATTAAAAAGAGAACCTTAATGGATACAATAGAAAAACAAAAGTGGACAAATGCAGAGTTGCAAAAACTGTATCGCATGGAAATCAAAAGTAGACACACTTTGATTCAGGCAGAAGAGCGAGGAGAGATTCCTAAGGCTATTCGAGAGCAACGTGGTAGCACGAGTGTTAGAGTATGGAATCTTGAACAACTCCCTTTAATTGGTGCCAAATATGGGTTTTTAAAAAAACCAGCTAAGCAAATAGTAATATGCGTTTATACTCCTAAAGGTGGTGTGTTAAAGACCGCTACAAGTGGAAATATAGCAAGGATGCTGGCTTTGAATGGCATTAATACTCTGGTAATACCTCTGGATTTTCAAAAAAGCTTAACTAATTTTTTATATCCAATCCCCTCTTTTGAGAGCTTAAAAGAAACTCAAGAGTACATAGCTAAGGAAAGAAGTCTTGGTTTATATCATCATTTATATCATGAGGTTTCCTTGGATACTATTATTAAAAAAACATCTATCCCCACCTTGGATATAATTCCTGAGACCCCTGATCTGATTGCCCTAGAAAAATCTTTGAGGGCTGAGAACCGACGAGAATATATTTTTTTAGATCTAATTCATGAAAAACTTAAAAAGTATGATGTTATTATTTTTGACAATGCCCCCTCTTGGTCAATGTTAACAGAGTGCTCCTTGACTGCGGCAAATAATGTTATTTCTCCTTTAGGTTGTGATTTTGAAACTTTGCAGGCTTTAGGTGAGAATTTTATTCACATTGAAAATTTTAGAAAAAAAATGCGTTTAAGCTGGGATAATAATTTAATTATTCCTACTTTACTTGAAAAAAACAATGTTAGTCAGGATGTTTATGAAGTTTATCAGCGAGAGTTTCAAGATATGATATTGCCTATCCCTATTAGGCGAACTGTAAAAGGGCAAGAGGCTAGAATTGCAAATGTTAGCGCTATAGAATACGACTCACAATCTGATATTGCTTCAGATTATTATGAGATGATGCGCGCTTTATGGGCAAAAATATTAAGAGCGGCTTAGGAGTTATAAATGAAATCACCTAAAGCCCGAATTAGAAATGCTGTTTCTTCTTCTTTTATAAATAGAGCCTCACGAGAGGAAGAGGTTAGCAGTAGTGAAAATCATAATAATATACCACGTTACGCACCCTTTGATGATCCTGAAAAGGTTTCTAAGGCATCTAATCCAATAAAAAAAAATAATTTTGATATTAGTTATTTATCCAAAACTGAAATAAAAGTTCTGAATAAAATTAATTCAATGATCAACGCTCCAAACAATTTAACAAGTCCAGTTTTTTTGGAAGAATTGGTTTCTACATTAGAACACCCAATAACGACTTTGAAAAAAACCATCCAAAAACTTGAGCAAAAAGGTTTTCTCAAGAGAGAATTTTTTAAATCTGGCCGTGGCGGTTGGACGGTTTATTCAGTTGATGCTGAAACTAGAGCCAAACTAGAGCCAAACTAGAGCCAAACTAGAGCCAAACTAGAGCCAAACTAGAGCTAAACTAGAGCTAAACTAGAGCTAAACTAGAGCTAAACTAGAGCTAAACTAGAGCT
>CAZNFJ010000090.1:2270-2846 GCA_964572685.1 uncultured Legionellaceae bacterium
AAACTAGAGTTCTTTAAAATAAAAAATAAAATTATCCACAAAAACCGTGGATAAGTGTGTGGAACAAATAGGGGTAATTAGGCAGATTAAATATTTGAAAAATTCCATGACATTAAGAAAGTTTTCTTTTACAATCTATTTTGTTAAAAACAGATCAAAAATCTGCCAACCTAATCATGGAGGAAATATGTCTAAACCCGCAATGCGCATTATTGAAAAGAAAACTTCATCAAAAGAAATCATTCTCGATTTACTTTCAAAAGCAGCTGCTCCAAATCTAACATTAGCAGAAATAGAAGATATTTTTCAAAATATTAATCAAATGATTTTTCAAAAATCAGCGTCAATTTATTTTCAATAGAAATATAAAATTATAACTATTTTTTTTCTTTATTCATTTTGGAGATGTATCGTGCCATTTTTCATTCCTGCCTCAATAATTATTCCGGCATTAGCTAAAACCACAGCAGAAGTCAGTGGATGGTTGATTTTAGAGTATTGTACTTTAGGTTCGGTTGGAGCCGCCGGAATTCTTTACTATGCAGGTGCTTTTAATAAGCCGCAGAGATTTACCCC
>CAZNFJ010000091.1:0-1303 GCA_964572685.1 uncultured Legionellaceae bacterium
GCCTGGGTTGCAATATCGCACGAAAGGTAAATAATTCTTTTTGGTTTTTTATGCAGGAGCACTGATACCATACGATCATGCAATCCAGCGCGAGGTGGGTCTACTATAATAATTTTTTGTGAATCAATAAAGTCAGTGATTTTTTCTGCGGGCGCGCATGTGGCTGTGCAGCCTGTCAGCTGGTTGATCTCAATATTTTTTTCCGCATATTCAATGGATTCTGCGCTGATGTCCACGAGTTCAGTGCTGGTTCGGCTCTGAGAAAGAGGCAAACTGATGGCTCCAACTCCCGAATAGTAATCCACCACAGGCATTTTGGGGTCGAGAAAGGCCGCAATATCCTGGAGCGCTCTGGTGAAAATTGGAATATTGATTTGAAAAAAGCTCATGAGTCCAAAATTCAGATTGGTTCCTAAAATGTTGGCTGTAAGAAAAGGCTGTCCGGTTTGAAACATGAGTTCGGTGGGCACCGAAGCCGGTGACTTGTGTGTAGAATAATACACATGAAAGCCCACAAATCTTTCAGAAAGTTGTGGGTAATTGGTGAGTGGAAGTTTATCTTTGAGAAACAGCCCAGCAATGGCCTGGCCTTGTGCATTACTTCGAACAATCAGACTTTTGAGGCTTCGAAGAGGAATTTCTTGTTCCTGCACCCATGCAAGGAAGTGGGTCGCCACTTCATTGATAATAGGTTCTGCCAACAGAGAGCCTTGAATGGGCATGAGCACTTTTTTTCCGCGTTCAAAAAATGCCAAAGAAAGCGTGTCATCGGATTTTTTACAAAAACTGAATTCAATTTTATTTCTGTATCCAAATTCTTTGCCATCGGTTTCAATAGCCAGATCTTGTTCAGATAAAATCATGTCTCCGATTTTACTGTACTGTTCCGCAGCAATTTTTCGTTTCCATTCATTTTCAAAATCAAAGTCCATTATTTGCCATGGACTAGAAGAAAGATAGGCTGGTTCTTTTGGATCAATGCGATGAGAGGAAGGTGTGAGAATGTTTCGGGCCACGCCTTCGGCAAAGTCTTTTTTATTGTGAAGATATTCAAATTCCACTTCTTCGCCAGGAAGTGCATTCCACACAAATACGGCTTTGCCATTCAGCCGTCCCATTCCTTGCCCTCCACCCACGAGTTTTTCTATGAAGATTTTTTCCATATCTGCCTATACTATCAGGGGGCAGAGGAAAAATCAATTTCCCATTTTTCTTGCTTTAATCTTTGACCCAAAAGAATTGGAAAAATTTTTGGTAAACTCGGCTCCGAGGAAAAAGACTTGGGCAGAATAATAAATCCACA
>CAZNFJ010000091.1:1403-2742 GCA_964572685.1 uncultured Legionellaceae bacterium
ATGAAAAATTTTTTGAATTTTTTCATAGACATATTCTTCAAAAGATTCCTCACCCCTTCGGGTATTCGGAATGACAATGAAACTCGCTATGAGTTCACTTATTCTCCCCACTGTTCAATAATGGCTTTCACGTCACTCGTGTCTACAATCAACACACCGATTTTTTCCAATTGTTTTTCGCATTTTTCTCTTTGCTGAATAAGATCAGGTGATGTCTTGGGGAAATTTTTTATAATTTTTTCATCCAAGTCTTGAATTTTTTTCCAGAGTTTTGCCAATTCAGGGTGTGCATTGGCCGCGGCCTGATGGAGAAGAATCGGAATGGATTCTTGAATATGTGATACTCTGACTAAAGATGCGGCTTCATCAATCGCATCAATGGCCTTGTCCGGTTGCGTACGATTTTTTACATATTGGTTCGAAAAACGAATGGCAGCATGGAGGGCCGCATCGGTAAATTCGACTTTGTGATACTCACGGTATTTATCTTTGAGGCCTTGCAAAATTTCAAGCGTATCATTTGTGTCTGGCTCTTCGACTCGCACCAGCTGGAAGCGTCGCTCCAAGGCAGGGTCGGTTTGAATGTATTTTTCATACTCAGCAAAAGTGGTAGCACCGATCATTTGTAAATCTCCACGCGCCAAAGCTGGTTTCAATATATCTGAAAAGTTCAGTGATCCCTCGGATCCTTGCGATTGAATCACTGAGTGCACTTCATCCACAAAAAGGATAATAGAACGATTCGAAGCCGTAATATCAGCAACCAAACGCTTGGCTCTTTCTTCAAATTCTCCTCTATATTTGGTTCCGGACAGCAAATTGGCCACATCAAGGGCCAGCACTCGCTTATTTTTCAGTGTTTCGGGCACTTCATTATCCACAATTCTTTGGGCCAACCCTTCTACGATCGCGGTTTTTCCCACACCCGGAGGTCCTACGATAATCGCATTGTTTTTATTCCTTCTGGAAAGCACTTGGGCTAAACGGATCACTTCATCATGGCGCCCAATAATTGGATCAAGCTTCCCAACCTGAGCCATTTGGGTAAAATCTGAAGTAAAGGTTTGGAGAGTGGGGGTCGAGGAGGGAGATTTAGGAGAAAAAGACCCTTTGAGCGAAGAACCCGGTTCATTTTTTTGCTTGGAATGCATTGCAAAAAACAAGAGCAGGGCAATGAGAGATAAAATAGCCACTTGGCCCGGAAACGTTTGAACAAACTCCAGCATACGAAAAATGCAAAAAGAAAAATTTTCTCTATTCTAACATATTTTTGAGAGAAAAGAAATAAAATTCATAATTTTCTCTTGTTTTGACAAACAAGGATTTTTTTGGTATATTT
>CAZNFJ010000092.1:0-2684 GCA_964572685.1 uncultured Legionellaceae bacterium
AGAACCAACAAAACCAACATTATATGAGCCAGAAATTCAGAAAAAACTTGATGCGGTTCATTTAGCAAAAAAATTAGGCAATGTTGCAGAGGCCGCTCGAATTAGTGGTTGTTCTCGCGAAACCATCTACAAAAATCGACGATTACTTAAGGAAAAGGGACCTCTTGCTTTGAAACGAACTTTTAAAACAGATATTCAACATAAAAATAGAACCTCTCAAGATATTGAAAAAACAGTCATTCAATTTAGTTTAGAAAACCCTCATTTAGGACAAGCACAAGTCTGCAATCATCTCAAATCTATGCATAATATTGAACTCAGCCCTAGTGGTGTAAGGAGAATATGGATGAGGGAAAAGTTAAATACTTGTGCGATGAGAATACAGAGATCGAACACTTATTCTCATGTTTAAAATTAATTTGATTGAATGGGGCTAAAATGTTAGATTACGACAAAATCGCTTGGTATTTATCCCGCCAGTTTCCCTTGGTAATCACACTTCTACACGCATCTTGTAGCTGTTCTTGCTGCTTATGCTATTGAGCCATTAAAATTATCGGCGATCAAATTGCTTGCGAATTGTTAATCATAAACTCATTATTCGGGTTCTTCTATGATTTTTAGGGATAGAATTATTTCTGTTTGTTTTATTATTTTTCAAATTATATAATGATTTCTATTTTTTTACAAATTTGTTATCATTTGTATTGAAGAAAATTTGTTTTCTTCTATGTATGTCACAAAACATGTACGAGTTTAACAGATGGCTGTCTTCTTTTAGACTTGACTTAGTTTACGGAAACATTGAGACACTAATTTTTTGAACACGGAGATTGATATGAAACGTATAATGTCTATACTTTTTTTTGTATTAATAGTTACTGATGTTTTTGCTTCTGTACATTGTCAAACTGGTGGAAGCTGTCCTGATAGTCAATATTGTCACGAAGGAGACTGTTGTACCGAGCATAATGGAGAGGGTACTTGTACTCCTCAGCCATGAATAATGAAGAAGCCACTTATGATTTCTCAACAAATTAATTTTGAGAAAATGAACATACTGTTTCAAAAACAGTATGTTTTTTAAACTCGTTTTTTCGAACCTGATTAATTGAGTTAAAAAGTTTCGGTTTTTTAAAGTTCTTGACAGCAGATGTGGATTTTGATCTTATACTCGCCTCTGGGAGCTGAAATCGTGGATTTATCAAACTTAAATATCAAGAATTTGGAGCATCTAGGTCTGGTTGCTGGTTTATGTTAAAAGTTGGTGTTGCTTAAGTGATTGATAAACTTATATCAAAGACTGCAAATGATAAAATCATCAGTACCTGCAAATGTCTTGAAGTTATGATCCTAAAAAAATCAGTTGAACATATCCGCTATATTAGAATTTAGTAACTTTATAACCTTCTATGACCTCAGATTGGTATCGTATAAAGCCTTTCATGCCAAGATATTTTGGCAACATCATTAGTATGGTGCTTTTCGGGAGTACCGACATAATATATCTCTGTATGGCTTTTTAAAAGCGGCCTGTCATTTGGCCGCCTATTTAGATGGCCCAAGACTAAAGATCGTGCTGTAAAGTGTAAAATTCATCAACCTACACTGGAAAATTTTTAATTTTTTCATCGTAAGTATCTTGAGCATTTGATGGCCTAGTGCTCCGGAACTTGCGCCCTGACGCAAAAATTTAAAAATAACAACCTTTTCATAAAAAGATTCTGTAATCTACTTCAAAAAGAACAGCGATTCTCTTCGCAAGTTCTTTACCGATAGCACGTCTTCCATTCTCCATGGCAGAAAGATTGGTTTGACTGACGTTCAATTTTTTAGCAAAGTCAATCTGACTCAATCCCTCCCGATATCTTAAGCCTTTTAATAGCACACCTGGCTCACCAGATTCTTGAGTCAAATTGCTAAATAGCTCATCAATCGAAATGTGTTTATCATCAGATGTAACTTTATAACGTTCCATCACTTCGATGGGTACCGCATAAAGCCCGCCATGCCAGGATATTTTAGCAACATCATCAGTATGGTGCTTTTTCGTGAGTGCCGACATAATATATCTCCGTAATTTTCAATTTTTTATCGATAACTTCCCAACAGCATACATAAGTTGGTCTTCCTTTACTCAAATGACAGTGGCGTTTATCTCCAAGCATGCCTTGTAATTTGCTATAATTTTTCCAACCTCCGCCAGTCGCTGGACCATGTTGTTCAAGATCGCGAGCTAACAATAATACGGCAGCCTGAACCGATTTTGGCAGCTTTAATATTTTTTTCCCAACCTTGGTTGGTATTATTATTTTCCAGCCCATAATAGTATTATATATCCTTTTTTGATATATATCAAATATTGATAATTTAGTTGGCTAAGCAGTCGTTTTGTTTGAGGGAATATAAGGAATAATACCCGCTCTATACGCTTGCTCTTGAATTTCATAGCTGGCTCTTCTGGCATCAATAATAAAACCATTCACTATAATCATCCATACCATAGGGTTATTATCCAAATTACTGCGTAAAGTCCATGCTGGATCCATGTGCCTCATCTTAAACATATCACGTATAGATTTACTTTTAGCGCCTATCGTGCTTTGTGACAACCCAAACCAGTCTGCCAATTCTTTGGATGAAAGATATGGCTCTTGAGATTTATCAAATAAAAAATTTATCAT
>CAZNFJ010000093.1:0-2571 GCA_964572685.1 uncultured Legionellaceae bacterium
TAAAAAAACTGTAAATTTTTAATTCAATTTAAGGGGTGCGGAATGACGGATTAAATCAAGATAGCCGAAGAAGGACAATTAAAATAGATTCTCGTGGTCGTCCCAAAATCTATCAAGAGCAAGTATATTTGGAACCATTAAAACGAATTTGGCTGGCGACAGATCAATTATGTGGTAAACGGCTAAAGATGGCTTTACCTTTATGGTTGCCGCATTACCATAAGGCTTATGGGGAATTAGACGAATCAATATATCAGGGCCTATTACGGATGGGTTCAGCAACAATTGACAGATTATTAGCAAAGGTCAAGGTTCAGTCTAAACGCGGATTAGGTGGAACAAAACCCGGGAAAATATTGAAAAAGCACATTCCCATAAAAACGGATCAGTGGGATGAAGCGATACCTGGATTTTTAGAAGCTGATACGGTTGCTCATTGTGGAACCTCGCTTATGGGGGACTTCGTATGGAGTTTGACGATGACAGATATATGCTCTGGGTGGACAGAAAACAGAGCCGTTTGGAATAAAGGGGCTATCGGTGTCGTCGAACAAATCAAAGATATTGAAAAATGCTTGCCCTTTGATATCTTAGGCTTTGATTGTGACAATGGAAGTGAGTTTTTAAATTGGCATTTGATGAGATATTTTTCAAATGAAAAAGGAGAGCAGCGAGTTCAATTTACACGCTCACGGCCTTATCATAGTGATGATAATGCTCACGTGGAGCAAAAAAACTGGACTCATGTTAGACAAGTTTTTGGTTATGAGCGTTTTGGGAACCAGGCCATTGTTGGGCTCATGAACGATTTATACAAAAATGAAATTTCACTGATGAATAATTATTTTTTGCCAAATACAAAATTGAAAGAAAAACAGAGAGTTGAAGCAAAAATTTTGAAAAAACATGATAAACCAGCAACACCATATCAACGCTTAATGCTATCAGAGCATATATCACAAGAGAAGAAGCAAGAGTTGATATCCATTTACGAATCAATTAACCCATTTGAGCTAAAGAAGCAGATTCAGATAAAGTTGGATTTAATTTTTAGTCTAATTGGAAGAAACTTTGACAAGAATGTGCTATAAATTAAGTACGATACAGCTGGGGACAGCGATGATCGTGAGGATATAAAATCGAAGGGGCCTCATTACCGGCCCCTTCACCCCGCTAGGATATTTTTAGAGGATATTTATGTTAATAACGTCCCAGTTCGGTAACATGATTTATGATGCAACCAAAAGGTTGTTCGGTAACATTTATTTATGATGCAACAGGACTTTACCAAGACAAAATCGTCACACCAAATCACTCTTTCTGATACTGAGCATCTCGCATGCATCCTTTTAAAAAGATTCAGCACCCCATAAAAATAATTGGCTTCTTTTGTTTTTGCAAAAACCTCATGATTATCCATTCAAGCTAAGATTTTTTTAACTTTCCTAAACATTGAATATTAACATTCCAAAATAGATTCTGTAACTTTAGGTGATTGTAGATGACCAAATCGCTGATATAAAAAATATCGAGGAGGAACAAATATTTTTGAAATATCCTTAGGAACATCTGGAAATAAATGTATATACTTATTTTGAATAAAAAATGCATTTGTACCAGTATGGGAGTTACAACAAATTAGAGTGTAATCATGAGCTTTAAATAAATCATTAAAATTTTGAAGAGCTGCACCAAAATAGTTGTCTCCTTGCCAGATATGATTAGAGTCATAAGAAATTTGAAATCTTGCAGGAGGGGGAAATTGCGCATTATACTCTACTATAAAAATTTTTGGGTGTATTTTGTTAACTAATAGCCTCTCAACAAAATATATATCATTACCATCAAGATCAAGAGACAATAAGTCAATTTCATTCATTTGAAGTTGTTCTATGCCCTTCTGGGTAAGTTCAAGTATGTTGTCCAATGTTATCCATGATTTGAAGTAGGAGAATTTATTGTTCGAATTAGTTTTAAAAGCTAATTCTTCGCCACCAACCCAAAATCCCCGCCAACCCATTGATGCAAGAATCAGCGTATTATTCTCCATTCCATTTCCAACTCCAAATTCTGCATATGTACCATTTTTTAATTGTAATCTTTTAATAATTTCAATTGTTATGCCATCTTCATCTGTTTGAGAAAAACCCTTACAACCATAGGCATTCAAGGGATTTAAGTGATTATTTTGTAATTTTGTCGTTTGATAATCTAAAAGTAAATCCATCATCTCAGTTAAGGATTTTCTGATCATTTGTTGTTCTATTAACGATTCTTTAATATAAACAGATAACTCATTAACTTCACTATTATTTGCGTTAAGCCCAAGAAACTTTTGAGTTCGACTAAATAGAACGAAAATCCTTTGTGGAAGATTAATTCGCTTGTATAATTTATTTATAAAATTTTTAGCTTTAGATTGAAAAGTTAGAATCATTTAGGAGGTTCTTTATGGTTATTATTGTTAAACAATAATAACTTTTTTCATTTGTCCATTCAAGTCACAGGGCAAGATCACATGTGAGTAGACCCACCAGGTTACCCCAGTGGACCCCTCTTAGAACCGTACGT